>JAJFUE010000164.1 GCA_021372575.1 bacterium | reverse complement strand
ATTTCTCACCACCGAAAACAATCAAGGAGTTCAATTGAAACGGGAGCCTCAAGCAAAAAGATGGGAAAACGAGTCCTGATCCGCACTCGACGATTCATCACCAGTCCTCATAACCCCGCGATTCATCGCTTGTCATTCCCAATTCTGTTGGCCCTGAAGGGGCCGCAGCGAGTAGCCCCCGGCGACGCGTAGCGCCGCCGGGGGATAGGAAATGCGACGATAGAGGCGCCCCAAAGGGGCGCCCGCGAGTATGTGGTTTCTGGCGCCCGCTTCGGGGCGCAATTTCCGCTTCCCATCTCACCCCCGGCGGCGCTGCGCTTCGCCGGGGGCTACTCGCGGACGCACCTTTGGTGCGTTCACATCGCCAGTCGCGGCCTGACTGCAATCATTGGCTCGTTAAAATTTGGGGAATGACAAGCGTTAAAACGCGGGGCTAGGAGGATGGAGCTTCAACAGTGGGAATGGTTAGGAGTTGTGCGTCAGCCAGGAGCGGAGGCGGTCGAGGAAGCCGGGTTGAGTGAACATCCAGTCGGGCCACGAGCCGGCGGCGCGGTGGGCGAGGGCTTCGCGCATCAGCGAAGTGATGCGAGCGAGCCATGGATCGAGCGCGGGAGAGACGGTCGGGGCCGAGTTTAATTCTTCGGATAACGCGGCGACCATGGATGCGATGTGCGCGGGCTCGGGGGGGCGGGCTTCGTCGGCGAGGCTGTAGAAGCCGCCGAGCTGGTCGGCGGCGGGAAGGTCGATGCGGTTCCAGCCGCGAGTCGCGAAGGCGTCGGCAAGGAGCAGGTCGTAAAACGTGAGTGCATGTTCGGCGAAATCGATGAGCGGGTCGGCCGGTTCGGTGTTCGCGAGCGCGGCCAGTGGGGCGGCGATGAGGTCGCGGGCGTGGCGGCGGCGGTGGGCACGGTCGGCGTAGCGGTGCATCGTGAGGCGCTCGTTGATGATGTCGATCCAGCGGGCGACGATCGGGCGCCACGGCGAGCCCTCGGCCATGCGCGGGGTGAGCCATTCCATGTAGGGATCGAGCGAAACGAGCTGGATGTAAGGGGTCGGCGGGGCAGTGCGGCTCAGGCCGAGGCGCGTGTGGAGCGCGAACGTGACGTCGGTGATGGCGCGGCCGCCGATGGCGCGTGCTTCGTCGAAGGCCTCGGCGATGGCCACGGCGACGCCGGCGGCGGACCAGGCATCATCGGCGATCGCGGCGGGGGCCGATTTTTCGAGTTCGGAAAGGGCAACATGCAAAGGAATAGGGCCGACCCGGTTGACGTGGCCGCGGGCGTAAAGGGCGAGTGTAGTGTGGTTATTCACGCCGAGTACGCGCGCCTTTGGGACAAGATGATCGAACCACTTCGTGGTTCAAAGAACGAGTCGTCAATTCAATCAGCGCGAGTCGCAGCGGGCGGCCGATATGGCCGCGGGCGTAAAAGAGTGGGATGACACGATTTTCGATTACGATTACGATTACGAGCACGAGCACGAAAAAATCCCACGAGTTACTGGGAAAGAGATTTATCGAGCGAGAGGTGCAGGTTGACCATTTCGATGGCGGCCATGGCAGCCTCGGCGCCCTTGTTGCCCATCTTGGTGCCGGCGCGCTCGACGGCCTGCTCGATCGAATCGGTGGTGAGCACGCCGAAGATGACCGGGATCGGGGCCTCGAACGCGACGTGGGCGATGCCCTTGGCGGCTTCGGCGGCGATGTATTGATAGTGGTCGGTGCCGCCGCGGATCACCGCGCCGAGGGTGATGACGGCGTCGAACTTGCCGGAGTCGGCGCACTTGCGCGCGACGGGCGGGATCTCGAACGAGCCGGGGGTCCACATGACGGAGATGTCGGATTCGGCGGCGCCGTGGCGCACGAGGGCGTCGATCGCGCCGTCGATGAGGCGGCTGACGATGAACTCGTTGAAGCGCGCGGCGACAATGGCCACCCGCAGCCCCTTGGCCTCGAGATTGCCCTGAATTTTGTTGACCATCACCGCGTCTCCTGTCGAAAGAGTCTATACTCCAACAATCGGATTCATATTGTGAAATGGCGGAGGGAATCCGTCAAGTTGCGTTTGCGAATGGGCTTGGGCGATGAGCCATATTGTGTCGCCCCTGCCAGGGCTCGGGGGTTTGGCGCTGACGCGTTTTTGGGGGGGCGGCGGTTGCATGGGGGCATAGGTCTTATGGGACCTATGGGACTCATGGGACTTAGGGGAGTTATGGGAACGATGCGAATGAAACGATGTGCCGTGTGGTCCGTTGATTACGACTCGGCTTCGAGGGCTTCGCCGGCTTTTTCCCATTCGGCATAGAGTTGCTCGATATCGGTTTTGAGCTGCTTGCGGGCGGCGCCGATTTCGGCGAGGCGCGATGGGTTGGAATAGATGTTCGGCATCATGAGCTTCTCGTCGAGCGTCCGGACTTCGGCTTCCATGGCTGCGATCTTTTCCTCGAGTTGCGCGGCGGCTTTTTCGAGGCGACGCTGGTTGCGCTGGCGTTCCTTGCGCGCTTCGCGGTCGAGCGTCGCGTCGCCGTTGCCGTTGTCGGACTTCTTCTCCGGGCGCGAGGGCGCGCCGCCCCTGGCCGAGGGATCGACGAGCGGGCTCGTTTCGCCGAGCGACTCGAGCGCGCGGCAGTAGTCGAAGTAGTTGCCGGCGAAGTTGCGCAGGCGGCCGTCGCGGATCTCGACGATGCGCGTGGGGACTTTTTCGAGCAGCACGCGGTCGTGGCTGACGAACACGAGCGTGCCGGGGAAGCGCAGCATGGCGTCCTCGAGCGTGCGGCGGCTGGCGAGGTCGAGGTGGTTTGTCGGCTCGTCGAGCAGGAGCGTGTTGGCGCCGGAGAAAAGCATGCGCGCAAGGCGCACGCGTGTGCGCTCGCCGCCGGAGAGGACCTCGATTTTTTTCTCGAGGTCGTCGCCCATGAAGTAGAAGCCGCCGAGGATGTTGCGCACCTGCTGGTCCATGCCGATGGGGGCGACGGAGCTGACCTCCTGCCAGACCGTGTTGACCGGCGAAAGATCTTCCGATTCATACTGGGCGAAATACCCGATCGACGTTGCGCCGCCGACGCGGAAATCGCCGGCGCTCGGGGTGAGGCGGCCGGTCATGAGCTTCATGAGGGTGGATTTGCCGGCGCCGTTGAGGCCGACGAGGGCGACGCGCTCGCCGCGATAGACGGCGAAGTCGATGTCTTCGAGGACGCGGCGGTCGCCGTAGCCGACGCTGAGGTTCTCGCCGATGAAGACTTCCTTGGAGCCGCGGTCGGGCTCGGGGAACTTGAAGTGGATCGAGCCGGGCTCGGTGGGCGGCGGCGGGATGCGCTCGAGGCGCTCGAGCATCTTGATGCGCGACTGGACGGTCTGGGCCTTGGTGGCCTGGTAGCGGAAGCGGTCGATGAACTTCTGGGTCTTGGCGATTTCGTCCTGCTGGTTGGCGTATTCGCGCGCCCACTGGGCCCAGCGCTCCTGGCGCGCCTCGAGGTAGTCCGTGTAGTTGCCGCGATAGACCGTGAGCTTGCCCGCGTAGATCTCGAAGATGCGCTTGGAGAGGTTGTCCATGAACGCGCGCTCGTGGCTGACCATGAGGACGGAGGCGTCGGAGGCGCGGATCCACTGCTCGAGCCAGATCATCGTTTCGAGGTCGAGGTGGTTGGTCGGCTCGTCGAAGAGCATGATGTCGGGGTTGCGCAGCAGGAGGCGGGCGAGCAGGATGCGCATGCGCCAGCCGCCGCTGAACTCGCGGCAGGGGCGCTCGAGGTCGTCGTAGCTGAAGCCGAGGCCGGCGGCGATGCGGCCGACCTGGGCGTCCATGTCGTAGGCGCCGAGGCGCTCGATTTCGTGCTGGAGGTGGCCGAAGCGGTCGGCGATGCGCGCGTATTCCTCGCCGTGCGGATCGACCTCGCCCATCTTGTGGGCGAGCTCTTCCATTTCGGCCTCGTGGCTGAGGACCTCGCGAAAGACGGCGCGCAGCTCTTCGCGCAGCGAGCCCTCCGAATCGAAGTCGGCGTGCTGGGGCAGGTAGCCGATCGTGGCATCGCGCGGCATGCTGATGTCGCCGCCGTCGCTGGAGACCAGGCCCGCGCAGATCTTCATGAGGGTCGATTTGCCCGAGCCGTTGGCGCCGACGAGCGACACCGGCTCGCCGGGCTGCAGTTGGAAGGTCACCTTGTCGAGCAGCGCGCGCCCGCCGATATATTTTTCGAGATTGCTGACGTTCAACATGACACCGGCCGCCCTCAAAACACGGTCGGAAAACATTCTAATCAAGAGGAAACAATTTATAAATCCGAATCATTCAGAAATTTCAAACGATTCCCCGGCGACATCTTGCCTCGACCGGGTATTCGGCCGCGGGTTATCATGCGCGCAGCCGATTGGAATCGAACGGCGCGGGACATGCGAGGAACAGACCCCAGAACATCAAACGGATTGCCGGCCTGGAAGGCGGCGGGGGCGGCTTTATTCGCGGCGCTGGTCGCGGTCGCGATCGCCTACCCGGGGCTGGTGGCCGGCCGGCAGATTCCGATTTCGTGCGAGCGGTTCGGGCTCAGCGACCTGACCGACCAGAACCTGCCGCTGAGGGCGTGGGGCGGGGCGCAACTGGCGCGCGGGCGATTGCCGCTGTGGTATCCGGGGGCGTTCGGTGGGCTTCCGCTGGCGTCGCTTCCGGAGGCCGTGCCGTATTACCCGCCGTCGGCGGTGTTCTATATGGTGGCGGGCCCGGGGACGGCGACGGCGTGGACGATCGTGCTGCACCTACTGATCGCGGGGGTGGGCGGGGCGATGGTGGCGCGGCATTTCGGCGCGGGGCTGGGGGGGCAATTGCTCGCGGCGGTGTTGATGAGCATCGGGCTGCACCTGACGGCCCACGTGCGGCAACTGAACATCATGCAGGCGATGGCATGGATCCCGTGGGCGTGGCTGTTCCTCGACCGCCTGCTGATCCGGCCGGGGCGGCGCGACGTGGCGGGGCTGGGGTTTTCGATGGGGATGCTCGGGCTGGCGGGGCATCCCGAGATTCTGCATCACGCGGCCGTCGTTTTCTTCGCCTGGGGAATCATCAGGATCGGGGGATTGTGCCGGCAATGGCGGGATTGGCGGTTCTGGGGCGAACGGACGCTGGCGCTTGGGGCGGCCGGGCTGATCGGGGTCGCCCTGGCGCTGCCCACGGTGGCGCCGATATGCGACATGATGCAGTGGATCCACCGCTCCAACATGCGACGTTGGCCGGATCTGAGGGCGCTCGGGATGCTGGCGCGGCCGATGCTGATGGGCGATCCGGCCAAGGGCGGCGCCGGGCCGGGCACGTATTTCGGGGCGTTCGTGTGGGAAGAATCGCTTTATATCGGGCTGCTGCCGCTCGCGCTTGCGGCGGGCTGCGTCTTCTTCAGCGTAAGGCGGTGGCGATTGTGGATCGCGCTGTTCGCGATCGGGGGTGCCAGCCTGCTGCTTGCGTTCGCATCCTCGTATGCGTTGACCGACTGGATCCCTGAAATGATCCCGAAGGAACTCACGTCGCGCTTTCCGCACCGTTACCTGTGGGGGTTCAACATGGCGGTGACGATGCTGGCGGCGCTCGGGTTCGACGGGTTGCTACGCCTGCTTGGCCGGTTTCGATGGTTCACGCCGCGCGTGGCGATCGCGTGCGTCTCGATGGTGCTGCTCGTCACGGCGCTCGACATCGCTTGGGTGACGCGCCGGCTGAACCCGATGGGCGACAGCTCGGCGCTGGTGAGCCGGCCGCAAACGCTGGACATGCTCGAAAAGGCGGGCGCCGATCCGGACGGATTCGCCGAACGGCTGAGCGCGTATGGAAACCTGCCCATTTCGCTCACGGCGTTCGACCTGAGGCCCGGCTGGAGCCCGAATCCGACCATCGACAAGGAACTGCACCGTTTTTTGGTATCCGAGCACGCGTCGATTTGGAACTGGCAAGCCGTGACGGGTTATGCCGGGATGGGCCCGTTTTGGACGGGGATGATCATGGGCGACCAGCATGTGCTCGGGGTCCTGTCGAACCTCGATGCCCATGAGGGCGTTCCCATCGAGTCGTTTTCGCCGACGCCCGAGGGATACATCGCATGGAGCGGTTTCCTGGGCGGGCGCTGGCTGGTTTCGCCGATCGAGCTCGCCTCGCCGAGGCTGCGGCCGGTCGGGGACATCCCGGGCAAGTATTTTCACGCATATCTGTATGAGAACAAATCGTGGGCCGGCGGCGCGTGGATTTCCCGCAGCCTGAAGACGTTGAAGAACGACGACTGGCTCTGCGTCGATCTTGAGGAATCGATGCCCGACCGCGATTGCATCCGGATGGCGAAGGCCGACGTTCCGGCCGGAGTGGAAACCGGCTCGGCCGATGGCGCCGGAAACGACGTCGTCGAGCGGGTGGAGTGGCCCGATCCTCAACACGTCAACGTCAGTTGCAGCCTGGAGCGGCCGGGGTTCCTGGTCTTGAACCAGAGCTATTATCCGAGCTGGCGCGTGCGGATCGACGGGGGCGAGCCGCAAAAGCCGCTGCGCGTCAACGGATGCCAGACCGGCGCATGGCTCAGCGCCGGCCGGCACCGGGTAAGCTTTGAATACCCCGGATGGCGGGAAAGAATCTGCATCTTGATCGGACTGGTCGGATTCGTGTCGGTCATCATCGTGGGGTTTGGGAAACATGGGTCGTATGGATCCGATGCGTAAAGAATTAATCGCGCGGCGAACTACGCGGCATGCCACAGCCGTCGTGCTCGCTCCGAAATCTCTGGCCGGTTGCCGGGGTTTGCGGGTATATATCGAATTTAAAGCATGAAGCCGGTGTTCCGCGAGGCCCCCGGTGCAATCCTGATCGAACCACGAAAGGTCATCCACATGGCTACTGCCCGTCAGCAATTGCTGCAAAAACTGGCCGTTAAAACCGACTCCAAGATCGTCCTGATCGTCATGGACGGCGTCGGCGGGATTCACACGATGAACTCGCCGAAGACCGCGCTCGAAATCGCCAAGACACCCAATCTGGACGCACTGGCCACCAGGAGCGCGCTGGGGCGCGCCAATCCGGCCGACGTCGGCATCACGCCCGGGTCGGGGCCCGGCCACCTGGCGCTGTTCGGCTATGACCCGATCGTCCCGGCACATGAGATCGGCCGCGGCGTGCTCGAGGCGTGCGGGATCAACTTCAGGCTGAACGAGAACATGGTCGCGACGCGCGGCAACTTCTGCACGCTCGGGGCCGACAAGAAGATCACGGACCGGCGCGCCGGCCGCATCCCGAGCGAAGAGGGCGCGCGCATCTGCGCCAAGCTGCAGGCGGCGATCAAGGAAATCGATGGCGTGAAAATCCACGTCCTGCCGGTCAAGGAATACCGGTTCTGCACAATTTTCGAAGCGCCGGGGCTTGCGCCCGAAGTGCTCGATACCGACCCGCAAAAGGTCGGGCTCGAGACGCTGCCGGCGAAGGCGTTTACCGACAGCGCGGCGGCGAAGAAGACCGCCGACATCGCCAACAAGTTCATCGCGAAGGCGTTCGAGACGATCGCCGACGAGCCGAAGGCAAATGGTTTGGTGCTGCGCGGGTTCTCGGTCGATCCGGGCCTGCCGTCGTTTCAGGATCTGTATAAACTGAACCCGTGCGCGATCGCGACGTATCCGCTGTATCGCGGCGTGGCGAGCCTCGCGGGCATGAAGGTGCTGGAAACCGGCCAGACGATCGCCGAGGAAGTCGAGACGCTCAAGGCCGTGTGGAACGAATACGATTTCTTCTTCTTCCACGTGAAGAAGACCGACTCGAGCGGCGAGGACGGGAATTTGGATTACAAGGTGCACGTCATCGAGGAGTTCGACGCGGCGCTGGCCGATATTTTGAAGCTCGGGCCGAACGTGATCGCGATCACCGGCGACCACTGCACGCCGTACGTGATGAAGGGACACTCGTTCCACCCGGTGCCGCTGCTGGTGTGCGGCGAGAACTGCGACGTCGATGACACGAAGGCGTTCAGTGAGAGCGAATGCCTGCGCGGCAGCATCGGCACGATCTACAGCGAGAAGCTGATGGGCCTGCTGCTGGCCAACGCCGGCAAGCTCAACAAGTTCGGGTCGTAAGCGAAGTAAACAATCGATTGGATTGCTCATTCATGGTGGTGCAGCCTTGCACCACCATGTTCATTTCGATCTGGTTTTTATTGCAATGCCCGAGATTCGGGAGTGAGGCAAAGCACCGGCAGGGGCGGCACATGAACGCAAGGCAGACTGTATCGCCCCTGCCGGGGCTCGTAATGAAAAGAACCCGCCAACCCAGGGTTCCGCTTCGCTCCACCCTGGGCTAACTTATGCCGCCCCTGCCGGGGCTGGGTATTCACGCTAATTAAACACGATCATCTCGAGGCCGCTAAACACATACGACGGGCCATGACCGTAAGCGCGTCTATCGGCGGGCGTTTTGCTTTTTGTCGGACGAGGCTGGGTGGGGGGGTTGTGTTTAGCCGCGGCCGGGCGCTTTCCGGGAATTCATTCAAAGGATTTCACCATGAACCGATCTGCACGAACCGTGTTCTTTATCCTGCTGGGGCTGGCCGCGGTCGGCTGCTCGCATCTGCCAGGCGGCTTTACGGCGAAATCGCACACGGCGATCGTCGTGAACCTCGGGTCGTTCAAGACGGCGCAGGATGCCGTCGCGGCGCGCGACAAGGTCGATTGGAGCGTCGCCGAGGGGCCGGACACGATCGTCTGCACCGAGGCGCTCGCGGCGCTCGAGCTGCACAATTATCTTTGCAAGGTGACGGGGCTCGATCCGGCCGACGCGAAGAACTTCCCGATCGTTGATGACGACACGAAGCTCAAGGGACCGGCGATCCTCGTCGGCAACGCGCGCAGCAACAAGCAGGTCGCCGCGCGCGCGAAAAAGCTCGGGCTCGACGCGAAAGAAAAGGGCAAGAACCAGACGTATCGGATGATCGGTCGGCCCGACATGAATCCGCCCGTGCTCGTGCTTGCCGGCGCCGATCGCATCGGGACGCTCTACGCGGCATACGGGTATCTCGACCGGCTCGGCGTGCGCTGGTACGGCCCGGGCGAGATGAACGAATACGTGCCTCCCGTCGGCTATTGGGTGACCTCGTTAGATAGTAAAAATCTCCAAACCGAACCCCCTATCATGGCAATAGACGTCATCGACGGACCGAAGTTTTTCACGCGCGGGTTTTGGGCGTGGGAAGACCGCGGCACGCCGGAGTTCATTGAATGGATGGGGCGCAACCGGATGAACTTCTGGACGGTCGAGCAGACCGACCCGGCCAACGCCAAGATGCGCGGCATCCAACTGACCTGCGGCAGCCACGACCTGCAAACCAAATACATCAACCACGATTCGGAGTATCCGTATTACGTTCCCGAGTTCCCGGCGAGCAAGGGCAAGCCGGCCGACCCGTATCCGAAGGGCGACTACAAAGGCGACCAGAACGGCGACGGCATCCTGCAATACAAGGAAGTCCACCCCGAGTGGTACGGCATGAAGAAGGGCAAGCGCATGTTCAACATGCGCGGCGACGCCGGCACGAACATCTGCGACTCGAATCCTGACGGCGTGGCCGAGTTCATGAAGAACGTTGTGAACGCGCTCAGCAAGGGCAAGTGGGCGCTGGCCGACTCGATCAACTTCTGGATGTTCGACGGCTACAACTGCTTCTGCGACTGCGCGGAGTGCCAGAAGCTCGGCTCGCACACGGACCGCAACATGGGGCTGATCCTGCGGCTGCGCGCGGAGATCGACAAGGCGCGCAAGGACGGGCGCCTCAAGCACGACCTCTCGATCCAGTTCCTGACGTATGCGGACATCATCGAGCCGCCGACCAAGCCGCTGCCGGCCGACTTCGACTACAACAAGTGCCAGCCGATCTTCTTTCCGATCGACCGCTGCTACGTGCACACGTTCGCCGATCCCAAGTGCAGCTATAATCAGAAATACTTCGGCAATTACCTTGGCTGGGCCGAGGGCGACAGCCGCACGTTCAAGGGGCAGATGTTCGTCGGCGAATATTATAATGTGTCGCACTTCAACCATCTGCCGGTCGTGCTCGACGAGATCATGCGCGCCGACATCCCGTGGTATTACCGGCACGGCGCGCGGCACATGCACTACATGCACACGCCGGTCGCCAACTGGGGCACGCGCACGCTGACGCAGTGGCAACTGGCGCGCATGCTGTGGAACCCGATGCAGGACGTGGACAAGCTGCTCGACGATTACTATGCCGGGCGCTACGGCGAGGCGGCCGACGGCATGCGCGACTTCTACGGGAGCCTGCGCACGGCGATGTGCAACTCGTATGAGGTGCGCTACCCGATCGCGGCCAACCTGATGAAGAACAGCAAACAAATCTTCACGAGCAATCACATGCAGTATCAGACGGCGCACTTCGACAAGGACGATGGGCCGGACTGGGACGAGACGATGGCGGCGCTCAAGGACGCGCACGTGAAGCTCGAGAAGGTCAAGGCGATGCGGCTGCCGGATGACGTTAGGAAACGAATTGCCGAAGATGACGGCCTGTTTACCTACGGCGAAAACCAGATGAACATCTACGACCGGATCATCGCCACGCGCATGGCGCTCAATGCCGGCGACAAGCAGGCGGCGCGCGAGGCCTATGCCGGCGTCGAGAAATACTCGAAGATCCTCGAGGCGGACACGAAGTCAATGCAGTGGGGCTCAACGCACGTCAACCGCAAGAACGGGCTTGATGCGACGAGGCTCATACCGGGTGGTCGCGGTAACGCCCGCGGAACGGGACTGCCGGGGTTGGCGGAGGAAATGAAGAAGCTGGATTAAAAATAAATCCGAAATTCGAATATCGAAATTCGAAAATAATAAAAGAGAAAATCCCGAATCCGTTCGAACGGGTTCGGGATTTTCGTTTGGGGGTGGGGGAATGGGACGTATGGGACGTATGGGACCTATGGGAATCATGGGAATTATGGGAATTATGGGATGGCTGCACGATCCACGATTCACGATTCACGATCCACGAACTCCTGGATCGCGCGCTTGGCTTCTTCACGGTCGTAATCCCACATCAGGTGGTGGTTCGAGCGGGTGGTGAACCAGACTTCGTGCTTGTTGGTGGCGCCGATGCGGGCGAAGGCCTTGTGGCACCAGCGGGGGGAGCTTGCCATGTCGCCCTCGGAGGCGACCATCAGGACGGGGCACTTGATCGCGGCGAGCGTCTCGGGCGTGCGCGCCTTGCGGCCGAGCGTCATGAGCGTCGCGGCGCCGCGCGTCGGCACGGCGTGATAGCTGTAGATTTCCTTCTTCGCCTCGACACGGTTGACCTGCACGAACATGGGGGTCTTGACCACGTATGGGATCGCCCAGCCGAGCATCCCGTTCCACGTTTCGGCCGGCAGGATGTAGAACCAGCGGTATGTCACTCCGTAATACGGCGAGATCAACACGAGGCGATCGACGTCGCCCTCGCTGGCCAGGATCGAGCCGATCGCGCCGCCCATCGAGAAGCCCATCACGTAAACGGCTTTATACTGCTTGCGCAGACTGGCGAGTTCGGCGCGCGCGCCGGCGAGCATCGACTCGGGCGTCTGCTCGGCGAAGTCGCGCGGCGTGGTGCCGTGGCCGGGCAGGCGCGCCAGGCGCACGTGATAACCCTGCGCGGCGAGGCGGACGCCGAGGTCGGCGAAATCGCGGCGCGAACCGACGAAGCCGTGCAGCATGAGGACGGCCGTGGTCGGCCGGTCGCCCGACGGCGGATCGATGTCGATCGGCTCGGCGCCGAGGACGATGCCGGTCTTCGCGTCGCGCGGCGTATTGGCGATCTCGCGATCGACCATGCGGCCGGCCGCGCAGGCGTAACACACCACACCGGCAACGAGGATCGCCGCCACGCCGGCAAACCACCGCAAGACCCGCCACACCCGCCTGAGATTTTTCATGACCGCCGCTCCTGATTCTTATATCAACTGTTCATTACTAAACTTATATTCGAACGAGGCCGGGCGCGCAAGAAAAAAATGCGCGCGAAGGAGCCCCCGGTCCAGAGCGCCTGAATGACCGAGCCCCAGGGGCGACAGGAAACCAACGGTTTTCTGCCGCATTACTCGAACAGATGATACTTCTGCATTTTGTTGTGGAGGGATTTGCGGCTGATTTTCAAGAGGTCGGCGGTTTCCTGGCGCTTGCCGGAGCAGCGCTCGAGGGCGGCCTCAATGACGCGGCGCTCGATGACGCCGGCGATCTGGTCGAGCTTGTCGGCGAGCGGGACGGAGAAATTGTCCTCGGTCAGATCCTTGAGATTGCCGTCGAGCATCGAGAGCAATGCGTTGGCGTTCGCCGGAATCTGCGCGGCCTGCAGTGAATCCGGAAGCGAGTCCACGTCGATCTGCGGGCCGGTCGAAAGGACCATCGCGCGCTGCAGGGTGTTTTCGAGCTCGCGGATGTTGCCGGGCCAGTGATAGTGCGCGAGATGCGCCATGGCTTCGTCGGTGAGGCCGGTGATGCGCTTGCCGAAGCGGGCGTTGAACTCGCCGATGAAGTAGCTGACGAGAAGCGGGAGGTCCTCGAGCCGCTCGCGCAGGGCGGGCAGGTGGATGGGCACGACGTTGATGCGGAAGAAGAGGTCCTCGCGGAACTCGTGGGCGCGCACCATCGCCGCGAGGTCGCGGTTGGTGGCGGCGATGACGCGGATATCGACGGGGCGGACCTCGTTGGAGCCGACGCGCTGGACCGAATGTTCCTGCAGGACGCGCAGGAGCTTGGCCTGCAGCGTGAGTGGCATCTCGCCGATTTCGTCGAGGAGGATCGTGCCGCCGGCGGCGGCCTCGAAGCGGCCGGGGCGCGCGCAGCTGGCGCCGGTGAACGCGCCGCGCTCGTGGCCGAAGAGCTCGCTTTCGAGGAGCGGCTCGGGGATGGCGGCGCAGTTGACGGTGACGAACGGGCCGCCGGCGCGCGGGCTGGAGTCGTGGATGGCGCGCGCGACGAGTTCCTTGCCGGTGCCGCTCTCGCCGGTGACGAGAACGCTCACGTCGTGGATGGCGAGGCGCTCGATCATCTGGAACACGATCTGCATGGAGGGGCCGGCGCCGATCATGCGGCCGCGCGCGCCGCCGGCGACCTGTTGCTGCAGCTCGTTGAGTTTTCTGAGGAGCGACTGTTTTTCGAGCGCGCGCATGAGGATGAGGCGCAGTTCGTCGGCGTCGAACGGCTTGCTGAAGTAGTCGTAGGCGCCGGCCTTGAGGGCGTTGATCGCGTGCGACTCGGAGCCGAACGCGGTGATCATGACGGCGAGGGCCTCGGGGTAAATCCGGCGGATGTGTTGCAGCGCGGCGAGGCCGTCCATGCGCGGCATTTTCATGTCGAGCAGGTAAAGGTCGTAGGGGTGTTTCCGTGCCTTCTCGACGGCGTCGAGGCCGTCGATGGCCTCATCGACCTCGAGGCCCTCGCGCTCGAGCAGGTGCCGCAGGACGTAACGCAGCGATTCTTCATCGTCGGTGACGAGGACTCGCCAGGGCCTCACGCTCATGGGCGGATACCCTCCGTCGCGATCGGCGTCTCGGCGGGCAGGCGGACGATGAACGTCACGTCGTTGCCGCCGCACGCGCAATCGAGGGAGCCGCCGTTTTGCGCGATGACCTGGCGTGCGATCGTGAGGCCGAGGCCGGTGGCACGCTCGCGCGTGGTGAAGAACGGCTCGAAAATGCGGCGGCGGTTCTCGGGCGCGATCGTGGAGCCATCGTTATGGATGCTGAGCTCGATGCCTTTTGCGCCCAACGCGGCCGTAATCTCGATGACAGATTCGGGCGCGGCCGATTCGTAGGCGTTTTGCAGGATGCGGCCGACGGCCTGGCCGACGCGCTCGGACTGGATGCGCACCTGCGGCAGGCCGGCCGCGATCCGGCAGCGCAGCATGATTTTTTCGCGGCGCGCCGGCTCGACTTCGAATTCGGCCTGAAGCCGCGCGAGCCGGATGATGTCGTCAATGGAGGCGAGGCGCGGCGTGTCGGTCGGCTCATCGGTCATCTCGAGGAGGCGGCCGATGAAGCGATCGACGCGATCGACCTCGCCGACCATGCGGCGGATGTATTCCTGAGCGTTCGGCTGGAGGCCGCGCTCGAGTTGCAGGAGCTGGCTGAGGCCCTTGATCGCGCCGAGGGGGTTGCGCAGCTCGTGCGCGAGGCCGAGGCAGAACGTGCCGAGCGCGGCGAGCTGGTCGGTGCGGCTGAGGTGGTCCGAGAGGTCGCTCATCGGCGCGGACGGGCGGAAACAGAGGAGGCGGCCATAGGGTTCCTGCCGCGAATTGCGCAGCCACGTCGAGCTGACGATGACGCCGTTTGTGTTGTCGGCTTCGGAACCGACCGTGAACTCCTCGTCCTCGAGGGCGGCGCGATCGACGAGCCGGTCGAGGATGCCGGCCATGATCGCGCGCGAGGTTGCGGGGAGCACGTCGCCGAGGTCTTCAAGTTTGCGGCCGACGAGGGCCTGCTCGGGCAGGTTCAGGATGCTTGCGGCTTGCGGGCTGACGGCGCTGATGCGACCGGCGGAGTCGGTGGTGATGGCGCCGATCGGGATGCCGGCCATCAGATGGCGGTTGCGCTCGATGAAGGATTCGCGCAGGCGCTGGATCATGTCGTCGAAGGAATGCGAGAGTTCCTCGAGTTCGGGCGCGGCGGGCAGCTTGGGCGTGTCGATCTCGAGGCGGCCGTCGGCGATGTTGCGCGTGGCGTCGGCGATGGCGCGGATCGGCTTGAGGATCGCATGGGCAAGGAGCAGGCCCATCGAGCCGGCGACCACCGCGAGGATGAGCATCGCCGAAAGGTGGACGCGCAGCAGGCGGCCCGCAAGATCGCCCATGCCGTTCTGGATGAAGCGGTCCCAATAGGCTTCGAACGACAGGTACGACACGAGGCCGGTGCCGATGCAGACGAGCATCAGCAACGCGGGAACGCTGATGATCAGGCGCATGCGCAGGCGCGAATCGGCGGTCGGAAGGTGTCGCTTCAAGTTCGAGTCCATAGGCGTACCGGGGTCGAAAAGGCCCAAGCCCCCCGTTTCTTATCGGTCGGGGGAGGGTGAACTTGAGATTCGTGGATCGTGGATCGTGGGTCGTGGAATTACAGGTGCTCGTTGTGACAACCGATAAAATATACAGGGGTTGCGGCGGCTTGCAATCGGATATTGGCACGGGGTATGATCCCCATGATCAGCTCTTGAGAACCACCATACAGGGATGTACGCATGACTCTCATCACACCGAAAGCTTCAAGGGCGCATCGAAGCCGGCTGGTGATCGAAACCGGCGAGCAGGTCGGCATGATTTTCCCGCTTTCCGGGCCGCAGGTGACGATCGGGCGCGGACCGGACAACCAGATTCAGATCATCGACCCGCGCATGTCGCGCAATCACACGCTGCTTGTCCTGCGCGACGACGGCTGGTATATCCGCGACCGCGGCAGCAAGAACGGCAGCCTGCTCAACGCGAAACTCGTCGAGGCCGAAGCGCACCTGACGCCCGGCGACCGAATCCAGATCGGCGAAACCATTTTCGTGTTCGAGCGCGACGGTGAATACGGCGCGGACTCGACCGGCACGGGGATGCGGGTGTGCCAGGATCATGAGCCGGTGATTCCGCGGCACATCGTCAAGCTGAGCTCGGAAGACACGCCCGTCGCGCCGCGGCTGGTCGTGCGCAGCGACGACGCCGAGCGGCTGAGCATCATCTACAAGGTCATGGACCTCACGAGCACGCTGCTGGACGTGGACGAGTTGATGGAGCGCGTGGTCGAGCTGATCGAGCAGTCGCTCGAGCCCGATCGCGTCGGGATCCTGCTTTACGACCAGGAGCATGCGGTGCTGCTGCCGAAGCTGATCCGGCGGCCGGCGAGCTCGAACGAGGACATCATTATTTCGAATTCGATCATCTCGCAGGCGATCAGCGACCAGGTGGCGCTGCTTGTCGGCGACGCCTCGACCGACAATCGGTTCAACATCGCGGAGTCGATTGCGACGCAGCAGATTCACTCGGCGATTTGCGCGCCGCTGATGTACAAAAATACCGCGCAGGGGGTGATTTACCTGGATCGGCGGCGCACGGCGCAGGGCTACACGGAGGACGACCTGCGGCTTGTCGGCGGCATCGCGAACCAGACCTCGATCGCGCTGGCGAACTCGCAGCTTCACCGGCAGTTGCTCGAGCAGCATGCGCACGACCGCGAGCTTGCCATCGCGCGCACCATTCAGGAACACCTGCTTCCGCGCGCGATGCCGGAGATCTCCGGGTTCGAGATTTTCGGGTTCAACCGGCCGGCGCGCATGGTTGGCGGCGATTACTTCGATGTGATTCCGCTGCCCGACGGGCGCATGGTGTTGGCGGTCGCAGACGTTTCGGGCAAAGGCGTTCCGGCGGCGATCCTGCTGGCGGAGATGCGGACGGCGGTGCAGCTCGAGATGCGCGGGCTGGTCGATAATCACCTGTGCGACCTGATGGAGCGGCTCAACCAGCTGATCTGTCGCGACTCGACCGACAACATGTTCGTGACGCTGATGCTTGGGGTGCTCGACCCGGCCGAGCGGCGGTTCACGTACTGCAACGCGGGGCATGTGTATCCGTTGCTGCGCGCGGGCGACGGCAGGATCACGACGCTCGAGACGGGCGGCTGCCTGCTGGGCGTGATCCCGGGGGCGGTCTATGAACAGGACGTTGTGGATCTGCCGCCGGGCACGATGCTGCTGATTTATTCCGATGGCGTTACCGACACGATGAACGGGCAGAACGAATGCTTCGGCACGCAGCGGTTGATCGACATGTTCGGGCTGCTCGGGAACCAGTCGGCCGAGCAGATCTGTCGGCGCATCGACGAAGCCGCACTGGATTTCAGCAGCGGCACGGAGCCGTTCGACGACTTCACGCTGCTGGTGACGAAATCGCTGGAATGAAGCGTGGGTCGTGGATCGTGGAGTGAATCGTACTCACGATCCATTTCGTTTTTTATACACGACCAATGACGATCGGTTGAGATCGAACCGCTTCGTGGTTCAAGAATCATCAATCCCAATTCGGAGACACCAATTCGGAGACGCCGCGCTGGAATTCCAGCGCGATTTTGCCGGTGATGGTTCCTTTGGCTTTCAGTGAACTCTCCTCGATCGGCTTGTGCGCGTGGGCGGGCTCCGGTTCATTCTCGTTTTGTGGCGTTCTTGTGCTTCTGCTAACATTCAGCGGGCAAGAAGGAGAGCGCGCATGAAGACACGAATGGCGATTTTCTCGATCTGCGCGGCGGTTTTGATGATGACGGCCGGCTGCGCGTCGGGGATCAAACACAAGACGACGTCGGACGAATACCACACCATCACGCGCACGTATTGGTATGGGATACCGATCTACGAGAAGAGCGAGTTCAACGAGAGCGCGTTCCCGACGGACGACAACAAGATGCGCGACATGGAACGCGAGTTGAGAAAATCGGACGAGAAAATCAAGATGCCCGAGCGCGGCATGATCACGCCGTAGCGCGGCTCAATGTCGATGGCTGAAGCCTGGGGCATTAATCCTTCGTGACCGGCAGTTCGGGGCGCGCCGCCCATTCGGTCCAGCTGGCGTCATACCATTTGACGTTGCGGTAGCCGAGCAGACGGTGCAGCACGAAGTATGTCTGGCTGGCAGAATGGCCCGTGCGGCAGTGCACGTAAACGGGGGCGTTCTTGTCGGGGATGATCGCGCGGTAGGCCGCTTCGAGGTCGGCCGTGTCCTTGAAACGGGAGATCGAAGCGGTTGAGGCGAGGTCGTCGCTGAAGACGCGGTTGATGGCGCCGGGGATGTGGCCGCCGCGCGCCTCGTCGGATTTCTTGCCGGTGAAATAATCCTTCGGGCGCACGTCGAGAATGATCGCGCCGGACTGGAGCGCGTCGTTGAGCGCGTTGGCATCGACCGTGAAGCAATCGGCGTGGGCTGCGGCGCGGTAATGCGATGGCTTGACGGAGGGCAGTTTCGTGTCGATGGGCCGGCCCTCTTGCTTCCACTGGGCGAAGCCGCCGTCGAGGATCGTGTGGTTTGTGTGACCGAGCCGCTCGAGCGCCATGGCCACGAGCGTGGCATCCATCGGGCGCTCGCCATAAACGAGGACGATCGTGTCGGAGGGATGAATGCCCATGAGCGAGAAATGTTCGGCGAGCATGGGCGCCGGGAGCAGCATCGAGGGGATGCCGCCGATGTTGCCGCGCAGGTTTTCGATGTTGAGGCCGAGCGCGCCGGGGATGTGGCCGCGGTTGTAACCAGTCTGGGCAGACGAGCGTACGTCGATGATCTTTAAATCAGGCCGGCCGAGCGTGGAAGCGAGCCAGGCCGAGTCGACAATTGGCGGCAGCAACGTGTTCGGCGTAGCTGTCCTTCCGGTCGATTTACAGCCGAAAGCGAATATCGCAGCCAGGGCGAGGCAGCACGCAATTCCGCGCAGAACTGAATTCATGGTGGACATCCTTAAGGAAACTGGGGTCTCAGGCGGCAAATCGAATCACTTCGAGTTCGGAATCCCTTGCAACGCGCGCAAGCACTTCTTCGACCCGTTCCATGACCGCGTCTTCAATCAGATACTCTCTGCACGAATTGCACTGCAAAACCGCAGACCCTTGATGATCACAATCGCATTCGACCCGGTCTTGAACGGCATCACCGTTCTCGCCGGGATCAATTCCGATCCGCACACGTGGCAATCATAATTCATCGAGACCATCACCTGAACCTTAAAAATTTCTCAACCGATATGAAGTCGCGGGCGACCCAGGGGGTCCACAGGCGGCAGCGGAGGAGGTCTTCGGGGCGCTCGGCGATGGCGACGAGGCCCATGCCGGCGCGGCGCGCCGCCCAGAAGCCGTGGATCGAATCCTCGAACACGACGCAACGCGCGGGGGGGATCGCGAGCCGGCGCGCCGCCTCGAGGAAAAAGTCCGGATGCGGCTTGCTGCGCAGGCCGGGCCGTGACCAGACGGCGGCGTCGAAATGACGCTGGAGTCCCATCTGCCGCAGGAGGAACGTCGTGTTGGAGGCGGTCGATGAGGTGGCGACGGCGGTGCGGATGCCGTTGCGGCGGGCGCGCTCGAGGAGCCGCTTGAGGCCGGCGCGCGCGCCCTGGTTTCCCGCGATGAGCTCGCGGAAGAACGACTCCTTGCGCTCGGAGAGCTCGTCGTAGTCGTGGTTTTTTTCGCCGTTGGGGCCGAACCACTGGGTGAAGATCATGCGGTTGGTCATGCCGAATCCGCGCTCGGCGATGGCGAATTCGCGGTCGCCAAGGCCGAGCTGCCCGACGAGTTTGCGCCACGCGCCCATGTGGTAGCGGCGCGAGTCGATCATTGTGCCGTCCATGTCAAACAGCAGGGCTTTGACGGCCCGCCGCGGGCCGCCCAGCGTCCAGTTCACGGCGCAGTGCATGAAAAATCAATCCTTCCGGCATGGTTACAAATGTTGCAAGCGGCCCATATATCCGCATAATAACAAGGTAACGCCTGTGGCGGGGTTGTGGCAAGCGTGAGGACCGGCGTGTCCGATTCATTGCAAGCCCGCTGCGATTTATCGATTACGATTACGAGCACGAAGAGCCGCGATGCAGGAACTGATTTCCGCATTCCATAACTTTCGGTGGATCGACCTGGCCGACATTGTCATGGTCGCGCTGTTCTTTTATGGCATTTTCGCGCTGCTGCGGGGGTCGCGGTCGTATGTGGCGCTGATGGGTTTCATCGCGTTCATGACCGGGACGATGCTTTTGTACCTGCTCGTGCGCACGTGGAAGATGGAGGCGATGATCCTTATCTTCCAGAACTCGTGGATCGTCGTGATGCTCATTTTCCTGATCGTGTTCCAGCATGATTTCAGGCGCGCGCTGATCAACCTTGGCCAGTTCCGGTTGTTCCGGTCGCTGTTCAGCGGCCGCGAGCGGACGGCGATCGACGAGGTGTGCTCGGCGGTCAACATCATGAGCAACCGCAACGTGGGCGCGCTGATCGTGTTCGAGCGCCGCAACCCGCTCGATCCGTATCTCGGCAGCGGCACGGAACTCGACGCGGCGATATCGCCGGAGCTGATCCGCACGATCTTCACGCCGTATTCGGCGCTGCATGACGGCGCGGCAATCATCCGCGGCGACCGGCTTGTCGCCGCCGGCTGCATCCTGCCGCTGTCGGACGAGCAGCTCCTGAGCAGTGACCTGGGCACGCGGCATCGGGCGGCGCTCGGGATGAGCGAGGAGACCGACGCGGTGGTCGTGATCGTGAGCGAGGAGACGGGCACGGTCTCGGTCGCGGTCGATGGCAAGATCGAGCGCGGGCTCAAGATCGAGGACCTGCGCCGCCGGCTGCAAAAGGAACTCAACATCCCGGTCGAGGAAAAGACCGCCGCGGAGGACGTCCATGTCGGCTGAACGTCGCCGCCGCATTCGCGAGGAGATTTCGCTCATCGTGCCGGCCGTGTTCATCGCGATCGTCGTGTGGGCGATCGCGCAGCAGCAGAAACTCGAGACGAACTGGCTGAACGACATCTCGGTCACGCTGATCAACGTGCCGCCGAACATGGTGGTGACGCCCAACCCCGATGTCGTGCGCATCCAGGTGCGCTACCCCGGCGAGCTGCACAACTCCGCGGTTGCACGCAACTTCGGGTTCTCGATCGACGCGTCGCGCATCTTCCGCACCGAGCCCGACCAGACGCAGCCGCAGACGGCAACGTACCAGCTTGCGCCGCGCGACATCGACAAGCAGAACGTTCCCGAGGCGATCCAGGTCGTCGAGGTCGTTCCCGCGAAAATTCAGCTCACCGCGATATTGCGCACGACGACCGCCACGGTCGAGACCGTCACGACGGGCCAGCTTCCGCGCAACATGGAATTGACCGACAAGCCGCAGGCCCGGCCGGCGGAGGTCGTCGTGACCGGATCCATCGAGGCGCTGCAGGCGCTGCGCGAACGCGGCAAGCGCATCATCAAGACCACACCGATCGACCTGGGCCAGGTCCAGGCCAGCTGCGAGGTGTATCCGAAGCTCGTGCTGCCTGAGGGCATCCAGCTCGTCGGCCAGCAGAATCAGGTCACGGTCAACATTGGCATCACCGAGCGGATGGTGCGGCGGATTTATCACGCGGTCGCGGTGACCGTTCCGTTGCCGAGCGACACGATGCAGGCGAAGCTCAAGCCCGAGACGGTCAGCGTCGAGGTCGAGGGACCCGAGTCCGCGTTGCGCCAGCTGACCAAGGACGATTTCGAAGTTTATCCGGCGCGCGATCCGGCCGCCGTGGCCGACCAAGTCCAGCGCATCGGCATCGAGGCGCACATGAAGAAGGCCGGCAACAGCCCGCTGGTGCGCATGGTCCGCTGCATTCCCAACACGATTGAGGTCCAGTTCAGCGCAAGAACCCCGGCGCAGACGCCCAAGCCCACGCCGAAGCCCGCGCGCCCGTCGCATTCTTCTTGATCATAGAAAGGCCCAAGCCCGAACATGGCTACGTTATGCGTTAACATCGATCATATTGCCACGCTGCGCCAGGCGCGGCGCGGAGTGGAGCCCGACCCGGTGCTTGCGGTCGGCATCGTTGAGGATGCCGGCTCGACCGGCATCACGGTTCACCTGCGCGAAGACCGGCGTCACATCCAGGATCGCGACGTCGAGCTGATCCGGCAGGTCGTGCGCGGGCACCTGAACCTCGAGATGGCCTCGACGCGGGAGATCGTCGATCGCGCGATCGAGCTCATGCCGGACATTTCGACGCTGGTTCCCGAGAAGCGCGAAGAGGTCACGACCGAGGGCGGGCTCGACGTCGTCGGGCAATACCAGCAGGTCAGCGAGGCGACGACGCGGCTCAAGGACGCGGGGATCTCGGTGAGCCTGTTCATTGATCCGGTGCCGGCGCAGATCGAGGCGGCCGTGCGTTGCGGCGCGACCGAGGTTGAATTCCACACCGGGACGTATTGCAACGCGCGCACGGCGATCGAGCGGCAAAAGCAGCTCGAAACGTTGATCGAAGCCTGCGAGCTCGCACGGTCGGTCGGCCTGATCGTGAATGCGGGCCATGGCCTCAACTATCACAACGTGCTGCCGGTGGCCGCGATCGAAGGGATGCGCGAGCTCAACATCGGGCACTCGATCATGAGCCGCGCAATCTTCATCGGGCTTGCGCCGGCGGTGACCGAAATGGCGCGCCTCGTCGAGCTTGCCACCACCGCGCCCGAGCGCTTCCGGAGCCGGCCATGAAAATCTGTTATCTCTGCGCCGATCCCGGCATTCCGATTTTCGGGCGCAAGGGCTGCTCGACGCACGTGCGCGAGACGTGTTCCGTCCTGACCGAATTGGGCAACGAGGTTCGCCTGCTGTGCTCGAATCCCGCGGGCGATCGCGACGGCGCCGAGGGTTGCGGCACGCTCGACACGGTGGCGGTCGAACCGCCGCGCTCGCGCAAGCTCGGGTTCGACCTGCGCCATGTGGTGTTGGACTACCGGTTCGGGAAGGCGCTCGAGCGGCTCATTGAAGAGTGGCGGCCGGACGCGATCTATGAGCGGTATTCGCTCTACAGCCGCGCGGGGCTGCATGCGGCGCGGCGGCACAATCTGCCGCGGCTGCTCGAGGTGAACGCGTTCCTCACGCGCGAGCAGCAGGACCGCATCCGGCTGGCGCCACTGGCGCGGATGGTCGAGCGCGGGATTATTCGCTCCGCACCGCGGGTGATCGTCGTCAGCGAGCCGCTGCGGAAGGAAGTCGCAAGCCTCGGCGTGCCGATCAACGCGGTCGTCAGGATGCCGATGGCGGTCAACCTCGAAAAGTTCAACCCCACGATCGACGGGGCGGAAGTGCGCAGGCGGCACGGCCTCGAGGACCGGTTCGTGATCGGCTACGTCGGCACGCTCGCGGGCTGGCACGGACTCAAGCTGCTTGAGGAGGTCGCGGAGAAACTGCGCGACGGCGGCGCCGCGCCGTTCGCGTTCATGATCGTCGGCGGCGAAGGCCACAAGCTTGATGAAAACCGCGAGCGCGTGCGGGGGCGCGGCCTCGGGGACTTGATCAGGTTCATCGGCTCGGTCCCGTACGAGGATGTGCCGCGGCACATCCGCGCGATGGACGCGGCCGTCGTGCCGGACACGACCTACTGGTCGTCGCCGGCGAAGCTGTTCGAATACCAGGCGAGCGGCGTGCCGGTGCTCGCGCCGTCGTATCCGGCGATCCACGACGCGCTCGATCACGGCCGCGAGGGGTTCATCTTCAAGCCGCTCGACACGGGCGAGATGGCGCGGCTGATCATGCAGATGATGGGTGACCGCGAGAAGTTGAAGGCGATGTCCGAAGCCGCGCGCCGCCGCGCCGAACGCGACCACTCGTGGCGCTACAACGGCGAGCGGATCATGGAGCTGTTTAAAGAGATCCGGTAGGTCGGCTCTTCGAGCCGACAAAAATCATAGAGTCGGGTCGAAGACCCGACCTACCGTTTCCATTTCACTTCCATGCCGCGGATTTGGGTTTCGCGGCGGGGGTGCCAGTCGATTCGGTTCGAAACCGCGTAGAGATCCATCTGAAAATGAAGCGGGATGTGGGGCAGGTCTTCCATCGCGATGCGATTGGCTTGTTCCAGGTCGCGCGCGCGCACGGCGGGGTCGAACTCGACGGCGGCCGATTCGGTGAGTTTGTCGAGCTCGGGATTCGAGTAATTGGTCGAGTGATTGGCGCCGCCGAGGCCGGCCGCCTCATTGATCGTGTGCAGCAGGTGCTCGAACGTCGGCGCACCGTCGCCGTTGGTATTGGACCAGCCGCTGAGGAAGAAAGAGCATTTGCCGGCTCGCTCAAGGCTGAAGAACTGCGCCTTGGGCAGCGCGTTGACATCGACCTTGATCCCGATGCGCGCAAGCTGGTTGGCAACCGCCGTCTCGATCTGCTCGTCGTTCATGTAGCGGTCGTTGGGTCCGTCGAGGCGGATGCGGAATCCGTTCGGATAGCCGGCTTCGGCGAGCAGCGCCTTGGCGCGTTCGCGATCCGGACGCTTGAACTCGAAGCCGGTGATGCATCCGGTCACGCCCTCGGGCTGGAGCTGGTCGGCGGGCGTGGCGTTGCCGCCGAGGATCTTTGCGATGATCAGGCGGTTGTCGATGCCGAGCGCGATCGCCTGGCGCACGCGGCGGTCGCGCAACGGATTCGGCGGCGAGTCGGGCACGCCTGGACTCTTGTCGCGCCCCGTGTCGAGCCCGAGGTAAATGAGGCGCAGGCCGGGGCGGCGTTCGACGCGGCATGAGGCAAGGGACTCAACGGTCTTGAGGTCGCGCGGCGGGACGTTCACCACGATGTCGATGTCGCCGCGCTGCAGGAGCATCATGCGCGTCGAGGCCTCGGCGGTCGCGATGAAGTTGATGCGCTTGACCGCCGGCACGCCGGCCCAATACTTTTCGTTCGCGGCGAGGATGCAGTGCTGGTCCTTGCGCCACTGCTCGACGCGGTAGGCGCCCGTGCCATTTTCGTGCGCGTAGAGCCAATCGTCGCCTGCCTTCGCGACGGCCGGCTCGCACGTCTCGCGATCGAGCATCAGGATGCTCGTGAGGCGTAGCGGCAGGATCGGGTCGGGTTTCGTCGTCGTGATGCGGATTGTCAGGTCATCGACGGCCTCGATGGTCCTGATCGTTTGAATTTCAGACTTCACGCGCGAGGATGGCCAGTCGAGCGCGCGCCGGATCGAATAGACGACGTCCGACGCGGTGAACAGGTTGCCGTTGTGGAACGTCACGCCCTTGCGAAGAAAGAACGTCCACGCGCCTTGTTCGTTGTGTTCCCAACTCTCGGCGAGGCATGGCTTGAGACGAAGGTTTTCGTCAATGTCGGTCAGCGGATCGAACACGTTGCGCTGAATGCAGAACGTCGGCGACTCGAGGATGAAATAGGGGTCGAGCGTGAGGAGGTCCGAGCCCTGGCTCACGACAAGCGTCTCCGGCCCGGCCTTGACCTGTTCCTGTTGCGGCGCGGAACAGCCGGTGAGAAACAAGCAGGCGAGGGCGATCCGAAGTGTGGTCATCAACTTCATGAGTTTACCATTGAGCTGCGATTGCGAATCCCTCGCTCACGCTCGGGCTACTGCTTTTCTTTGATCCAGCCGCCGAGAAGCACGCGCTGGTCGTCGTTTTCGTCGAACGCCACGGCGGCCTGGCCGGGGGTGACGGCGCGGACGGGGTCGTCGAATTCGATGCGCGCGCGGGTGTCGCCGTCGGGGTAAATAATCGCCATCGAGCCGTTGCTGCGGTAGCGGATCCGCACGCGCGCGCGCAGGGGCGCGGCTTGCGGCGCGATGCTCACCCAGTTCATGCGTTCGATCATGAGCGCGCGGGTGAACAACTCTTCAGCGAAGCCGACGACGACCGTTTGCGTTTCGGGTTTGATGCCGATCACGTAAAGCGGGCGCGGGGCTGCGATACGCAGGCCCTTGCGCTGGCCGATCGTGAAGTTGTGGACGCCGTCGTGGCGGCCAAGCTCCTCGCCGGCCGCGTTGACGATCAGGCCCTCGCGGTCGTGCAGGCGTTCGGGGGCTTCTTCAAGAAGAAAGCGGCGGTAATCGTTGTCCGGGATAAAGCAGATCTCCATCGAGTCGGTTTTCTCGGCGACGGCGACGCCCATGTCGCGCGCGATGGCGCGGGCTTGAACCTTCGTGAGCGCGCCGAGCGGAAAGACGATGCGGGCAAGCTGGGATTGATCGAGGCCGAACAGGAAGTAGCTTTGGTCCTTCGCGTGGTCGGCGGCGCAATAAAGTTCGTAGCGGCCGGAGTCGGAGTTGAGCCGCACGCGCGCGTAGTGGCCGGTGGCGATCGCATCGGCGCCGAGCGCGCGCGCGCGGTCGAGGAGCGCGCCGAACTTGAGGCGGCGATTGCAGATCGCGCAGGGGTTCGGCGTGCGGCCGGCGAGATACTCGCGGATGAACGGCTCGATGACCGCGTCGCGAAACAGTTCGTGCAGGTCGTAGTCGTGGAACTCGAAGCCGAATCGCTCCGCGACGGCGCGCGCATCGGCCGCGTCGTCTTTGGAAGAGCACGCGATTGACGAGTTCGCGGCGCGCGTGCGCATGTGGATGCCGATGACGCGGGCGCCGGCGCGTGAAAGGGCCGCGGCCGCGAGCGACGAATCGACACCGCCGCTCATCGCGACCGCGACGCGACGTCCGCGCCAGCACCCAAGAGAATCGATCATGCGCCCGATCATCATCCACTCCTGACCCTATTGAAGCACATCGCATCGCATGGGACCACATGCAGTCGAGCGACAACGACGCATGGAGAGTCGTGCGAGATGACTCTCATCGATCGTGATCGGCGCGTTCATCGATGCGAATGGATGATGAGAAAATTTTCGGGCGCGGAAAAAATCTTCATCGGGCGCAAAATATTTTTCATCACGCCTCATGACGCGCCCGTGTCGCGCGCAAAATCGGCGCATTGTTTTTGGCCTTATTTTATAAGGGTTTTTTTAATGTTTATATTTTGCGCGCGACAGAGTCGCGAATTAAAGATCGAAGCGGCGCAAAAAATTCCGCGCTTTGAATGTTCAAGAATGATTTTTCATCTTGACTTAAATCCTGATCCTTGGAAAAAACATTGTTACATGGTTTGGTTAAACCATGTTGGCGTCAGATCGATGAATGGGTGAGTCCTCCCCGCAGGTAATCTTCGCAGACGCGAACCTGCTCTCGCCAAATGAGTCGATCGAACGCAAAAGCAAATCGGGGTGTGGTTCGAAACACTCAAAGCTACAGGAAAGGGGTTACGCACAATGGCAAAGAAGGTCGCGAAGAAAGCTGCAGCGAAGAAGGCCGCTCCGAAGAAGGCCGTCAAGAAGACCGCCGCCAAGAAGAGCGTGAAGAAGGCTGCCGCCAAGAAGGTCGCCAAGAAGGTCGCGAAGAAGGCCGTCAAGAAGACCGCCGCCAAGAAGAGCGCGAAGAAGGCCGCCACGAAGAAGGCCGCTCCGAAAAAAGCCGCCAAGAAGCCGGCAGCCAAGAAGTAATCCATGGGCGGACCACCAGGGTCCGCCCACTCGTTTGTGAGCGTTGATTTACGTCAAGGAGCCGAAAGGGTTTTCTCCCGCACACGTCAGGAAATAGTGGAACGCTGAATATCGTTCAAGCACACGATGCCATGACGTGAGCCACACCCCAAAACTCAGACCGGCTCCCTGATTCCCACCTCCATGATAAAGATTCCCGGCGGCAATGCGCGCCGGGAGTTTTTTTTTGGAATGATGAATGATGAATGAGGAATAATGAAACAAGCGATGAGCGATGAGAGATGAGAGATGAAATTGTGGAAATAGCACAATAAAAACACGGATTAGAGATATCTTATCGCTAATCCGTGTCTTCAGTTTTGGGTTTGGCTTAGTGTGTCAGGCGGCTTCGCGGAGTTTATCGACGAGCATGGTCGCGATGTTGTCGCGCACCTCGAGGAATCCGCCCGCGATCTCATAGACGTGTTCCTCGGCACCCTTGCGCACGGTCAGCTTGCCCTGGCCGAGCGCGGCCAGCAAGGGCGCGTGATGCGCGAGCACGCCGAAGTAGCCCTGGAGGCCGGGGACGACGATCGACGTCACGTCGTCGTCGTAGATCTTCTTTTCCTGCGTATAGACCTGGAGCTTGAAGTCGGCCATTCGCCCAATCCCTTATCGCAATCAATTCATTGCCCGGTCAGGTTATCCCTCGCTTACGCTCGGGCTACTGCATCCAGAGTCGGGTCGAAGACCCGACATACCACTTACGCCTTCGCCATTTCGGTGGCGCGCTGCTGGACTTCCTCGATCGCGCCGGCCATGTAGAACGCCTGTTCGGGGACGTCGTCGAGTTCGCCCTCGACGATCATCTTGAAGCCGCGGACCGTATCCTCGCGCTTGACATAGACGCCCGGCCGGTTCGTGAACGCCTCGGCGACGAACATCGGCTGACTGAGGTAACGTTGAATCTTGCGCGCGCGGGAGACGGTGAGCTTGTCCTCGTCTGAAAGCTCATCGATGCCGAGGATCGCGATGATGTCCTGCAGGTCCTTGTAGCGCTGAAGCACCTTCTGCACGGAGCGGGCGACGTCGTATTGCTCCACGCCGACGACGCCGGGATCGAGGATGCGGCTTGTGGAGTCGAGCGGATCGACGGCCGGATAAATTCCAAGCTCCATGATCTGGCGGCTGAGGACCGTGGTCGCGTCCAAGTGCGCGAACGTGTTGGCCGGCGCGGGGTCGGTGAGGTCGTCGGCGGGAACATAGACGGCCTGAACCGAAGTGATTGAGCCGCGGGTGGTTGATGTGATGCGTTCCTGGAGCGCGCCCATTTCCGTCGCGAGCGTCGGCTGGTAACCGACGGCGCTCGGCATGCGGCCGAGGAGCGCGGAGACCT
Organism: bacterium; assembly: GCA_021372575.1. Classification (GTDB taxonomy): domain Bacteria; phylum Sumerlaeota; class Sumerlaeia; order MVZB01; family MVZB01; genus JAJFUE01. The sequence continues at coordinate 24,231 of JAJFUE010000164.1, read as the reverse complement.
CGCTGCCGGCCTGCGTGAACCGGAAGATGTTGTCGATGAACAGGAGCACGTCCTGGCCGAGCTCGTCGCGGAAGTATTCGGTCATGGTGAGCGCGGAGAGGGCGACGCGCAGGCGCGCACCCGGCGGCTCGTTCATCTGGCCGAACACGAGCGCGGCCTTGGACTTGCCCGGGTCGTGGCTCACGACGCCCGATTCGTTCATCTCGATCCACAGGTCGTTGCCCTCGCGCGTGCGCTCGCCGACGCCGGCGAACACCGAGTAGCCGCCGTGTTCCTTGGCGATGTTGTTGATGAGCTCCATGATGATGACGGTCTTGCCGACGCCGGCGCCGCCGAATAGGCCGATCTTGCCGCCCTTGGCGTAAGGGGCGAGCAGGTCGATGACCTTGATGCCGGTCTCGAGGATCTGGTTGGCGGGCAGCGTGCCGGTCAGCTCGGGCGCGGACCGGTGAATCGGCCAGCGCAGGTCGGGGTTCTCGAGCGCGGCGCGGCCGTCCAGGGGCTCGCCCATGAGGTTGAAGATGTGGCCGAGGACCTGCGGGCCGACGGGGACGGAGATCGGCCGGCCCATGTCGATGGCGTCCATGCCGCGCACGAGGCCGTCGGTGGAGTTCATCGAGACGCAGCGCACGGTGTTGTTGCCGACGTGCTGCGCGACCTCGCCGATGACGGTGACGCCGTGTTCCTTGTCCTCGACGCGGATTTCGCTGAGGATCTGCGGCAGATTGTCCGACTGGAACTCAACGTCCATCGTCGGGCCGATGACCTGCTTGATTTTGCCGATGTTCATGGGGCCATTCCTTTACGCCAGAGAGCCGAGATAATTCGTTTTTTACGCCAAGACGCCAAGAGCGCCAAGATTCAATGTGTCAGGACGATTCTTTGGATTCCGTCTCTCAAAACAGGGACATTGAAATTGATTAAGAGACCAAGTTCCTTTTTTGTGATTTTCAAATAGCCTCGAACCTGGGCCTGGTATAGCGGGATGATTTTCTCGACGGATTTCATTTCCAGTACCAATTCATCATCCACCATCATGTCGAGCCTTTTCACCCCGACGTCCTCACCCTTATAAAGCACGCCATAAACAGGCTGTCGTTTAAACGGGATGCCGCGCAGTTTCAACTCGACATCCATCGAATTTTCATAGATCAGCTCATCCAAGCCCGGCCCAAGTTCGCGATGGACTTCGATCGCAGCGCCGATTACAAGATTCGCCAAACGATCTGCTTTCTCACTCGGTTCGTTCACTTCATTTTCCTCTTCTTGGCGTTCTTGGCGTCTTGGCGTAAATGTTTTTACCCCTTCTGCAGCGCTTCGGCGCCGCCGACGATGTCGAGGAGCTCCTTGGTGATCGCGCCCTGGCGGGCCTTGTTGAGCTTGAGCGTGAGCTGGTCGCCGAGCTCGGTGCAGTTCTTGGTCGCGTTGTTCATTGAGACCATGCGGGCGCTGTGCTCGCTCGTGGCCTGCTCGGCCATCGTGATATAGACGCGCGAGCTCAGGTAACGGGGAAGCAGCTGGTCGAACACCGCCTGCGGCGAGGGCTCGATGATGTATTCGGTTTCGTGGGCGGCTATTGCCGGCTCCTTTTTTTTGCCGATTTGCAACGCCTCGGGCGTCATCGGCAGGAACTGGACGACCATCGGTCGGTTCACGACCGTCGAGATGAAGCGCGCGTAAAGCAGGTCGATCGTGTCGGCCTCGCCGGCGAGGAACATCTCGCGCAGGCGGTCGGCGAGGCGCGTGGCCTGCTGGCTGTCGGCCTGGCCGCCGAGCCCGACGACCGAGTCGATGACGTCATAGCCGCGCCGCGTGAAGTAATCGCGGCCGCGCCGGCCGATGCAGATGAGGCGCCACTGCGCGTCGGGCTCGGAGCGCATCTGTTCCTCGGCGGTGCGTGCGATGTTCACGTTGAACGAGCCGGCCAGACCGCGGTCGGACGTGAAGACGACGAGCACGCGGCGCTTGCCCGGGCGCTCGTGGAAGAGCGGGTTGCCGGCGACGGTCGAGCTTGCGGCGACGCGCGCCAGCAGATCCTGCAGTTTGCGCGCGTAGGGCCGCGCGGCCAGAAGCGTCGCCTGGGCACGGCGCAGCTTGGCGGCGGAGACCATCTCCATGGCGCGCGTGATCTGCTTGATGTTGCGGACCGTCCGCACGCGCCGGCGCAGGGTTTTGAGCGATTCGACCGCCACGGTTTATGCCTTTGCGCCGGGTTTCTGCGCCGCGGCCGGTTTCGGCTGCGGGTCTTCCTGCGCGGACTGCTTCGGTTGCGCCTTGTATTCGTCGATCGCCTTCTTGAGCGTCGATTCGAGCGCGTCGGTCAGCACCATCTTCGTGTCGAGCTCGTGGTGCAGGTCGTGGTAGTGCTTGTCGATGAACGCGTTGAGGCCCTTTTCGAAGTCGGCGAGGACGGCAATATCGAGGTCGTCGAGATGGCCCTGCGTCGCCGCGTAGAGGATGACGATCTGGTGCGACTGCGGCAGCGGCTGGTGTAGGCCCTGCTTGAGGACTTCCTGCGTGCGCGAGCCGCGGACGAGCTGCTGCTGCGTGGCCTTGTCGAGGTCGGAGCCGAACTGGGCGAACGCGGCGAGCTCGCGATACTGGGCGAGCTCGAGCCGCATGCGGCCACCGACCTTCTTCATTGCCTTTGTCTGGGCGTTGCCGCCGACGCGGCTTACCGAGAGGCCGACGTTGATGGCCGGGCGCTGGCCGGCGTAGAACAGTTCGGGCTCCAGGTAGATCTGGCCGTCGGTGATCGAGATAACGTTGGTCGGGATGTAAGCCGACATGTCGCCGGCCTGCGTCTCGATAATCGGCAGGGCGGTGAGCGTGCCGCCGGTTGTTGGATCCATCTTGACTTCGAGATCGCCCTTGTTGGGCATCGCCTCGAGCGCCTTCTGGGCGGCTTTCTCGCCACCCTCCAGGAACCGGTAGCGCTGGCCGTCGATGCCGGGCTGGCCGGGAGCGGGCGCCTGGCCCTTCTTCGTGATGACGTAATACTCTTCCATTTTGCACGCGCGCTCGAGGAGGCGGCTGTGCAGGTAGAACACGTCGCCGGGGTAGGCCTCGCGGCCGGGCGGCCGTCGCAGTAGCAGCGACAGCTGGCGATACGCGGCGGCCTGCTTGGACAGGTCGTCGTAGATGCACAGGACGTGCTTGCCGGCGAACATGAACTCCTCGCCGATGGCGCAGCCGGCGTAGGGCGCGACGAACAGCATCGTGGCCGGGTCGTCGGCCATCGCGGCGACGATGATCGTGTAGTCCATCGCCTTGTGCTCGCGCAGGGTCTGGATGACGCCCGCGACGGACGATGCCTTCTGGCCGATGGCGACGTAGATGCAGATGACGTCCTTGCCGCGCTGGTTGATGATCGTGTCGATGGCGATGGCGGTCTTGCCGGTCTGGCGGTCGCCGATGATGAGCTCGCGCTGGCCGCGGCCGATCGGGATCATGGCGTCGATGGCCTTGAGGCCGGTCATGATCGGCTGCTTGACCGGCTGGCGGCTGACGACGTCCGGGGCGCGCACGTCGGTGGCGCGGAACTTGTCGGTCGCGATGGGGCCCTTGTCGTCGATCGGCTGGCCGATGGCGTTGACGACGCGGCCGATGAGCGCGTCGCCGACGGGGACGGACGCGATGCGGCCGGTGCGCTTGACGGTGTCGCCTTCGCGGATGCCGACGCCGCTGTCGAACAGCGCCACGCCGACGCTGGCTTCCTCGAGGTTGAGGACCATGCCCATGGTGCCGCCGGTGAACTCGAGCAATTCTCCGGCCATGGCTTGGTTAAGCCCATACACGGTCGCGATGGCATCGCCGACCCGCAGCACCGTGCCGACATTGTCGATGTCGATCCCGGCCTCATAGCCGCCGAGCTCGCGTTGCAGGATCTCAGTGATTTCATCGGGTCGCAGCGCCATGTGAACCATCCCCTCAGCTACAAAATCGTGCTCGTGCTCGTAATCGTAATCGTAATCGAATCGCCTCTCGGTCGCGTGTCCCTCGCTCACGCTCGGGCTACTGCATCACTCTTTCCCCAACACGGTCGTCTCCATCAACCTCTCGCGGATCTCGTCGAGGCCTGACCGGAGGCTTCCGTCGATCATGAGGTCGCCGAAGCGGAACACGACGCCGCCGATGAGGCGCGGGTCGATGCGCCAGTCGATGTTGAGGCGGTGCTTCGTGTAACGCTCGAACGTGACGCTCAGGTTGCGGCACTCGTCGTCGCCGAGCTCGCGCGCGGTTTCGACGATCGCCCGCCCGATCCCCTGTTCTTCATCCGCAAGCTCGGCGAAGTATTCGAAGATCTCGCCGAGATAACGGACGCGGTCGCGTTGCACGAGCATGTGAAGCATGCGCACGAGGATCGGCTCGATGCGCCCCTCGACCGTCGAGGCGAGATAGGAGAGCTTCTTCTCGGTCGAGACCTGCGGGTTGTCGAGGAAGATCAGCGCGTCGGGGACGGCCGCGAAGCCCTGGGCCAGGGCCTGGGCCTCGGCCGCAAGGCGGTCGAGCCGGCCCTCCTTGCGGGCGACGCCCAAAAGCGCCCTCGCATAGCTGCGGGCCACCAGAGAGTATTCGCGATGAAATTCCATATGGGTCCCTATGCGTCCAATGGGTCCAATGGGTCAGATGCGTCCCGTTGGCCCTTTACGTCCTTTTGGTCATTTGCCCGTCAGCGCGCCTGCATTTCCTTGTCGAGGTCGGCAAGGAACTCGGAGACCAGCCGGCGGTCGGTATCGGTATCGACGCGCTGGCGCAGCAGTTTTTCGCTGGCCATCATCGTCATGCTGACCATGTCGTCGCGCAACTCGACGCGGGCCTTGGCGAGCTCGATCTCGATGTTGCGCCGCGCCCGCTCGGCCATGGCCTGCGACTCGGCGCGCGCCTTCTCGACGATCTCGTCGGCGACGCGCCGGCCCTCGGCGACCGCTTCCTGGATTTTGGCCCGCCCTTCCTGCTCGATGTTGCGCAGGTGCGCGGCGTAGTCCTGGTGCAGCTTCTCGGTGTCGGCCTTGCGCCGATCGATGTCCGCGAAGCCCTCCTCGACGGCCTGCTGGCGCCGTTCAAGAAGGTTCAGCAGCGGCCCCCACGCGAAGCGCTTCATGATCCAGAAGAACACGATGAACGTGACGGCATTCGTCACCAGTTCGCCGAATTGCGCCCAAAGTTCCATGATGGACTCGATTCTTTAGTCTCAGGCGCCGACAGTCGGCTTCACGATGCTCCAGATGAACGCCGAGATCAGTGCATAGATCGAAAGCGCCTCGATGAACGCGCAGCCGATGATCATGGCCGTTTGGATCTTGGCCGCGGCTTCCGGCTGACGCCCCATCGCTTCCATCGCCGAACCGACGGCGCGGCCGAGGCCGAGGCCCGAACCGATGACCGCCAGCCCGAGTCCGAGCGGGTAACCCAACGCAATCAAGTGCTCCATGTCAATCCTCCTGTTTGATAGGTCTTATAGGTCTTATAGGTCCTATAGGTTTTCTCTCATCGCCCCCTGGGGAGCGGCGGGGTGCTCTTCGTGCGCCTTGTGCGGCATCATGAGCATCAGGTAGATCCCGGCCAGCAGCGAGAACACGACGGCCTGGATCGTCGAAAGCAGCAGCACGAGGAAGTAGAACGGCAGGTGCAGCGGCACGCCGACGATCGGGGTCGGCGTCTTCACCAGCACGCCGACAATCATCATGCCGAGGCCGAGGAACGTCGCGAGCAGCTTGTCCTCGCCGAAGATGTTGCCGTAGAGGCGCAGCGCCAGCGACAGCGGCTTGATGATCTCACCGAGCGCCTCGATGATGAAGAACAGCGGCGACATCGCCCACGTCACCGCGTCCGTCGGGCTACCGAGCAGGTGATAAATGTAGCCGCGGAACCCGCTGGCGCGAATGTCCTGGGCGCGCGCGTAGATGAACGTCACGATCGCCAGCGCGGCCGTCATCTTGATCGAGCTCGTCGGCGATTTCATGCCCGGGATCAGCGAGGCCACGTTGTTGATCCAGATGAACAGGAACAGCGTGCCGAGGTACGGGATGTAGGGGCGGCCGTCCTGGCCGACGGCGTTGAGGAAGAACCGGTGCAGGCCGCCCATGATCGCCTCGACGAACATCTGCAGGCGGCCGGGGTGATGGATGCTCGCGTTCTTGAGCGCGCGCCGCACGACCAGCACGATGATCAGCGCATAGAACATCGAGAAGAGCGGGTTGATCGGGATCTCGAACACCGGCACTTCATGCCGGACGCCGTCCTTCACCACGATGCGGTGGCCCAGCGTGATCGCCTCGGCGGGTTCGGGCCGCTTGCCCTCTTCGAGTTCGGTGCGGTATTTCGGATCGATGATCGCCTGGATGAACGTCGCGATGTTCGGCGGCTCTGAGGGCATGAGATAGGAGGGCCACGCCTGGGCGTGCGTGGTCTGCGCGTCGTGAGCCGCGGGGGACTCGGCCGCGTGCATGGGCGTGGTGTGTGTCGTCTCAGCCATTGGGGCGCCCCGCCGGTGTCGATTTCATCTGCGAACCGATCGCGCGCAGGACGATGACGACGAGCGGCGTGCTGACGCCGGCCGTCAGCGACGAGCCCAAGCTGGCCGCGCCGGGTTTGGCTTTCGACCACACGACGAACGCGGCGACCATCAGCGCCAGCAGGAGAAGCTTTGCGCCGATCAGCGCAAAGGCGTGCAGCACGCGCCGCGTGAACAGCATTTCCTTGAGGATGAGGGGGGTCAGGCCAAGAAACAACAGCGTCCAGATTCCGGTAAAGAGGTAGCGGTATGCCCAGCCGCGATCGAAATACACCCATGCGTTCAGAAATACGAGAGCCAGTGTGAGGAGCGTTGCAATGGCGGTGCGCCGCAGGAACGGAGCTTCCAGCCCTTTGAACGCTGGCCCGTCCTGGACCGAACTGTTGATCGTTTCAGTCATGGTTATTGCGCGCCCCTTCAGGAGAGGCGCTTGATAACGTTAATCGTTTCGCGCGCGCCGGCGATCAGGCCCAGCACCAGCATCACCCACAGGATCCACTTGCCCCAGCCCAGCCAGCGTTGCAGGGCCCAGCCGACGAGCAGCCCGGCGATCGGGCCGGCCGCCATCAGCATGGGGATCATCATGGCCAGGCCCGCCTTGGCGTATGCGTCCGGTTCCTGTTTGTCCCGCTTGGGCTCCATGCGACCTCCGCCCGTGGCGGCAATCAGCCATGGAATCGATGCGCGCCCACCCGCCTATTCATGGATCGACCGGGCCACCATGACACTTAAGGCACATTAAGCCGGTCTAAAATCATACCTTCAAGCAAAAAGGGCGCACATCAATATTTATTCTGACAATTATCCATACTTTACGGTTGCTGGGCACGAAAAAGATACCGCACTGGCAAATCCGGCCCCGGGTCTTTAAGATGCTCCCGTGATGCGCCCGACGATTGGCAAGACCTGGTTTTCGATCGGCCTGATCCTGGCCGTGGCGCTGGCGTGGGACGGGATGGTCCTGCATGCCGTGCGCGGCCTGCCGCTTAGCCACTGGCACCAGTGGGACCAGACCGACATGCATGTGTTCGCCGAGCAGGCCAAAAGGATCGCGGCCGGCGACTGGCTGGGGCGCGACGTGTATTACCCGTATCATTTATGGATGGTCGCGGCGCCGGCGGAGGTCTGGCGCGGGTGGTACAGCCCGCACGTGTTCTACCAGGCGCCGCTGTATTGCTACATGCTGGCGGGATTCATCCGCGCGGGACTGGATCCGGCCGATGCCGCACGCGCCGTGCAGATGTTCGCCGTGGCGGCGATCGCGGTGTTGAGCTTTTTGGTGACGCGACGGATGTTCGGCCGGGCGGCGGGGCTGGCAGCCGGAATCATGGCGTCAATCTATGGCCCGCTGCTGATGATCGCCAGCCAGCCGCTCAAGGAGCCGCTCGCGCTGGCGCTGACGATGTGGATTTTGTTCGGACTGACGGGTTGGATGCGCCGGCCGAAGCGGGTGACGGCGTTTTGGATCGGCTTGGGGCTAGGCGTGTTGGCGATGCTGCACGAGGGGACCCCGCCGGTCGTTCTGTGCGTATTTATATGTATGCTCGTTCGTGCTCGTAATCGTCTTGCCAGCCGAAGCCTTGGCGAAGGCTGGAATCGTAATCGAAGCACCGCACGCGAGGTAGTCCCTCGCTCACGCTCGGGCTACTGCATGGGCTCGATCCTTCTGCTTGCGCTCGGGTTCCTCCTCGGCTTCGCGCCGCTGCTTGCGCGCAACGTTGCCGTGGGCGCCTCGCCGTTTGCGGTTTCCACCCGCTCGCCGATCACGTGGGCGCTGGCCAACGAGGCCTCGGCGCCGGCGGGCGGCGTGACGTGGAGTTCCCCCGTGCAGTCGTTCGTGGACCTGATGAACCACGCGACGGGCCGGCCGCTGGGGATCGTGCGCGGCGTTTTTGATTCCTACCACGGCCAGTGGTGGCTGTTCTTCGAGCACTGGGGCCGGCGCGCGCTGGCGCTGATGACCGCCGGCGAGGCCGCCGACAATACCTGTTACGCGTATTTCAAGTTATATGTTCCGATTCTGAATCTGAGTCTCGATTTCAGATGGTTGCTGCCGTTGGCGGCGATGGGGATCGTGCGCGGCCGGACGAAAAGATGGCTCGGCGCGCTACGGCGCGGGTCGGCCAGTTCGGTTTCAATCGTTTATCTGGTATTGCTGATCGCGGCGCTGTCGGCGGTGTTCCCGCTCGGGCGGCTGAGGCTGTTTTTACTCCCGGCGCTGATCCCGCTCGCCGGCCGCGGGGTGATCGGCCTGATCGCGGCGCTGCAAAGCCGACGCGCCGCGCGCACGGCGGCAATGCTCGCCGTCGCCGTGGCGATCTTCATCATGCAGCTCGCGATCGAGCACACCTGGAAGCTTGGCGGCCTCCGTCCCGCCGATTTCGACACCAGCATCCGAATCCACCTCGCCCTGGGCGACCGCGACCTAGCCGAACAAGAACTCGCAAGAAAAGCCGAATTGCTCGGGAAGAAATGATGAAGATGAACTGTATTGATGGTTCGGGAGAGCCGTTATCCCCTATAGAATGTCCCCGTAATTCCCCTGATTCCCCTGTAATTCCCGTAATTCTACTTCTTAGGCTATAATGTCTTCATCGGCATGCGTCTTGAGATCAGTCTGCATCTTATTCAATTCCTCGAAATAGGGAGCAAACTCGATATCCTTTATTCCAAGAAAATCGGCCAATGCCTTACATTGGTAAAGCAGGATTCCAGGGATTGCACTGAGGTAGTGGAGCATGTCCGCCTTTGTCATTTTGGATACCACAACACGATATTCATCTGCATTGGTCACATCTAAATACCAATCTTCAAGAGACCTGATATTGTTATGTGTATCGAGGCAGAGCATATTGTAGACGGATAGATACTCATCTAATTTACCAGCAAACTCCGCTCGACAACGAATTGAGATTGGACCAGTTTTATCGTTCTTGAGCTCGTCCAGTTCGCTCTGCATTTCATCAAGATCCTCTTGCGGCTTCCGATATTTACGAATGTCCGCCAAAAACGGGTTGGGTCGTGATGACGCCGCCTCTTTCGTCAGGCGTATTTTCTGCTCAAGAAAGGATGCATACATCCGTTTAGGATAATCGGTGGTCTTCATCACATTTGTAAGATCGATATCAGCTTCAAACATACTTCTCAGAAGTATTGGTATGCCCACGAAAGTATTCTTCTCCAACATCGCTTTACATCCAAATGCAAGTTCATGTAACCGGGAAAATAGGCAGACGGAATAGAGTTGTTGTGGGTCCCGCCGATTGAATCGTATGGAATTGATTAGATGAAGCGAGAGTCCAAGCACGGACTCGAGAACGGTTTCGCATTGCATGGCCAAAGATTCTATTTTCTCGCTCATATGAGTCTCTTCTTCGGTGAAGAATGTTTACAACTTTCGGATTTCGTAGACGCGCTGATTGTGCATCGGACGAAGGGGATTCACAACCTGAATGTGATGGGCGGCTGATCCCAAGGGGCGTCACATATTGCCGCGCGGTGACCCCACTCTGCCGCCCTTTCAGGGCTTGGATGATTTACAAATGCAAAACCCAGGGTTTCGCTTCGCTCCACCCTGGGCTGTCTGGACTGGGTGGCCCTTTCAGGGCCGCGTTTCAATGCGTTCCGCCTGAAGGCGGGACTACGAACGTTTCGCATTCCATGTCGCTTCGAGCCGAAGCGACCTACTGATAATTCATCCGCCTGAAGGCGGAACTACGAACTTAAGATTCCGCCTGAAGGCTGCGAACTTATGCCTTCGCGGGCTTTGGCGGTTCGGGTTTGGGTTCCTTTTTCTCGGCGGTGCGGCCGAGGTATTCGGGGAGTTCGATGCCGGCCATCGCGGCGACTTCCTGCATGGGGGGGAGGCTCTTGACGAGGCTCGACAGGAACGCCGACGTGCTCGAGCCGGCGCCGTCGTGGCCGCCGTTGCCGCTGTCCCACACCGTGATCTTGTCGATCTTGAGGTTCTTGATCGCCTCGACCTGGCGGGCGACGATCTGCTCGATCTTCTCGATCATGAGCAGCGTGCCGGCCGCGCGGGCGTCGCCGCCGCAGCTGTTGACGAGGTTGGCGTAGCCCTGCGCCTTGGACTCGAGCACCTGGCGGATACCCTTGGCCTCGGCTTCGTAGCGCAGCAGGATGGCGTCGGCCTGGCCCTTGGCCTCGCGGCGGCTCTTTTCGGCCTGGGCTTCGGCCGCGATCTCGACCATGCGTTTCTGGATTTCCTGCGGGGCGACTTCCTCGGCCGTGAGGCGCTGGGCCTCGGCCTGATACTGCGCCTTCTGGATTTCGGCCTCGGCGAGGCGCCGCGCGACTTCACCCTGCTGCTTGGCCTGCGCCTGCGCCACGTTCAGGTCGGCTTCGTACTTGGCGATCGACGCCTTGGCGATGTTCTCGCCCTTGACGGCCTCGGATTCCTGGCCGGCGACATAGACACGCTGGCTGGCCTCGGCGGCCTTCTTGCCCTTGACGGCCTCGGCGAGGTTTTGCGCGACCTTGATCTCGCGTTCGCGATGGGCCTCGGCCTCGCCGACGCTCGCCGCGGTCTCCTGCTGCTGCACGTAAATGCGCTGGCCGGCCTCGGCGGCCTTCTTGCCCTTCTCGGACTCGGCGACGTTCTGCGCGACCTTGATCGTGCGTTCGCGGACGGCCTCGGCCTCGCCGATGGAGCCGAGTTTTTCCTGGCCGGCGACATCGACCTTGGCCTGGTTGACGGCCTCGGCAGCGGCCTTCTTGCCGATTGACGCGATGTAGTTGGACTCGTCCGTAATGTCGGTGATGTTGACGTTGATCAGGTAGAGGCCGATTTTATTGAGCTCGGGCTCGACGTTTTTGCGGATCGCCAGCAGGAAGCTTTCGCGGTCCTGGTTGATCTGCTCGATGGTGAGCGAGGCGACCGTGAGGCGGAGCTGGCCGAAGATGATTTCGCGCGCCATGTCCTCGACTTCCTGGCGGCGCAGGTTCAGTAGGCGCTCGGCGGCGTTGTTCATGATCGCCTGGTCGGTGCTGATGCCGATCGTGAACGTCGAGGGGACGTTGATGCGGATGTTCTGGAGTGACAGGGCGTTTTGCAACGGGATCGGGATCGTCATCGGCGTCAGCGACATGTAGGCGCAGTCCTGAATGAGCGGCCACACGATCTTGGCGCCGCCGTGGATGCAGATCGCGGACTGCCCCTTGCCGACGCTGCCGAACACGACGAGGATCATGTCCGACGGGCAGCGCTTGTAGCGCGACGCGATCATCAGGAAGATGCCCGGCAGCAGGATGACGACCGCCAGGACGAGGATTACCCAGAGAGTGCTTCCGCCGACGAGATCAGGCATGTTCGTGTCTCCTTATTATGAATGCAATAAATTACAGATGACGCACGACGAGCGTGTTGGCGACGAGGTTGACGACCTCGACGCGCTCGCCGGTCTTGATTGGCTTGAGATCCTCGGAGGTGGCGTCCATGATGCGCAGCCGGTTCTGCATGCAGACCTCGACCTGGCCAGTCCCGTTTTCCGGGATCGTCAGATAGACGGTGGCCTGCTGGCCGATGGCGCTGTGGACGTCGATGTTGCCGCTCGAGGCCCAGCTTTGCATGTAGTGCATGAGCCAGGCGATGACGGCCATCATGGCCAGGCCGCCGGCGGTGGCGCCGATGATCGACAGCGACTCGATGACGCCGCTGCCGCGGTGCAGCGCCAGGCCCAGGAAGCCGAAGATCATGAAGAAGCCCATCAGGCCGTTGACCGTCAACAGACGGAAGCCGCCCTCGGTGCCGGCGCCGTGGTCGTGCGGCAGGTCCTGCGAACCGACGTCGAGGTGGCCGACATCGGCCGAGATGTCGTGGCCCATGCCCATGAGCATGAACACAATCCGCACGATGAACAGGATCGTGCCGAGGATCGCGCTGATCGCGAACACCGCATCCAGGCCGCTGAACAAAACAACCGCAGGGATCATTTCCCTTTGTCCTCCATGTGTCATCGACAGCCGACTAAGTTAGGTTAAAACGCTGGCGAAGACAAGCGAAACCGGACAGCAGGAGGGTAGGTCGGGTCTTTGACCCGACTCCGGGGATTTTTTAAACGACAAAGAGTCGGGTCGAAGACCCGACCTACCCTCAATGCCCCGCCCCGGCGGGGGTTTTCGCAGCACGGGGGGCGAGCGCCAGCAGGATGAGCGTGATGATCGCGTAAGGGATCGCGTAACGCCAGCCGGTGCCGATCCCGGCATAGACGGGCGAGGACAACGCCACCGGGTTCCATGCGTGGATCAGCCCGAAGAACGACATGAACGCCATGGCGGCGGTCCAGTTGGCGGCGGCGAAGAATTTGCGCTCGATCAGGCACACGCCCAGCGCGCCCCATGCCATCGACGTAATAATGAAGCCGTGGTCGAGGGAGATCATGCCGCCGAGGTGCGCGTTCGGATCGATGCCCGCGAGCCCGATCGCGTCAAGGCCCGACTTGGCGGAAATAATGCCCTGATTCAACACGACCAGCCCCCACGCGGCCAGCGTCGGGAACAGCGCCAGTACGACGGCCGGGGCGTGCGCACGCGGGATCGCTTGGAACGCCTGCGCGCCGATGATGACCGCGATCCACACCAAGATGCCGACGATGGCTTCCTGCGGGATGAGGCTGTTGGCGAACCCGATCAGACCGCCCCAGCACAGCGCCGAGATGACGATGCCGTTGAGCGCCGAGTAGCCCGTGCGCGCGCCGAGCCGCTTCCAGCCGGCGTGGCCGATGTAGATCGTCGTCGGGAAGCACGAGCCGAACGCGGCCGCGACGATCGAGCACAGGCCGTTGACCGCGAGCGAAGGGAACGTGGCGTAGCGGTCGCCTTCGGCCTCGGCGGACTCGATGTTCTGCAACGAGCCGATCAGGTTGAACAGCGCCATCGGCACGATCACGGCGATGTAAGTCGTGAGCTGGCTGAATCCGCCGAGGAGGTCCTTGACGGCGAGGATCGGCAGGTAAAGCTTCGGCGAGAAGACGATGTTTTCGGGCTTGATGTGCGCGACTTCGAAGCTGACGCCGGCGCGGATCGGCTCGGCAAGGTGACCCGGCAGGATCGCGAGCCAGTCGTGCGTGAGGCCGTATTTGAGTCCCCACGCCGTGGCCGAGCCGATGATGAGCGCGAGCATGCCGGCCGGGATGCCGAGCGGCAGCCGCACGCCGGAGAAATACTGGATCAGGATCACGCCCAGCGGCACGAGCGCCAGCAGCGGCCGCTCGAATGCCTGTAGCGTGAACGTCATCGAGATGAAGCCGATGGCGATGCCGGCGAGCGAACCCAGGAGCGCCGCGCGTGGCGTCACCGAGCGCAACCAGCCGGCGGCGAACGCGCCGAGGAACTCGATCACGCCGCTGGCGAGGCATGAGACCATGCCGACTTTCCACGCCAGCATCGCCGCGCCCTGATCGCCGAACGTCGCCTTGTTCGCGGCATACACCGGCGCCATGATGAACAGGATGAACGCGATCACGCTCGGGGTGTTGATGCCGTAGGGGAGGGCGGTCACATCTGCGCGGCCTTCGCGCTTGGCGAGCCGCCACGCCTGCCACGAATAAAACAGGTTGCCGACGAGCACCGACAGCGCGACGGCCGGCAACACGTTTTTGAAAATGAAGTCCGCCGAAAGCCCCGCCATCGCCGTGCACAGGCTCGTGATCACGAGGATCTGGACGAGGTTATCGACGAACAGGCCGAAGAAGCCGTCAAGGTCTCGGCGGACGAAGATCGGGTATTTGGTTGGGATATCGAACGGAACGGGTTCGTCTTGCTGCTGCATGGTTGGCTCCCCGGGAATGGGACGAATAGGACTTATAGGACCTATAGGACCTGGAAGCGAAAATTGCAAAACTAATCGGCAGTTATCCCTGGCCCTTGAATCGTTTCCGGAGTGCGTTTGTGAACCGCTTGTCGATCAGGATGTTCCATATGAATAACGGGAAAAAGAGTGCGAGTGAGATTTTGATAATTGTAACGGTAAATAAATATAAGAATTTATTGGTATATATCTTGTTGCCGTGACTCTCAATCTGGTACGACTGAAAGATGGTCGGGGATGGTGAAGAAAATATCTCGGAGGCCATAAAAAGGACGATCACGCAACACGCCCCGGTGCAAATTACGACGAGCAAAGCATTCATCGAAAGCGAACGGATATGCGTGGGGGAATCTCCTTTTCCCTGCGATATCTTCTTTGCCTCATGATGAATATTCGAGATTCCGGTAATAACGTGCGCGAGAACAAGTAAAAGGATCAATCCCCAGGTGCAGAAGATCACAGTATAAACTGACATCAAATGCCGTTCCATGTTCGCGAAGAAGTTCGATCGATTACATAATAGTCGGCGGGGAATTTGGATCAAGAATTATTCCGGAGCAAGCTGAAGCTTGAACTCCGAACTGGAATTCCGTTATCTGCGTTCAGCGGCGAGGCGCTGGTAGATTTCGTCGCAGCGGCCGGCGAGGCGGCGGGGGCTGAATTCTTCGAGGACCATTGCGCGGCCGGCCTGACCCATTTGTTTGCGCAGGGCGGGGTCGCGGAGGAGTTTCAGCATGGCTTCGGCGAGCTTTTTGATCTGGATTTCTTCGGGGGCGGGCTTGATCAGGTAACCGGTCTTGCCGTCGCGCACGGATTCGCCGGTGCCGCCGACCTCGGTCGCGATCGCCGGCTTTTCCATGCAAAATCCCTCGAGGATCGACGTCCCGAGCGATTCGCCGGAGGTCGGTGAGAGAACGAAGATGTCGAACAGCGCGACGATGTCGGGGACGTCCTCGCGGAAGCCGGTCAGGACCACGTTGCGCTCGATGCCGAGCTCGCGCGCAAGGGCCTCGATGTCACCCCGCGAGCGCCCCTTGCCGACGCAGACGAAGCGCGCCTCGGGGAATTCTTTTAAAACGAACGCCGCCGCGCGCAGGAACAGGTGGTGGCCTTTTTCCGGCGCGAGCCGCGCGACTTTGCCGATGACCGGGACGCCTTCGGGGATGCCGAGCTCGGCGCGGATTTTCGGGTCGGGCTCGCGCGGGAAGAAGCGGTCGGGGTCGGGCGCGGAGTAGATCGCCGTGATCCGGTCGCGCGGGAAACCGGTCGGGCCGGAGACGAGGTCGTTGACCTGCGGGCTGATCGTGATGACCCAGTCGAACTGGCGCCACTGCCACTTGTTGAGCGCGTGGCCGGCCACGGGGAACGTGTTGTGGCGCGTGCGGACGAGGATCGGCTGCGGCGTGATCGAGCGCGCGGCGAAGAGCGACAGCCACGAGTCCTGCGAGCCGTGCGTGTGGATGATATCGAAGCGCTCGCGGGCGAACAGGTCGGCGAGGGCGCGGTAGTCGCGGTATTGCGAGACGGGATGCAGGCCGCGCAGCAGGTCGAGGTCGTCGAACGTGGCAAGGCCGGCCGCCTGCGCGCGCTGAACCAGCAGGCAGCCGCGCGGGCCGGAGACCCACACCTCGTGGCCGAGCTCGCGGAGGCCGAGCGATTCGGTCAGCACACGGTTGGGCTGCCCGCCCCAGTGGCGGTGCATGTTGATGTGGAAGATCTTGAGCGGTCGTCCCATGGCGGGAAAATTTATACGCCAAGACGCCAAGAACGCCAAGATAAAGAATTATCTGAGGCCGCAGATCGTGCTCGTGCTCGGCTTGCCAGCCGAAGCCTTGGCGTAGGCTGGTGCTCGTAATCGTAATCGAAAACCTGTCGCCCGCCGGTCCCTCGCTCACGCTCGGGCTACTGCATGGAATGCCGCGGTTGCCGTGCTAAAGCGGCATTAATCGGTGACGGGCGCTCCGGATTTCCCGATGCCCATCCAGCAAGGCTCGAGATTTTGCTTTTCACGATTCACGATCCACGATCCACGAACTAAATGTCGCTCTGCGCCAGCTTCTTCCTTGCTTCGACCGCCAACTCGTCGGCGCGGGAGTTTTCGGGGTGGTCGGTGTGGCCGCGCACCCAGGCCCACGTGACGATGTGCGGCTCGAGCGCGTCGAGCAGCTCTTGCCACAGATCGACGTTCAGGACCGGCTTGTGGCCGGCGGTGCGCCAGCCGTTGGCCTGCCACTTTTCGAGCCACCCGGCCGTGAATGCCTTCTTGAGGTATTCGGAATCGGTCGTGATGCGCACGCGGCACGGGCGCTTGAGCGCGCGCACGCCCTCGATTGCCGCCCGGATCTCCATGCGGTTGTTGGTCGTGGCGGGCTCGGCGCCGCTGAGTTCGCGCGTGATGCCGTGGCGCGGCGAGACCAGCACCACCCCCCAGCCGCCCATCCCCGGATTGGGCGAGCACGCGCCGTCGCAATACAGCAGAACCTCATCGCGATCCGAATCCCTGAGTTCGCCCGTGTCGGCCATCGTGATCCTTTCCGCAAAAACGTGACGGAACCATTTTTAAGCATCCGGCCGGCAAATGCAAATGCGACCTATGCGACTTATGAGACCCATCGGGACCTATGGGAGTTATACGGACATGCCGATGATTGGCGAAATTGACCACAAGGCATGCCTTTTTGGGGTGATTTCTCCAGTGACCATGCTGGTTACCAAACTGACTTTACTGAAATTACGCTTTTTTGCCGCGACTGGTCCGAATCTGGAGATTGTTGCCCGCCGAGTGGGGTGATCGTTCGGGTTGTTATTGAATAATGATGGATTGATCGGTCGGTTCCGATTACGATCCGATTACGATTACGATTACGAGCACGAGCACGAGCACGAACGATGGGCCGGACAGCTGACAATCTTCGGCGGTGGTGGACAGCGCTGGTGAACCCCGATCTCGGCGGGGAGCTGGTCGTGGGCGATACGGGGGCGGCGGGATTCGAGAGGTTTTTGATCGGCCTCATTGTTTCGCTCTACGCGTTTTACGGGGTGTCGATGGGGCTGTTCCGCGCCGAGTGGCTGCCGCCGGTCGTCTCGGCCGTCAAGATGCCCATGCTCTACATGTTCTCGCTCGCCGTGTGCTTCTATCCTTTATATGTGCTGAACGTGTTGTTCGGGCCGCAGTTGAGGCCGGGCCAGTGCTTGCGGCTGCTTTTGCTGGCGATCAGCGCCAACGCGGCGGCCGTGGCCAGCTATGCGCCGCTGAGCATCTTCTTCACGATCACGACCTCCAGGCAGGGCTACAGTTTCCTGATCCTCATGCACGTTGCGGTGCTGGCGCTGGCGGCGATGGCGAGCCTCATCGTGATCGGGGTGGTTTTTCGCGCGACGGCGCGCCGGGCGGGCCGGCCGATCGGCTTCAAGTTCATGCTGGCGTGGGGAATGCTCTACGCGTTCGTCGGCACGCAGATGTCGTGGCTGCTGCGGCCATGGCTGGGATCGTGGTCGGGGCCGTACGAGGTGTTAAGGCCGCGCGGAGGGTCGTTTATCGAGGCGGTGTGGGCGCTTTTGACGTGATGAAACATGAAAGATGAAAGATGAAAAAATCATCATAAGCATCGGTGTTGAGTAGATCGGATCGGTTGTTCGATTACGATTACGAGCACGAGCACGAGCACGAATGAACGCTCCATATAAAGGAGAGGACGCGATGAACCCCAACGATGAGAATCCCGGCACGCAGGATGAGCTCGATCGCGCGGCGGAGCAGGTGATGCAGGACGGCCCGGCGAAACCATCCGCCCCAGGCACGATCGAACCCATGCGCGATATCAGCGAAAAACTATTCCCTTCGGAGGAGGCTCGGATGAAAAACGATTTGCTCGATGGACAGGCCCCTGCCGGGCCGTCCCAGTTCGAGGCGCTGCGCTCGCGGCCGTTCGAGGAGCCCGCCGAGCCGGCGGTATTCCCGCACGGATTCTGGCGACAGGTCGATTACCTGCTCACGCACCCGCACTCGCTGATGGAATCGATGCGCCGCGACGACCCGAATCTGCCGCAGATCGCGCTCATCCTGATTTCCATCGCGATCATCATGGGCGCGATCTACGGCGCGGTCATGGGCGCGACGAATTTCCTGCAGGGCTCGACGCTGTCGCTGGGCGCGAAGGTCACGCTGATGTTCATCACCGCGATCAAGGTCCCGGTGCTGCTGATGGGCGTCGGCGCGATCGTCTATTCTCCGATCTACGTGTCGAACGCCTTCATGGGCGAGCGTCACAGCTGGCGCCAGGTGCTGGTGCTGCTGGTGAGCGCGACGGCGATCACCTGCACGGTGCTGGCCTCGATGGCGACCGTGGCGTTCTTCTTCTCGGTGACCTCGACGACCTACGACTTCATCAAGCTGCTGCACGTGGCGATCTTCGCCTACGCCGGCACGATCGGCCTGCAATACATGCTGGGGTCGATCCGGTGGATGGCGCCCGCGAGGCCGCGCGCCTCAAAGGGACTGATCGCGCTGTGGTTGCTGCTGTATATCTTCGTCGGCGTACAGCTGGCGTGGGTGCTGCGGCCGTTCGTCGGCTCGCCCGGCGAGAAGTTCGAGGTCTTCCGCCCGCGCTCGGGCAACTTCTACGAGTCGGTCATGCACTCGGTCGGCAAAGTGCTGAGCGGCCAAGAAAAGCCGCCGAAGCAAGCGAACTGGCGGTAGCAATTGATGGGACCTATAGGTCCTATAAGTCCTATAGGTCCTATTCTCATCTAATTCCATTCCACAACTGGCTCACCGTTTGCTCTTTTGACCATAGCGTGCCAAAACGGGTGATTTTGATTGCTTTTTGGCACGATATGGTCCATTTGCTGTACTATATGGTACGGCAGGAGGCCTCATGAAAACGAAATCTTCCTGGCGATGGACCGCTTTATGGGCGTGCGTGCTGCTGGCATTCATGCTGCTCATCCAGTATGCGGGTGGGTGGTTTGCCGTGCAGGCCGCCCGCGTTTCCAAGGAAATGGAACTCGAATCGCACCTGGCGGACCTGGCGCGGATCGCCGGGACGGAGCTTCAGGGCCCGGTCTCGGCAATGACCCAGATCGAGCAGGACAGTGCCCAGGCCGACACCGAATCGGCCGAGCAGCCGCCCGACCCCGAACTCTACGCGATGGGCCTCGACCAGTCGCTGACGGCGCCGATCGACCGGTTGGCCCATGAGGCGCGGCTGGAACGGATCGTCGTCATCAGCACCGGCAACCGGGTTCTTTACGACACGGCCGAGCGCAACGCGCTGCTGAGGCCGTTCGAATACTGGCGCATGGACAGCCTGGAGATCAACAACGCGCTACTGGGGATCCCGGAGGCTTCGCCGGCATATCAGGCGGGCGACCTGCCGTTCAAGCGCTACTACGTGCCGATACTCGTGCGCGAGGAATCGAATTTTTACGACGCCACGACGACGGCCACGCGGGCGTTGACCAATCCCGTGCGTTCGCCGCGCGTGCAGGCACTGGTGTGCCTCGTCGCCGGCCGCACCTACCTTTCGGAAATCAACAAGCTTTCCGGAACCCTCAGCCGCGCCGGGATCGTGATCACACTGTTGACGGCCCTGATCGGCCTGCTGATCTTCAGGCTGCTGCGCCGGCAGCAACTCATCGAGCGGCAGGTGGCCGAGGCCGACCGGCTGGCTTCGATGGGAACGCTGGCGGCGGGCTTCGCGCACGAGCTGCGCAATCCGCTCGGGATCATGCGCGCCTACACGGAAGACCTGGAGCACGGGTTGATCGGGCAGGGCGCGGGCGATGAATCGATCGGCGCATGCCGCGAGATCGTCGAGGAAATCGAGCGCATGGATCACCTGGTCAGCCAGTTCCTCGATGCCACGCGCGGCGAGAGGTCGGCGGACGAGTCCGGCGCGGCGCCGGCGGTGGCCGTTTCGCAGGGCGTGCTGAGCATGCTGCGTTCGGCCGCCGAGCGCCACGGCGTCACGATCGAACTGGAGACCCCGTCGCAGGCGGGCCAGATGGCCCCCGCATGGCGGGCGCGCATCGCGCCGGCGCGGCTGCGGCAGGTGATCATGAACCTGCTGCTCAACGCGATCCAGGCGTCGCCCAAAGACGGGCGGGTGTGGCTGCGCATCGAAGCCGGCACGCGCCAGATCCACTTCAGCGTGACCGACGAGGGCCCGGGCGTCCCGGAGGCGATCGCGACGAGGATTTTCGAGCCGTTCTTCACGACGCGCCCCGGCGGGGCGGGACTCGGGCTGGCCGTCAGCCACCAGATCGCGGCTGCCGCCGGAGGCAGCCTCAGCCTGGCGAATCCGGGCTCCACGCACGGAACCAGCCTTGTGCTGACGCTGCCGCGCGCCGAGGACGGTCCGCCGCTCAACCACGTCTCGATGGACACGAAGAAGTCGGCGCGGATCGCGGCCGCGAACCGGCCATAAGGTTTGGATTCGAACGACGAGCACCAAGCGAGAGACAAACATGACCGACAGCCTGAGGATCATCATTCTTGACGACGAGCCCAAGATGGGCCGCATCCTGGCGCGCATCCTGACGCGCGAGGGCTACACGGTCGAGGCGTTCGACCGCGCCGGCGACATGCTCAAGGCATTGGGCGAGAACGGCGCGGACCTGCTTGTGACCGACCTCAAGATGCCCGACATGGACGGCCTGGAGGTCATGGCACGCGCGCGCGACTTGAACCCCAACCTCGACGTGATCATGATGACCGCCTACGCCACGGTCGAGACGGCGGTCAACGCGA
Organism: bacterium; assembly: GCA_021372575.1. Taxonomy (GTDB): domain Bacteria; phylum Sumerlaeota; class Sumerlaeia; order MVZB01; family MVZB01; genus JAJFUE01. The sequence continues at coordinate 3,135 of JAJFUE010000164.1, read as the reverse complement.
TGAAGCTCGGCGCGTTCGACTACCTGATCAAGCCGTTCCCCAACGAGGAGCTGATCATGCTCGTGGCGCGCGTGGCCGAGCGCCGCATGCTGCGCGAGGAAAACCAGATCCTGCGCGCGGCGGTCGCCGAGCAGTTCAGCGCCGACAACATCGTCGCAGCCAGCCCCGCGATGCGCGACGTGCTGAAGCGCGCGGCCAAGGTCGCGACCAGCGACGTCTCGGTCCTGCTGCGCGGCGAAAGCGGCACGGGCAAGGAAGTGCTGGCGTGCGCGATCCACGCCTCGAGCCCGCGCAAGGACAAGCCGCTCGTCAAGGTCAACTGCGGGGCCCTGCCGGAGACGCTGCTCGAAAGCGAGCTGTTCGGCCACACGCGCGGCGCGTTCACGGGCGCGGTCGAGACGCGCAAGGGCCTGTTCCAGCAGGCTGACGGCGGGACGATCTTCCTGGACGAGATCGGCGAAATCAGCCCGGCGCTGCAGGTCAAGCTCTTGCGCGTGCTGCAGTCGGGCGAGTTCCAGCGCGTCGGCGACGCGCAAACGTTCCACGCCGACGTGCGTGTCATCGCCGCGACCAACCGCGACCTCGAGGAAATGATCGAGACCGGCCAGTTCCGCTCCGACCTGTATTACCGGCTCAACGTGGTGCCGATCACGATCCCGCCGCTGAGGGAGCGGACCGAGGACATCCCGGCGCTCATCGACCACTTCCTTGGCCGTGCGCGCCAGAAAACGCGCCGCCAGATCAATATTTCGACCGAGGCTTTCGAGCGGATGCGGGTGTATCGCTGGCCGGGCAACATCCGCGAGCTGGAGAACGCGGTCGAGCACGCGTGCGTCATGTGCGAGGGTGACGAGATCCACCTCGGCGACCTGCCGCTGGTGATCCAGAACGATCAGGCCGCGCTGGCAGTGATGGAGTCGTCCGCGTCGGGACGGCAGACTCTCGAACAGATCGAAAAACAGGCCCTCATCGAGGCGCTCGAATCGACGGGCTACAATCACACGCGCGCCGCCGAGCTGCTTGGCATCACGCGGCGCACGCTTGGATACCGCATCGATAAGTACAACCTGCCGCGGCGCAATCCGGGCGTCCAGGCCGGCTCAGGAGTCGATCAATGAGAACACATCTGCTGGCAGGGACGATCGCGCTGCTGGTGATGGCCGTTGGGCCGGCGCAGACGCAGGAGAAAACCAGTTCGAGCCGGCCGGCCGAGCTGGTCCCCGCCGCGCCTCGCGACCAGAAACTGAACGTCGCGACGCGCGACGAGAAGCCGGCCGGCGCGGCGCAACCGACGAGCGGCACGATGCAGCGCGGGCCGGGAAAGCCGGGCGCGTCGCCAAAGCCGATGCTCGACACGCTCGGCAAGTGGCGCGAGTTCGACGAGCGGCTGCGCGAGGCGTCGCGCCGTTTTGGCGAGAACACCGCCCGCCGCGAACAGCTCATGAAGAAACTGGCGCAGAACAAGGACCGCGTGCAGGGGGGCCAGATGGACCCCGCCTCGATCCTCGCGCGCAAGGAAATCGACAAGCTCGCCGGCGAGCTGCACACGCTCATCGAGGCCGATCACGACAACAACGAGCAGGCGACGCGCATCCTGCGGCAGGCGATCTTCAATCGCGACCGCTGGGCTGCGGGGCTAGCGAAGATCCTCGACCAGTCGCTCGACGACAAAACGCTTTCGGCGGCCGATCGCGACCGAATGCGCCGATGGCGGCAGGGAATCGCGCAACTGCAGCAGGACAACCCGCGCGAATTCGTCAGGCAGGTGCTCGGCAAAGATTATGCCGATTACCTCGTCGATTCGATGCCGATGCTGGCCCGCATGCCGCACGATGGATTCGGGCCGGGCCGCGGTCCCGATGGCGCAGGCGGCCGCGGTTTCTGGCTGGGCCGGATCGCGCAATTGGAGCGTCAACAGGCCACGATGCGGCAGCAGCTCGATCGCCAGGACCGCGAGATCGCGCGCATCCGGGCGATGCTCGAGAAAGGCAGCCAGCAGCCGCCCAAGCCCCCGATGCCCCCGGCCAAAGGCCCGGAACAAGAGCATGACTCCAAACACGCAAAACCTGAACAATCGGCATAAAAACGTTTGTCGCAGAGAAGCAGAGAAGGGCAAAGCGCGCGGAGTTGCAACAACAGCAGGCAACGTTAGCGACGGAGAAATCGGCTCTCTGTTGCCTCCAGTTCAATGATGTGCGGCTGTCTTCTTCTTTCGCGCGCCATACACAACGAGAGAAATCAGGAAACCAAGCACGCATACGCCCGTGGCGACCCACATCGAGTGGTGCAGCGCCGCGTTGACGTAATGGATCGCGCCGTTGTTGTTCATCGGGAACGTTTTGGTTTCGGTGGGGCTGATCGTCCCGTATGTCCACAACATCATGATGATCGTGAAGCAGAACGCGCCCACGCCGAAAAACAACGCGGGGACGCGGATGTAAAGCTTTTCGAGGCACTCAACACGTTTGTCCGGCTCGTCCCAGTGCATGACGGTCGAAACGACCGCCGCCACGAATCCGATCACGCAAAACAGGCCGATGAACAAGACGGTATAGGCGATATACATGAATCAATGCTCCCTCGTGCAATTCGGCTGACGGAAAGTTAATACCAACGAGAGCTGAAAGATGAAAGATGAAAGATGAGCCTTCGCAGCCAAAAAACGAAACGCGGGATGGGTTTTCCCATCCCGCATTCACAATTCACCCTTCACACTTCATATTTCACTCTTCCCGGCGCGGGCGCTCGTTGTTCGCGATGTTTCGGATCTGTTCGTATTGGCGGCGGCGCACGGTGGCCTCGGTGTGATCCTGCCGGGACTGCTCGTCCGCGGCGACGATATCCTGGATTTCCTTGAGCGAGAGCCGCTTGGACTGGACCTTGAACCCGGGCACGGACGTGGCCGTCTGGATCAGCTTGAGGAGCTGGTCGATCCGGTACGGCTTGGGCAGGAAGTGATTGGCGCCGAGGCGCAGCGCGTAGTCCTGGTCGCGCTGGGACGACTTGGCCGAAATCACGATGACCGGCAGGGCCTTGTAGCTGATGTTGCTCCGAAGCGAGTGCAGGTGCTGATACGCGTTCATCTTCGGCAGCATGATGTCGAGCAGCAACACGTCGGGCTCGTAATCGACGATG
>JAJFUE010000155.1 GCA_021372575.1 bacterium | reverse complement strand
CAAGCTGCTGGCCACCGCGAATGAGGTCGAGGGCAAGCCCGACATCGCGGCCGTCGCCTCGCTGTCCGCGCAGGACGAGCAGATCGGCGAGCTGATCTCGGACGCGTTCGACAAGGTCGGCAAGGACGGCGTGATCACGGTCGAGGAGGGCAAGGGGATTGAGACGACCGTCGACCTGGTCGAAGGCATGCAGTTCGACAAGGGCTATCTCTCGCCGTACTTCGTGACCAACGCCGAGAGCATGGAAGCCGTCCTGGATGACGCGCTCGTGCTGATCTTCGAGAAGAAGATCTCGAGCCTCAACGACATGCTGCCCCTGCTGCAGAACGTCGCCAAGGCCAGCAAGCCCCTGCTGATCATCGCCGAGGACGTCGAGGGCGAGGCGCTCGCGACGCTCGTCGTGAACAAGCTGCGCGGCACGCTGCAGATCTGCGCCGTCAAGGCGCCGGGCTTCGGCGACCGCCGCAAGGCCATGCTCGAGGACATCGCCGTCCTGACGGGCGGCAAGGTCATCAGCGAAGACGCCGGCCTCAAGCAGGAGAACACGCGCGTTGAGGACCTCGGCCACGCCGGCCGGGTTGTCATCGAAAAAGAGAACACGACGATCGTCGAGGGCAAGGGCGAGAAGAAGGCCATCGACGGCCGCATCAACCAGATCAAGAACCAGATCGAAGCCTCCACGAGCGACTACGACCGCGAGAAGCTGCAGGAACGCCTGGCCAAGCTGTCGGGCGGCGTCGCGGTGATCAAGGTCGGCGCCTCGACCGAGATCGAGATGAAGGAAAAGAAGGCCCGCGTCGAGGACGCGCTGCACGCCACGCGCGCGGCGGTCGAAGAGGGCATCGTGGCCGGCGGCGGCACGGCGCTGATCCGCGCCATCCCGGTCCTGGACTCGATCAACCTCAACGGCGACGAGAAGATCGGCGTGGGCGTCGTGCGCAAGGCGCTCGAGGCGCCGCTGCGCTTCATCGCCAGCAACGCCGGCCAGGAAGGCTCGATCGTGGTCGAGAAGGTCAAGGAAATGAAGGGCAACGAGGGCTTTGACGCCGACGCCGAGACCTACGGCGACCTCGTCAAGGCCGGCATCATCGACCCAGCCAAGGTCACGCGCACCGCGCTGCAGAACGCGGCCTCGGTCGCGGGCCTGCTGATCACGACCGAATGCCTGGTCACCGAGATCAAGGAAAAGGAATCGGCCGGCCCCGGCCACATGCACGGCGGCATGGGCGACATGGGCGGCATGATGTAAGAGACTTAGGAAGAGAAAATTATTGAGAGGGGCATTTTGCCCCTCTCAATAACTCATTAGTAGAGTTGGGATTATGAATAAAAGAGCAGTAATCTCAGGAATAAAAGCTGGTTCATTGGAACTGGTGAAAGCTAATCCAGTAATTGCAGCTCTTATTGAGGGCTCAAAAGGCTATAGGGAATTTATTGAGCAGGAACAAGAAAAAGAATTTGTTAGAAAAGTAAACGAAAAACTGGCAAATAACGAAGAAATGTTCTCTGATCCTTGGTTGTTGACATCAGACGGTAAAATACTCTGCCAAAAAATTGTTTCTCTTGGATTGGATCCAAGTCTTGCGGATAAAACCGATTACTTCGTGAACTGCTTGTGTAATGCAAGTATGAACGTTCCGCAGATGATGAAGTTAGATTTTTTAGAGATCTTGAAACTGATTCCCAAACCCGCATTATTGGTTTTGGCGGCGGAGCAGGAGTTAAATAGTGAAAGAGGAGAGTGGCATTCCCCTCAGGTTTTAAACCACCAATTGCATGAGAAACTTAGAGGCAAGATGAATCCTGCATTAATCGATAGCTGTGTAAACCAGCTGTATGCCTATGGTGTTTTCAATAGCCAAATATATGACGAGGATATACGAGGTTTACAAACAGCATCCGGAGGATTTGAGCAGGGAACACCTGCATTTACTCCACTCACAAGAAAATTCATCGAATTCATATCCGAACGAAACGAACTGAAAAAGGAATAAAATCATGGCAAAAGGCAAAGTCATCGGCATCGATCTGGGCACGACCAACTCGTGCGTGGCGGTCGTTGAGGGCGGCGAGCCGGTCGTCATCCCGAACGCCGAAGGCCAGCGCACCACGCCTTCGATCGTCGCCTTCACCAAGGACGGCGAGCGCCTGGTGGGCCAGGTTGCCAAGCGCCAGGCCATCACCAACTCCGAGAACACGGTCTTCTCGATCAAGCGCTTCATGGGCCGCCGCTATAACGAAGTCTCCAGCGAGATGAAGATCGTCCCGTTTAAGGTCGTCGAGTCCAACAACGGCGACGCCGTCGTCGATATCATGGGCAAGCACTACTCGCCGCCCGAGATCTCGGCGCAGATCCTGGCCAAGATGCGCGAGACGGCCGAGGATTACCTCGGCCAGAAGGTCACGCAGGCCGTCATCACCGTGCCGGCGTACTTCAACGACTCGCAGCGCCAGGCGACCAAGGACGCGGGCCGCATCGCGGGGCTCGAAGTCCTGCGCATCATCAACGAGCCGACGGCTGCGGCCCTTGCCTACGGCCTGGACAAGAAAAAGGACGAACGCATCGCGGTCTATGACCTCGGCGGCGGCACGTTCGACATCTCGATCCTGGAGCTGGGCGAGGGCGTGTTCGAGGTCAAATCGACCAACGGCGACACGCACCTGGGCGGCGACGACTTCGACCACCGCGTCATCAACTGGATCGCCGACGAGTTCAAGAAGACCAACGGCATCGACCTGCGCGAGGACCGCATGGCCCTGCAGCGCCTCAAGGAAGAGGCCGAGAAGGCCAAGATCGCGCTGAGCTCCTCGATGAGCTACACGCTCAACCTGCCGTTCATCACCGCCGACGCCAGCGGCCCCAAGCACCTGACGATGGACCTCACGCGCGCCAAGCTGGAGCAGCTGTGCGCCGACCTGATCGACCGCACCATCGAGCCGTGCAAGCGCGCCTTGGCCGACGCCGGCATGAAGCCCGAGGAGGTTGACGAGGTCATCCTGGTGGGCGGCATGACGCGCATGCCGGCCGTGCAGGCCGTCGTCAAGCAGCTTTTCAACAAGGAACCCAACAAGAGCGTCAACCCGGACGAGGCGGTCGCCATCGGCGCCGCGGTCCAGGGCGGCGTCATCGCCGGCGAGGTCAGCGACGTCCTCCTGCTCGACGTGACCCCGCTGTCGCTCGGCATCGAGACCCTCGGCGGCGTGTTCACGCGGCTCATCGAGCGCAACACGACCATCCCGACCAGGAAATCCGAAATCTTTTCGACCGCTTCGGACAACCAGACGGCCGTTTCGATCCACGTCCTGCAGGGCGAGCGCGATTTTGCCAAGGACAACCGGACGCTGGGGCGGTTCGATCTGGTCGGCATCCCGCCGGCCCCGCGCGGCGTGCCGCAGGTCGAGGTCACGTTCGACATCGACGCCAACGGCATCCTGCACGTGTCGGCCAAGGACCTCGGCACGGGCAAGGACCAGAAGATCCGGATCGAGGCCTCCAGCGGCCTGAAAGAAGAGGAAATCAAGCGCATGGTCAACGAGGCGCAGTCCCACGCCGACGAAGACCGCAAACGCAAAGAAGAAGTCACGATGTTCAACAACGCGGACACGCTGGTCTATTCGATCGAGCGCACGCTCAAGGAGCACGGCGACAAGCTGAGCCCCGAAGACCGCCGCGAAATCGAGACCGCGACCCAGGACCTCCAGAAAGCCATTGCCGATCACAACGCCGATTTGGTAAAGTCCGGGATGGACCGTCTTAACGCGGCCATGCACAAGTTCTCGGAGAAGCTCTATCAGGGAGCCGGCGCCGGGAGCCAGGCAGGACCGCAACAGGGCGGCCCCGGCCCGCAGCAGCAGGGCGGCCCAAGCGGCGGCGGCGAAGACGTCGTCGATGCCGAATTCGAAGTCAAAGACGACAAAAAGGACTGATCCCGGACATGGCAAAATCGGCACAAGCCACCAAGCATCTGGTCGAGTCCAAGTCCATTGAACTGGACGAGGGGCTCAACGACATGATCAAGGAAGGCAAGCACAAGTACCTGCTGGTCAACGTGCTGGCCGGCCGCGCCCGCGATCTCAATCGCGGCGAACCGGTCCTTATTGAACCGAAGGATCCCTCGACCTACACCGAGATGGTGTATCAGGAACTCGCGGCCGACAAGCTCAAGATCTCGCGCAAGCAGAAGAGCAAGGTCCTCGTGAGCCTGATCAAGAACGAGTAGTCAACCGGATTGAATAGAAATAAAAGCCGGCCGCGCGGATTTCGCCGCGCGGCCGGTTGTTATTTGCGAGTTGGTCACTCTATCTTGCGAGCGAATCTTCGTCGATCGAGGTGTCGTGGGCGTTGTCGCGGAAGAACGTGTGATTGGGCATGCCGCGCGACACCGACATATAGCGCAGCGCGATGCCGGTGACCGTATTGCCGGTGAACGTGGTGTTGCCGGCCTGGAACCACAGATACGAATTCTCCATGCCGATTCCCTGCTGGTTGCGGGAAATCTGGTTCTCGTTGATCATGTTGACGACGCAGCTTGCCTGCGCAAGCACGCCATAGACCTCGTTGTCGGCGATGCCGCAGTCGGACAGGTAGATTTGCGCCTGCGTGTAACCGATCACGCCGTTTTTGTTGAATGACGCCCAACTATGTTCGAGGGCCATCATGCTGTTGTCGGCGAAGTAACCGGTATCGCTATAGGAAGCCTTGCACCGGTTCATGGTCATCAGGCTCTGCCGCGTATAGACCGGGAATTCCTTGAAGTAGTCGATCAGGAATCCCTTCACTTCAATATTGTTGCAGCCCGTGAAAACAAAGCCGCGGTCCCGCTTCTTCTCATGGGAGGAATCGTCGTCGGCGCCGGTCAGCCGCACCTTCGGCGAGATAGTCTCGGACGGAAGCACGTCATCGTCGCCCAGCACGACGAGCCGGTGTTTCAACGGCGCGCTGATGCCGATGAATTCGACCGATTCCCGATACACGCCCGGCGCCACGCGGATGGTGAAATCGCTGTGAAGACGGCTGGGGACCATGTTGACCGCGGCCTGAATCGTCTTCTTGGCCGCGGACGGCTTGAGGCCGCTGTTGCAATCATTGCCCGATTCGGCATTGACGTAGAGCGTCACCGGCGCAAACGCCTCTGGTGGCGCCGTCTGCCGGGGTTGGATCGTGTTGCACGCGCCGAGCAAAAACACGCTCGCGATCAGAAGGACCGCACGCATCCAGGTTGAGTGGCACATGGGTTTCGCCTTTCCAATGCGAAATGGAACATCCAGAGTAAGTGACAAACTTTTGGGGCAATGGTTCCCAGCCTGCCGAAGGCCCAAAATTTACCGGGGGTTCCGTTTGGGTAACCCCCGGCCTCATTCTGGCGGCTCTTCAAGCCTCGGTTGTTACGAACCATAAAGGATGCGCGAATTGCTCGCGCCACGCGGCCATGTAATCTGGAACATGGCGTTGTTGGCCGCCGCACCGAGCAGGAATGTTCGTATGGAATGACGCTTCATGGCAATGTTTTGCGCTGCATCTTGATACCGACTAATACGTAAATGAATCCGTGACAACAATATTCGTCCCGTTGCCGGAATAGGTAAGCCCGGCCACGTTGTTGGCCATTGAATTCTTGAGCACCTGAATCCCATACGTATTGCTCGTCAACGACGTCGTTCCGTTGATATACAACATCGAGTTCATATGAATCAGGACACCGGTTGGGTTCCTCTTAAAACTGTTGGTGCCGTAAAAGCTGACGCCGCCGTTCGTGATCGCCACTCCAAAGCCAGTATTGTCGGATGCACCGGAATCCACGATCCCGATATCCCCCGCATCCGTTGTAAATCCACTGCCATTGGCTGATGCCCAGCTATTGCGAAATTCGGCGCCATGGCCGCTTCCATGGAACCCGCGGCTATTGTTTGTCGATTTGCACCTGTAGGTGCGCACCACAGAGCTGTGGCTGTTGAAACCATACAAGTTGCAATAATCAAAGAGGAATCCGCTGATCGCGAGATTATGGCAGCTCATAACATTGATGCCATGGTCTCTGACCTTCAAATGCGTCGAGTCGTTGTTCGTGCCGGTAATGCGCACATTGGGCGTTACCGTGTCGCTCGGAACAGTGGTTGGATCTCCGATCATCGAAAATTGATCAGACAGCCCCGCCGCAACACCGTAAATATTCACCTGCTCACGATAAATCCCGGCCGCGACTTGGATGGTCATGTTGGCCGATATTTTCGACGGCACCATGTTGACCGCGGCTTGGATTGATTTCTTGGCGGAAGTCGGCGTCAACCCGCTGTTGAGGTCGTTGCCGGTCGAGCCGTTGACGTAAAGCGTCGTCGATGTGGTCACCTCGGTGATTCCCAGCCGCCGGGGATTGGTCAACCGACGGTCGGGGGTCAGTTGCTGGAATCCGTGCGTGCCGTCGTTGAACCACACGCGGATCTTGAGCTCATCATCGCGGTTGAACGTGATCGCAGGAATAGCCAGTCCATTGTTCGTATCGCCGATCATCGTGTCGAACACGCCGCCCGTGACAGTGACCGGGAACGAACTCGACGGCTCGGAACCCGCCACGCTGCTGCCGTCATTGGACCACAGGCTCACCACGGTGCTCGTGCCGGTCGTGGCAATAATCGCAACCTTCATCTGGCCCGTTCCGGTGTAAGGAAACCCCTGCACCAGCACACGGCCCTGGTAATTGAACAGCGAATTGTCGGCCGCGCCGGCGTTCACAGTCCAAAACATGCAAACCATCAATGCAAAAAGTGAAAATCTAAACATCCTATTCCTCCGGTTGATATGAAGCCAAAATTCCAGGAACACTGATCGAAACGATTTCCATTACTTTGCACCGATGCGGGCCGTGCCGCCGACGGCCTCGATGCGCATTGGCTTGGTGATGCGGATGTGTTCGGAGCCGGAGCCGGCCTTTATGCGGATGGTCTCGCCGCTGTTGACGAAGCCAACGCCTTCGGCCAGGGTGTTGAAGGGCAACGCCTCGCTGCCCGTTTCGCTCCCCGTCCAGTTGAAGTCCACCCACACCATGTCCGCCGGCGCCAGGATGCGGCCGGTGACCAGGAAATTAAACACCTGGCATTCGATGTCGTTGTTCGTAAAGCTGACCGTGCCGCTGAACGTCCCGCTCGAGGCGGTCGAAAGGCTCACCGTGAAATTGTCGCCCGTGCCGGAGCCCACGACCGTGTTCAACGGCTCCGTGACGCTATAACCGGCCGGACAGTTGGGCGTGCCCAGGACCAGGTTCGACGATCCGTTGTTATAGACGGTGAATGTCTTCTGCAAAGGCGCCGCCCCCTGCATGGTGGAACCCAGGCTGATCGGCCCACCGCCGTCGGGAATCAGGATCAACCCCGAGCTGACCGTCAGGTTCGGCTTGCTCAGCAAGGGATGAAAACTGTAATCGGAACTCGATGTAATCGTGCCGCCGACCATATCTGAGAGCCAGATCGATTGGCCGGAATAAATCTGGCCGGCGTTGTTGCCACCCGTCAGATCGATCACCACGAAATCGAGAGAGTAATCGCTGGTCGCCCATGCATGCGACGCACCGAACGCAAGGAGCAACAACAAAAGAAAACTCGTCTTAACACGGTTGAGGTTCATGAATGCGTTCCTCCTTTCAATTTAAAAAACTGCCTGCAATAGAATTCGCGCCCATTTTGTCCATTATGTCGGGAAAGTCAATATATTTCGTGATTTGGCTTAACTACACGCTGGTCACTTTGACGGATGGACCGGCGTCCGGAACGAAATGTTTTTGGGCCGAGATGCTTTTCTTTTTGATCGGAGCGTGACAACATGGGGATTTGGACCTACAAAAAGGTTCAATCGGTTGGTGGGAGCGGTGTTGTGCTTGCGAAAAGAATCATTCCGTGCCTCGATCTGGACAAGGGTCGCGTCGTCAAGGGTGTCAATTTCGTCAACTTGATCGATGCCGGCGATCCGGTCGAGTGCGCCAGCGCCTATGACCAGGCCGGCGCGGACGAGATTGTGTTTCTTGACATTACGGCCTCGCACGAGGGGCGCGGGATCATGCTCGACGTGATCCGGCGCACGGCCGACCGGTGCTTCATCCCGGTGACCGTCGGCGGCGGCCTGCGTACGCTGGACGACATCAACGCCATGCTGCGCGCCGGGGCCGACAAGGTCTCGATCAACACGCCGGCTATTGCGCGGCCGGAGTTCATCGCCGAGGCCTCGCGGCGGTTCGGGTCGCAGTGCATCGTCGTCGCGATCGATGCGCGCCGGCACGGACCGACGTCAGCCGGGGGCTGGGGAGTCTATACCCACGGCGGCCGGCGGCCGGTCCTCGGCCTGGACGCGATCGAATGGGCCCGGCGCGCCGAGGAGCTCGGCGCGGGCGAGATCCTGCTCACCAGCATGGACTGCGACGGCACGCAGAACGGCTACGACCTGGAGCTGACGCGCGCCGTGGCCGAGGCCGTGCGCATCCCGGTCATCGCCTCGGGCGGGGTGGGCAACCTCCAGCACATCGCCGAGGCGTTCACGATCGGCAAGGCGGATGCCGCCCTCGCAGCCTCGATCTTCCATTTCGGCATGTTCACGATCGGCGAAACCAAGCGCTACCTGGCCGAGCGCGGGATACCGGTAAGGCCAGTGCCGGAAATGTCTCTATAAAGCACCCGCTTCGAGCTCACTCGAAAATATGTAGTCATCGTGCTTGTGCTCGTAATCGTAATCGAAAACCGCACGATGGCCAGTCCCTCGCTCACGCTCGGGCTACTGCATTGAATGCCGCGGTCGGCGACCGCGGCCTACCTCGATGGGTGATCAGCTCTCTATATTCTCTATCTCTCTGCGTCTCTGTGAGAGAGATGTTTTATAGAATTACAGGCCTTTGACCGCGTCCAGGAAGCGCTCGGTCATGCGGGCGATCGAGAGTTCGCGTTCGGCGCACTCGCGCGCGCGGGCGGAAGTTTCGGACCACTTCTTCGGGTCGGCGATCAGCTTGCCGAACTCGCGGCTGAAGTATTCGAAATCGTCGTTGGCCATCACGCCGAGGCCGCGGCTGGCGATCATCCCGCCCGGATCGACGTTGAGTGACACAACCGGGACGCCCTGCCACAGCGCTTGCACGAGCGTGTTCGGGAAGCCTTCGATAATCGAGGTGATCAGGAGCGTGCGGGCGCGGGCGAGCTCCTCGCCCATCTTGTCGAACGGCACGCGGTCGAGCCGCTCGATATTGGGCGCGGTCGCCAGCTCGCGGCCGACCTTGTCCATCCACATCGGATTCGAGACGTCGGCCGGGCAGATCATGCGGAAGCGCTCGTTGGGGAACCGCCGCGCCAGTTCGATGAGCAGCTCGGGGCGCTTGAGGCTGTTCGCCTTGCCGATCCACAGATGATACTCGCGCGGCACGGTCGGCGGTGGGACCGGCGGGAAACCGTTGGGGATCACGACCGACTCGAGCTTCTCGTTCTCGCGCAGCAGGTGGCGCTGGCCTTCGTGCTGGGCGACGATCAGGTCGGCGCGATGCAGGCCCCACACGAACCACTTGTTGCGCGGCGGGCCGTTGCCGATGCGCGTCAGCTCGGCCGAGCAGTCCATGTCGCTGGCGATCCAATAGACGAACCGCCGGCGGGCCCACATGGTGAAGAACGCGACCTCCTTGGTCGTGGAGCCGGTCGCTTGCTGGAGGTAAATGTGAGCCTTGGCGCGCCACATCGCGCGCTGGAGGCTGAGGCGGCCGGCGAGCGTCGGGCGCGCCTTGTAGCTCAGCAGGCGCACGCCGTCGATCGTGTCATCGGCGGGCTGGCCGCGGTCGCCGGCGATGAAGGTGACGGTCGCGCCGCGGCGGGCAAGCTCGCGCGCGAGGAACGCGAACTGCACCTCGGCGCCGCCATGGCCGCCGGGAACGTCGTAAAACAGCGGCGCCCCGAAGGGTGATATGAGACAGATGTTGGGTTTCATTTCGTGCTCGTGATCGTAATCGTAATCGAAACTCCTAAATCATCTCCCGAATCAATTCCGCAAACCTCGCCCCTACACGGTCGATGTCGTGGCGGTCGCGCAGGAGGGTTTGGGCCTTGTCCGCGAGCTGCCGGCGCGACGCGGGATCGTTCAGAAGATCGCGGACGAGCGCGACGAGGCGCTCGAAATCGCCGCCCGCGCAGACGCCCGCGCCCTCGCGCGTCAGCATGCCGTCGGGATCGACGCCCAGCGTCGCGATGGCGAGGCCGTGCGCGGCGGCCTCGAAGAACGTGTTCGGGATCCCCTCGTAGAGCGACGTGTTGACGAGGATCGCGCCGGAGCGATAGACGTCCTGCAGTCGCGGCCACGGCAGGCCGGGGATGAATTCGAGGTTGGGGACGGCGGCGGCCTCGCGTTGGATTTCGGGGAGGAGGCCGGCCTCGTGCTTGGTGGCGGCGGTGACCATCGCGAAGCGCGCGCCGGGGATGCGCCGGGCCAGCTCGAGCGCGAGCCGCGGCTGCTTGACCGCGGCGCAGCGGCCGACCCACACGACGCGGTCGCCGGTCGAGATCTCCACCTCGGGGAACGGATAGACGTCGGGGAGGACGATCGCGCCCACGCCGTAGGTTTTCTCGAACGCGGCGCGCTGGGCGTCGTGCTGGGCGATGACGCGGTCGGCGCGGCGCAGGCCGCGGCGGAACATGAGCGGCGTCGCGGTCCAGCCGTTGCGCCAGAACGGGCCGGTCTCGGAGTCGCTCGACGCGATATAGATGAAACGCTTGCCGATCGCGGCGGCGGCGCGTTGCACGAGGCCGGTTTCGACGCCGGCCGTGCGCTGAACATAAACGTCCGCGCCGAGCCGCCGCACGATGCGGCCGAGCTCGAGGCCGGAAAAGAGGCGGCGCTTGAGGCGGCCGAGCGGGTTGTTGCACGGCGGCTGGCTGAGCCGGTGCAGCTCGACGCCGTCGATGGTCTCGACCTCGGGCTGGCCGGCGTTCTCGACGATGACGCTGGCGCGGAACCCGTGCGCCGCGAGCCATGTGGCGAGGTGCTTGACCTGGTTTTCGGCGCCGCCGATGCGCTGGCCGGGCGTTTGCACGAACGCCCCGCGCGCCTGAAGGCTCACAAAACAGACATGTACCACACGCGCCATCCTCACGTCCGCCCGCCTAGTCGTCAGCGATCAGCTTAGCCGAGCAGCGGAGGAAATGGAATCAGGAATGATGAATGATGAGTGATGAATGCGGAATGAGGGCGGAGTACATCGAGAAGCGATACCCGACAGCCGTGTATCGGGTCGGAGTGGGTGGATTTTTTCAAAAGGGTTAACTGAACCTGCCGATTGATCGGCACTGATGTGGGCGGCGCGTGTCTGGTCAGGGGCCGGAGGGTTGTGTGGTTAGCGCCAAGGGCTGTACAGCGAGAGCCGAAATTTGTGAATCAGTCGGTGAGAGGTGATTGGCCAACGCCGGATTTCCAGTAATCGAGGAGGGGGCGGTGTCGTTCGATTCGGCGGATCCCATGCAGGAGTGAGAAGGGATTGTTGGTTCGGGATTGGGGGAGATGGGCGAAATGGACTGCATGGGCCCGATGGACGAAGAAAATGGAACGGCGATGAGATCTTGCGAGAGCGCGGTGGTGATGCGATTGAGCTCGTCGGCGATGCGGGCCAGGGGCATTGCGGGGAGTTCGGCGATTTCACGGATGGATGGTTGACGAACGGGCGCGGGAGGGATC
>JAJFUE010000144.1 GCA_021372575.1 bacterium | reverse complement strand
TTCAAACACAGCCACTGGACGACGTTCGAGCCGCTGGACAAGTGGATACGGATGAGGCTGCGCAGCATCTTGCGCCGACGCCAGCACAAGCGCGGGCGCGGCCGGGGCAGCGACCATCAGCGCTGGCCCAATGCCTACTTTGCCGGAGCCGGGCTGTTCTCGCTGACCACGGCCCAGCGTCTGGCTGTTGAGTCCGCTCGGCGGTAAAACCACCGACCGGAGAGCCGGATGCGGGAGACCCGCCCGTCCGGTTCGGAGGGAGGGGGGGCGGTAACGTTCTCCCTACCCCTATTACATGGGGCCGTTCGGCTCGGATGCGGCAACTATAAATTTGGGGAATGACAAGCGATGAATCACGGGTTACGAGGATTGGTATTGATGGTTGAGCGGTAATGACGCGAACTCGAACTGTCGCTTGAATCCTGATGAATAGCGAATGCCATTTGACTGGCCTAATTAAATCTTCCAATACTGCGGCATGACGTCGCCGAGCTTTTTCAGGTCGTTTTGCACGCGCTGGTAATATTTTTCGGCGTGCTCCTTGGCTTCGCCGACGTGCTTGTCGAAATCATTCGGGATTTCGTATTCGCGCTGAATCACGAATTCGTTCCGCACCGACGTGTTGGCCTGACCCGTCTGCGTCACGAATTTCGTGACGACCATCTTGATGTTGTCCATCGGGTAAATCTTGTAACCCAAAAGCTCCAAACGCTTGCGCAGGTCCGGACCCTTGAACTCGTCGATGACGAACTTCATCGTGACCACCAGCAGGTCAACGTCTTCCTGTTGATATTCAATGCTCGATTTCATGATTGCCCTCGTTAACGCGGCTTCCGGACCGGGAAGGCCTGGTTCTTCAAATGAAGCGCAATTTCGCGCGTTGTGACGTCGGCCAGATCGCCGTCGTCCGAGTCGTCGGAATAACTCAATCCGACGCTCACCGCGTTGAGACCGCTTTGGATATTGTTGCCGGCCGTTTCAATCCTTCTGCCGGCGTCCTTGAGCCCCGACACAATGATCAACGCGGACACGATCATGGATATGCCGATGATGAGCGCGACAGGGATTTGTTTCATTCCTGATTCCCTCTTACCTGGACCCCTTCAGCCAGTCCGGTTCCTTGTTGCTCATGCCGTCGTTGGTGAGCTTCGTATAGACGCCGGGGTTCTTCGTATCGACGATGCAGATGTCCCAGTCCTTGGCCACCGCGCCGGGGGCGTAAAGCGCCATCTTCATGAACCCTCCGCGCGGGCCGCGGCTGAACGCGACGTAGCGGCCGTCCGGCGACCAGTCGGCGTGATACAGCTCGATCGGCGCGGCGTCGCCGACGAGATCGATCTTTTTCGTGAGGTCGCATTTCGGGAACGCGCCTGCCCAGTCGATCGGCGCCATGTCGATCCACGCGAATTTCTTGACGTCCGCGACGGCCCACGTGACCATTTTGCCGTCGGGGCTGACGCACGGCCGGCAGCCGAGAATCTTGCCGCTGACTTCGTTGCCCTGGTGGATGAAATCGACGACGCGGTCGCCGTCCACTTCGATCGCGACGATCGTCTGGCTGATCCCCATCGTGCTGCCGTAGCTGCACAGGATCCATTTGCCGTCCTTCGACCACGTCGGGTTGAGCACGTGGATCACGTCCTTGACGGGATACTTTTTCTCGGTGCCGTCGAGCGCAACGAACGTGACGGTGGTCTTGCCGTCGGCCCAGCGCGTGATCTTGCCGGATTTCATGTCGTAGAACGAAAGGTCCTTGTTCTCCGCATAGGAACGGCGGTTGCCGGTCTGGACTGAGAACGCCAGCTTCGATCCGTCGGGGCTCCACGCCATCTGCCGCGCCGGTTCGGCGATCGTGCGGCGGCCGGTGCCGTCGGCGTTCATGATCTCGACGCGGTAGGTGGCCTCGGTCGTGTTGGCGCAGGCCTCGAACGCGATCATGTTGCCGTCGGGCGAGCATTGCGGGAAAAGTTCATTGATGTCCGGCGTATTGGTCAGGTTCTTCATGCCGCTGCCGTCGGCGTTCATGACCATGATTTCGAAGCTGCCGTTGCGGTGCGACTCGAACACGATCCTGTCCTTGACCTGCTTGAGCGCCGGCATCAACGAGTCGTTGGCCACGCTGACGTTTCGGGCGTCGTAGTTGCCTTTGATCGCCTGGGCCTGGCAAAGGGCACAGGCCAGGGTGAACATCACGAACATCCACGCGGCTGTCTTTTTCATGTTTATTTCCATTCCAGAAAGTTGAATTTCCATAACAACTATCTGATTGCCATTCCTGCATTTGATTTGCAAGGCATTATTGATGATCGAACACCAGCACCTCAAACGGCTCGAGGCTGATTTTCACCTTCTCCGCGCCGTTCAGGTTCAGCTCTTTCAGCCGCTGGTCGGCGTATGCGGCCTTCATCGCGTATTTTTGCGGGGCTTTTGCCGGGAGTTCGAACGCGCTTTGCGCATCGACCGTGAATTCCTGCGGCTTGTCGCCCGGGTTTCTTAATGTGAGCGTCGCGCCCTTGGGCGTCCATGCGGCCCAGCCATAGACCTGCGATTTGCCGGGGTCGCCGCCGACCCAGTGCGTATCGACGAGCACGCCCGCGTGCTTGCGCGACCACTTGGCGCCTTCGGCGATCCAGTTCCAGTCGCGGTTCTTGAGGCACGTCGGCGCGCAATACATTTCCTGAAGATGCGTGCCGCTGCCGAAGAAGCTGCGGACCTCGTCCTTGAAGTCGCCGCTGGGGTCGGTCGGCTGCATCGCGACACTGTAGATCAGGCCGCAGTTCATGAGCGAGTTGAGCGGGTAGAGCTCACACCCGCGCACGATGTTTTTATACGTGATCGCGTCGCGGTAGGTGATCCATTGCTGGCGTTTGGAGCCGGCGCCCATCCAGTTGCAATCGGACTCGCCGCGCCAGATCGAGTCGGCCCACAGCATCCAGAACGGCGAGGCCCACGTGCCGGTCGTGAGGTTGATGAACACGTCGTGCTTGGCGTCGCGCAGGTCTCTGAGCATCTGGATCGACGCCTGGAAATCGCTGCTGAACGGGCTGCCGGCCGGCGCGATCGCGTTGCGCGAGATGCCGTCGAACTTGAACATGTTCACGTCGTATTTTTTGATGAAGGTTGTGGTCACGTCGAGGAAACGCTTGTAATATTTCGCGCCCGAGAGCGCAAAACCGGCCTCTCCGTAAGTAAATCCGCCGTGCTCGATGATTTCGTAGCCGGCCTTGCGGCCCGCGGCGATGCGGCGGTCGTGCTTCACGTGGTAGCCGCCGAACGGCGACAGCCACACGCCCAGGCCGATGTTGTGCTTGCGGGTGGCTTCGGTGAGCTTCGCGAATCCGTTCGGGAAATTTCTGTTGAACTCCCACACGGTGTCGATGTCGTCCCAGCCGTCGTCGAACAGGAACGAGTCCATGACGACGCCGCGCTTTTCGACGAGCTCGCGGTTAAAGGCGTCGATGCGCGCGAGGCATTCGGCCTCGTTGAAATTGTTGAGCCACTTTTCGACGGGCAGCTTCGGATCGCAGCCAATGTCCCACCACGAGTTGTAGTGCAGGAACGGCCGGTAGGGGTGCGCGCGCTCGCGTTCGAGGTAGTAGAGGAACGAGCGGCGAAGTTGCCCTTCCGGCGCGACGCCGATGACCGTCGAGCGCACGAAATGCTGCCCCTTGCGGATCGGCATGCCGACGTGGAGAACGGTTTGCGCGCGGCCGGCGGTGAGCGTTCCGCTCGACATCGGGTCTTCAATGCCCATGAACACTGTATCCGTCACGATCGGCGCGCCGGTTGCCGGACCCGAAAGCCTCGCCCCCGGCAATTCAAAATCGAACAGCGTGATGTCCTTGATGGGCTTATCAACCAGCGTCGGCTCGATATCGAATTCCTGCCGCACGTAGTTGGCGCCGTCGCGGAGTGTCGCGCGCCAGATGATTTTCAAATCGTTATATGAACCGCTCAACTCACACTCAAGTTGCTGGCCGGAAAAATGACCTCCGCTACGCGCGGAATCCGGATCGGCGGCGATTTTTTTAATAGCGAGTGGGCTTTTCTTTTGAGGCTTCGCATTAGGCGATACCAGAACGGAATTCAGAACAAAGTCTGATTGATCGAGGACTCGGACATCAGGGGACTTAATCTGAAACAGGTTCTTGCCCAGATCAATGGTTTCACCCGTAAGCTTGTTCGTCAATTGGCCGGGGGTAACCGTCAGCCCCTCGACTTTCCAGGTGATCTTCAGGATGTTGTTTTCCAGCGTGTATTCATGTTTATTTTCACCGGCCTTGGCGTTGCCGGGGTTTTTGCCGGGGAAGACCACCTGCGCCGAAGAGGGGAGCACAAGCAGGATCGCCGCGAAGATGGCGAGGACGTAGGACATGCCGAAGCGTTTCATGATCGTCTCCTTAAAACAAGTTCACGAAAGACACGAAATGACCCACGAAAATCGCCAAAAAGTTCCTGGCTGAAAATGATGCACAATCAAATCCGACTGCTGATTCATTTTCGTGTATTTCGTGCACGGTTTCGTGTGTTTCGTGAACTGCGTTTTGCATTCACGATTTTGTAATTACCAGCTGAACCGCTTGCCCTGGCCTTCGAGGACGACGACTTCGAACGGCTGCAAGCTGATCGTTTGCTGCTTGCTTCCGCTCAGGCTCAGCGCCTGGATCCGCTGATCCTTGTACGGGCTCTTCATCTCGTAATGCTTCCTGGCGCCCTTCGGAAGCTCAAACGCCGATTGTGCATCGACCGTGATCTCCTGCGGCTTGTCGCTCGGGTTGCGCAGCGTGAGCGTCGCGCCCTGCGGCGTCCATGCGGCCCAGCCATAGACCTCGAGCTTGTTGGGGTCGCCGCCAATCCAGTGCGTATCGACGAGGACATCGGCCTTTGCGCGGCCCCACTTGGCGGCCTCGGCGATGATATCCCAGTCGGAGTCTTTAAGAAGCGAGGGCCTGATGTAGAGCTCCTGGAGGTTCGTGCCGCTGCCGAAGAAGCTGCGTGCCTCGGGCTTGACGTCGCCGTAGGGGTCGGTCGGCATCATCGCATAGGACCAGACGACGCCGTGGACCATCAGCGAGTTGAGCGGGTAGAGCGCGCACTGCTGGCGGATATTGGTGTAAACGAGCGCGTCGCGGTAGGTCATCATGCGCTGGCGCTCGCTGCCGACGCCCATCTTGTCGCAGTCCTCGCCGCCGCGCCAGATCGAGTCGGCCAGCAGCGTCCAGAACGGCGACGCCCACGTCCCCGTCGTCAGGTTGATGAAGACGTCCTTGCGGGCCTTGCGCAGCTCCTTGAGCAGCTGCTGGGCGGCCTGGAAATCGCTCGAGAACGGGCTGTTCGGCGGTGCGATCGTGTTGCGCGAGATGCCGTCGAACTTGAACATGTTGACGTTGTATTTCTTGATCATCTCGGTCGTGACGGTGAGGAACCGGTTGTAATAGTTCGCGCCCGAAAGGGCGAAACCGGCCTTGTTTTCCTCCATGCCGGCCTTTTTCCCGGCGATCATGCGGCGGTCGTGCTTCCATCGGTAGCCGCCGAACGGCGACAGCCAGATGCCGATCCCGCTGTTGCATCGGGTCGTGGCCGCTGCCAGGTTGGCGAGGCCATCGGGGAAGTATTTATTGAATTCCCACACCGTATCGACGTTGTCCCAGCCGTCGTCGAACAGGAACGAGTCGAGCACGACGCCGCGCTTTTCGACGAGCTCGCGGTTAAACGCCTCAATGCGGTCGAGGCATTCGGTCTCGGTGAAGTCTTTGGATTGCAGGTGGCGCGGCTTGGTCGGGTCGATGCCGAGGTCCCACCACGAGTTATAGTGCAGGAACGGGCGGTAGGGGTGCGCGCGCTCGCGTTCGAGATAGCACAGGAACGCGCGGCGCAACTGGCCTTCGGGCGAGACGCCGATCACCGAGCCGCGCACGAAGTGCTGGCCCTGGCGGATCGGGATGCCGACGTTCAGGATGGACTGCGCGCGGCCGGCCGTCAGCGTGCCGCTCGACATCGGGTCCTCGATGCTGGCGAACGCCGTCGGGCTGGCCAGCGGCGAACCTGAAGCCGGTCCCGAGACGCGCGCCTCGGGCCACTCGCTGTCAAACAGCGTGATCGTGCTGATCGCGACGTCCTGCGATTTCGGGAACAGGTCGAATTCCTGGCGGATGTAATTGGCGCCCTCGCGCAGCGTGGCGCGCCACGTGATTTCGAGCCCCGTCGCCTGATCAATCAGCCTGGCCTCGATCTGCCGGCCCGCGAAATGGTCGCCCGCGCGCGGCGAGTTCGGGTCGGCCGCAAGCTGTGATTGATTCATATATACAAGCGGCAGCTTGCTGAACGGAAAGCTGCTGAAAGCCACGAGTTCGCATTTCGACGAATCGATCACGCGCCCATCGGCGAGGGCGATCTGAAAGAGGCTGTCGCCGAGGTCGATCGCTTTGCCGGTGATTTTGTTCGTGAACCGGCCCGGCTTGAGACTCCGGCCGTCGATTTCCCACGACGCCCGCAGGACTTTGTTGCCGAGAGAAATCCCGGTCTTATTCACGTCGATCGACGGCGCGCCGGGCGTCTTGCCGGGGAAGACCACGTTGGCCCACGCCGGCAGGGCGACGATCATGATCAGGGCGAACACAACCAGCTTCGAGCAGGCCGAACTGAACCGCTTCATGACAAGGCTCCTTATAATAATGGGTCGAACAGGATCGGACACAGCAACAACGCTGCCCGGTATTGTGCGGAGTTTCACGATCGATTGCAAGATTTTCGGGGTGTTTCGGCAGGTATGCGTGATGCGCCTTCTGTGAACCATGGCGTACGCGGAGGGAAACCGTTGAAATGAGAGCTTCTTGCAAAAGTCTCGACGAGAGGCATGGCCGGTTGCCACCATCGTGCCGGCGGGTGCCCATGTGATAGGGGTAGGGAGAGCCTTCCGACTCCCCCTCCCTCCGAACCGGACGGGCGGGTCTCCCGCATCCGGCTCTCCGGTCGGTGGTTTTACCGCCGAGCGGACTCAACGGCCAGACGCTGG
>JAJFUE010000152.1 GCA_021372575.1 bacterium | reverse complement strand
GATCCCTCCCGCGCCCGTTCGTCAACCATCCATCCGTGAAATCGCCGAACTCCCCGCAATGCCCCTGGCCCGCATCGCCGACGAGCTCAATCGCATCACCACCGCGCTCTCGCAAGATCTCATCGCCGTTCCATTTTCTTCATCCATCGGGCCCATTCAGTCCATTTCGCCCATCTCCCCCAATCCCGAACCGGCACTTCCATCCGCCGATCATGGCCAGTCCGCCAGGGCCGCCGGGTCCACTCAATCCGCCACACCACCCCCCATTCAGCCCGCAACATCCGCCACAAACGACCCGGGGCCAAGGGCCAGGGATATCGCACCCATTGCTCAGCCCTCCGGTCCTTGACCGGTGCCACATCCGCAATTGCCGCCAACCGCCTCTGAACCTTTGAATTTCTTCCGAATCTTCCCCCCTCCCGCCCAATAGCTCACTATCGGGCGCCGCTTGACCATGTACATGTGCAACTGTCTCGCGCGTCCCGCGCGCGGGCAATGATTGCTTCATGGTTTCGCCTGAAGGCGCGACCGTCAGCTTTTCGGATTGATTTGCAGGTCCCCTGCGCGCGGGGCGTTTCTTCTTAGATTCAGCTTCACGGGGACGCCTTCGAAGTCGTACGCCTCGCGCAGGCGATTCATGATGTAGCGCCGGTATGAAAAGTGAAAGCAATCGGGGTCGTTGACGAACATCGTGAATGTCGGCGGCTGCGTGCCGGTCTGCGTCATGAAACGCACCTTGGGCATCTTGGCGTGGCTGGTTGTCGGTGGGCGGCTGCCGACCCATTCCTCGAGCCGCTTGTTGAGCTCGTGCGTGCCGATGCGCCGGCGCGCGTTGGCGTCGATCCGCTCGGCCATGTCGAAGATCTTCACGACGCGCTGGCCCGTCAGGCCGGAGATCGTCAGGATCGGCGCGTAATTGATGAAGCCCCACTCGTCGCGCAGCTTCTTCATGAACACGTCAGCCGTGCGGTGGTCCTTCTCGACGATGTCCCACTTGTTGAGCAGGAGCATCGTCGCGATCCCCTCCTCGATGCAGAACCCCGCGATGTGCGCGTCCTGCTCGGTGAGGCCCGCGGCGGCGTCGATCACCAGCGCCGCCACGTCCGCCCTTCTCAAACTCATCAGCGCCGACGTGACCGACAGCCGCTCGATTCCGCGCTCGATCTTGCCCCGCCGCCGGATGCCAGCCGTGTCGATCAGCGTGAACGGTTTGCCTGCCGGTGAAAGCACGTTGCTATCGACGGAGTCGCGGGTCGTGCCGGGCAGCGGCGCGGCGATGACGCGCGTCTCGCCCGAAAGCTGGTTGATGAGCGTCGATTTGCCGACGTTCTGGCGGCCGACGACCGCCAGCGCGATCGAGCCCTCCGGCGCCTGCCGCGCCCCGATCGGCTCGACGTTCTTCAGCACGCCGACGACGTCGTCGAGCAGGTCGGCGATGCCGACGCCGTGCAGCGCCGCCACCGGATAAATCTGGTCGAACCCGAACTTGTAAAACTCGGCGATCTCGAGCTCGCGGGCGCGCGAGTCGCACTTGTTGACCGCGACGAAGAACGGCTTTTCCACCCCGCGCAGCCGCTCGATGATCTCGGCGTCGGCCGGGTGGTCCGGCTCATCGACGGCCAGCAGCAGCAGGATCGCGTCGGCCTCGTCGATCGCCAGCTGAATCTGCTCGAACACCCCCGCCAGCAGCGGATCGTCGAGCTTGGTGTCGTAGCCGCCGGTATCGACGACGAGGAAATCGAGGCCGCCGTGGTTGGCGACTTCGAAGTTGCGGTCGCGGGTGACGCCCGGACGGTCGTGCACGACGGCCTTGCGCCGGCCGATGATGCGGTTGAACATCGTCGATTTGCCGACGTTGGGCCGCCCGACGATGGCCAGCGTCGGCAGCGGCCCATGGCCGTGCGGCCGCCGTTCGTCGAACGTCGATGTGTCTTCGTGGTGCTGGTGGTCACGCATGCTCATCGCCATAGGATACCGGTTACGGCAACGAAGAAACAACCGAAATGAGGCTATTCGCTCTCAACGATCGTGACGCTCCACCATGGGCCCGCCGAAGAGAACGCGGACCAGTACCATGCGGAAACGTCCGACCACGTCTGGCCGAGGTCGTCATGGATCTGCTCGCTGACGGTCAGCGCAAGGCCGTCTTTCGTCGCGGTGAACACGCCCCATGCACGACCCTGATCATTGCGCCGGAGCCGCTGATCGCGCACGGTGTAGCCCGATCCGCGGAAACAATCAACGGCCGGATGCAGCTTTCGCGTGGGGGAGGCGATCCAGCGCATGAGGATCTGGCGGTGACCGTCGGTGAACGCGGCGACGCGCCCGGGGAAACCCTCGGCGAAGCGGCGGTCGCGTTCCGCGAGCGGAACCGGCTGGAGCGCGCGGCCCTCGAACTCGGCCGGCCAGCCGGCGAAGTCGCATGGCACGAACGATTTCCGCTCCGGCATCTTAATGAACGGCATCAGGGCGGCGATCGCGCACAGCAGCAGGTATGAAATCATATTGCGCATCCGGGCACGCGCCTCCTTTTGCGCAACACGAGCCAGACGCCCGCGGCCGCCATCCCGCCGAAAATCACGATGCCGATCGCCTCGTGCCCCCACGGCGGCAGCTTCACAAGCCCTGCCTCGGAAAAGAAAAGCGCCGACGCGCGCAGCGCGTTGCCGGCGATCACGGCCGCGAGCGTTGCGGCCATCATCATTGCCGACCGCCGCAGCGGCTGTTCGGTGAAGCACGCCAGCGTCAGCGCCAGGTAAAATCCGGCCCACATCATCCGCAGGCCGCTGCATGGGGCATCGACGGCAATCAGCCGGCCGTTCCACGCCAGCGCCGTTCCGTCAAGCGTCACCATGAAGCCCGACATCCGCAGAAGCATTTCAGAAATGTAGCCCGTCACGATGCGCAGCGGGTAGCCGAGATAGAAATCGAGCGCCGGCAGGATCGGCAGCGCCAGCGCGGCCAGCCCCCACGCGCCGGCGTGCATGCGGCGGCCAAACCAGCACCCTTGCACCACCAGCCCGAACGACAGCATTGCCAGCAGCATTTGAAACATCAACGACGCCCGGTTCGGCACGGCGAAGATTTGGATCACGAGGACGATCGCCGGCAGAACGAGCGCGTTGGCCGCGGGGGAAACGGGAGCGCGCCGTTTCGCGGCCAGATACGCGGCGAACGTCATCAGCGCAAGGATCGCCCACGGTTCTCCCGAGCGGTCGATCGCGCGCAGGCCGTATCCGCGCCACGCGGGCCAGAACGCGATGGCCTGCGCAGCCACGAGCCAGATGCCGGGATTCAGGCGGCGCATCGTTTCTCCCTGAGGCGGAACCATGCGATCGCCAGCGCCCCCAGGCACAGCGCGATGAGCGCCCAATCACCGGGCTCGGGGACGGTCGGGATCCCGACCGCCACCGGCGCCTTGAGGTTGTTCTGTTGGTACTGCGCGTCGGTCTCGAGGACGACGGCGCCGGTCAGCGGCGTGACGAGCCGGTAGTTGGCGGCCAGTTCGAGCGCGGGCCGCCGGTCCTTCGAATTTGCCGCGAGCCGGCGCGCCTCGCCGAGCGCCCACAGCCGCGCCAGGTGGGACGAGACTTCCTCGCCCTGCGCCACGCGATCGATTCGCTCGCGAACCAGGATCGGGCTCGGGTTGATCCAGCGGCCGGCGAGGCGCTGCATGTCGTCGCCGATCGCGCCGAGCCGGGGCACGGTCTCGACCTCCGGCCGGTCACCTAGTTCCTCGAGGAGCCGATTGCCGCCGGGCATGGCCGCAAGCGACAGCAGCCGCGGCGCGCCGGGGCGGCGTTCCCATGCCTGGATCAATCGGGCGGCCGGTGAAAGCTCGATCGGCTGCGGGCCGTGAATCCACACGATGACAGAGCCGGGGCGGCCGGCGGCGATGTCCCACGCCAGCATCAGCGCCGGCACGTTGTCGGCACCGCCCGTGTAGCACCACTCCTTTTTGATTTCCTCCGCGACCTTGCCCAACAGCGTCTTGTTCATCGTGTCGGGCGGCTGGATGATGTCGGGTTTGTCGCCGGCCATGATCGCGGCCATCGGGATCCCTTCGGGCAGGCGCGCGATCGCGTCGGCGAGCGGCGCGGCGGCATCGCGCATGGCGGCCGAGCCGTCGATTACAAGGATCGCCATGGAAGGCGTGTTGGCCGGGCGCGTCTCGATTCGCTGAACGATCGCACTGCCGGTCGTGACCGGATCGGGCGACCAGACTTGGACGTTGTCTCGTTGCACCATCAACGCCGCATCGGGCGCGCCGAGCTCGGCGTCGGCGAGCTGGCCGCGCAAGGCGAACAGGCCGGGCTTGGGATTTTCGGGCTTCATCGCCGCGAGTTTGCACTGTATCGCGCGGCGGGACTCGACCCAGACCGCATGCTTCATGTCCGCGCCGATTTCGAAGTTGCGGTCGAGGATGCGCGGGAAAGCCATCGCGGCGCCATCGGGCTTGTCGATGAGGAGCGGGAACGTGATCCCGATGCGCGCCTTCATTTTGCCGTGCGCCGGCACCGGTGAGCAGCGCATCAGGACCTGGTCGGGGCCGCAGGTGGTTACGAGGACGGGATCGCGGCGTTCGCGAACGGCGACCTGCTGGTAGGCGCGCGTGGTTTCGGCCTTGCCGGCAAAGACCGCCTCGCGCTCCCGGTCGCCGACCCACAACGTCAGGCGCGTGACCGCGCCACCGGCTGGGAGCGCGAGTTGCGCGCGCGCCTCGGTTTCCCACTCTCCTTTGTTTCGAAACTCCATCGTCCACTCGAGGTAGCCGAACGCGCCGTCGGCGGCAAGCGAGCCATCGAGGCGCGATGAGGCGAGGGCCAGACGCTTCTGCACCGGGCCGACCAGTTCGCCGCCGGCCACGTCGGCGTCAAAATCAAAGATGTCGCCGCGGGAGATCCATTCGCGCACGGCGTCGGGGCGCGCATAGTGTTCGCCCGTAACGCGGTAATAAAGACGGCGGGCGTTGGCGGTTTCCACCGGCATGAAAAAGGGGCGGCTCCAGAGCGCGGTGACGTCGCCGGAACGGCCGTAGCATTCCCGCTCCATGACGGTGCGGCTGCCGTGCTTGCGCAGGAACTGAATGGCGCGGGCGCGCGTCGATTCATCGGGCGACAACACGGCGCGGCCCATCGCGGATTGCGTCATGACGGTCGGGATGTCGGCCGCCACGAGGAGCGCGACAGCAAGCCCGACGCCATAGACGAACCCGCCGAGCGGGCCGCACGCAAGCCGCGCGCGCCGCCGCGCCATGATCGCCACGATGAACGAAAACAGCGGCGCCAGCGGAAGCAGTCCCCAGCCGTAAGCAATGATCATGATGACCCCGAGCGGCGCTATCGGCAGAAAAAGGAGCGAGTAGTACGCCGAAATCACGATCGCGAGCCAGCTTGCGGCGCCAAGCAGTCGGCGCGGGACGATGCACCCGCCGCCGGTGCTCAGGATGACAAGGAGGTTGCCGATCGGAACGAGCGTGACCATCAGGAGGTGGCGCCAACTCGGGATCGGGTCGAAGAACTCCTCGGCGCACATATGCGTGAAGGCTTCGATCAGGATCGTGCCGAGCGGCAGGATCACGCCGAACAGGATGGAAGCGATGTGATATGAGCCGAACTCCTGTGGGTCCCCCGGCTTCTGTGCAATGGGATTCGGAGGTTGTTCGGCCCACGCCGCCAGCGCCTCCGGCTCTCCGAGGCGCAGGAGGATCTCGCGCACGGCGGGGGCGGTGACGAGCTGCTCGCCTTTGACGGATTGTTCCTGCTCGATGTGGCGGCGCAGGTCAGCGCAGACCTCTTCCGGGTCGGCGCCCTCGGCCTCGAGCCGCGGCCGGATCTGGCGGCCGTAAGCATCGAATTCCTCGCGAGCTTCCGGTGTCCATGCCAGCATGGTCAGTCTTCCTTTCCCCTGATCTGATTGCAGCCGCTGACGAGTTGATCGAGATACCGGTTCATGAGGCGGAGGTTGCGGCGGCCTTCGGCGCTCAGCGCGTAGTATTTGCGGGCCGGGCCGTCGGGGGATTCCTCGAGCCGCGTCTGCACGAGGCCCTGCACGCGCAGCCGCGACAGGAGCGGGTAAAGCGTTCCCTCGGTCACGTCCAGGCCGGGGACGGCGCTCAGCATGCGCACGAGGTCGTAACCGTAACACTCGCGGCCGGCAAGGGCGTTGAGGATGCACAACTCGAGCACGCCCTTGCGGACCTGCACGATCCAGTTGTCAAACGCGCCCATAAGGCACCTCACGTGGATGGAAGCGGGACTACCTTGCAATGGAAGGTATATGGCCGTGCATGGTTGATTGTCAACCTGAATAAAAAGAAACCCGGCGGAGGCGGCCGATTGGGCCGGTCCGGCGGGTTTGCGTTTTCGATCCGCGCCAGGGGGGCGGTTATGGTTGCTGCTGCGTCTTGGCTTTGTCCTCGGGCGGCGCGAGGAAGCTGGACGTGTCGAGGCCCTTGACGCGCACGTCGCGCATGAACGGGATCAGGCCGTACGGGCCGGCATTGGGGCTCATGCGGTGGATCGCGCAGCCGAGCATCCCGTATTCGTTGATCTCCTTGGTGTTGTCCTCGTATTGGACGTTGTAAAAGATCGAGCAACCGCTCAGCCCAAGCGCGGCAAACACCGCCATCGAGAACGCCAGCTTTTTCATCGGCCGACTCCTTTGGGTTCGATCAAGCGTGATCAACAAAGTCTAACCGTGTCGTTCGATGGTTGTCAATGGATGCGGTTTTGGTTAGGAATAGGACCCATAGGACTTATAGGACCTATAGGACACATAGGAATTACAGGACCCATCGGAAATGAAAGCCAATCGGACGACCAAGCCGGATACGAATCGTGCGGCGAACGCAGGGCCCCGGCCGCGGCGGGCGGCATCGCTCGGGTTCCTGATGGCGACGACGCTCATGACCGGCGCCGGCGTGATCATGCTCGAGGTGCTCGGCGCAAGGATCGCCGGGCCGATCTTCGGCGTGAGCCTCTACATCTGGACGGCGCTCATCACGGTCACGCTGGTCGCGCTGTCGCTGGGATACTGGCTCGGCGGGATGGCGGCCGACCGCTGGCCGGTGGCCGACGTGATGTATGGCCTCATCGCCGCGGCGGGCCTGATGATCTCGGTCATCCCGCTGATCGACGGCGCGGTGCTGGTGGGGTGCTACGAGGCGTTCGGCGGCGACTGGGGCGTGCGCCTCGGCGTGTTGTGCGGCGCGTTCATCCTGTTCGGGCCGCCGCTGACGATCCTCGGCATGGTGTCGCCGTACGTGCTGCGGCTGGCGCTTGCGGACCTCAGGGAAACGGGCCGCACGGCCGGGACGCTCTACGCGATCTCCACCGTGGGCAGCGTCATTGGGACGATTGCGGCGGGGTTCTTCCTCATCCCGGAGTTGGGCGTCAAGGCGACGTTCTGGGCGAGCACGGCGGTGATCCTGCTGCCGCCGGCGGTGTGGTTCGCGATCGGGCGACAGATGGGCTGGCTCGGGATGGGCGCGCTCGTGCTGGCGACGTTCGGGTTTTTGGACGCCGCGACGGCGCGGCCGATCAACCCGATGTTCGGGCGGATGCAACTGAGCCGCGAGGGCCAGTATGCGCAGATCAAGGTGCTCGACCGCAGCTATCAGGGGCAAATGCACCGCATGCTGCTGCTCGATGGCACGGTGCAGACGAGCATCGTGCTCGGGTCGAAGGAGCTGCAGTCGGGCTACACGCAGGTGATTGAAAGGTTTTTTGCGATCCATCCGCCCAAGGGCCGGCGCGCGCTGCTGGTCGGGCTGGGCGGCGGCGCGCTCGTCGAGCCGCTCAAGATGCGCGGCTTCAAGATCGACGTGGTCGAGCTGGATCCGGCGATCGTCGAGACGGCGCGCGATTATTTCGGCTGCGATCCGGCGGGGTTTCGCCTGATCGAGGCCGACGGCCGCGCTTACATCCGCGCGTGCAGGGATAAGTACGACGCGATCGTGCTCGACGTGTTCACCGGCGGCTCGCAGCCGTTCCATTTGTTTTCGCGCGAGGCGTTCGAAGAGATCAAAAGAATCCTCGCCCCAGGCGGCGTCGTCGCGCTCAACACGATCGCGTTCACGCAGGGGCCCGACAGCCTGATGAGCGCGTCGCTGTTCAGGACGGCCGCCGGGGTGTTTGAGGAAAGCCGCGGTTATTTCGGCGAGCTCGGCGAGGACCCGAATGACCTGCGCAACGTCCTGATGTTCTTCTCGAATGCGCCGTTCTCGGGCGTGGCGGTCGATGCGGCGGCCGAGGCGTGGCGGCCGGAGCTGGAGAAGCGGCGGTTTCATTTCGCGGCGGGGTCGGGGATCGTCGTGACGGACGATTTGAACCCCGTCGATCGCTGGTGCGCGCGCGTCAACGAGTATTGGCGCGAGGGGATCATGGCCGACATCGGGGGAGAAGTTTTGAGCTGGTAAAGGACAGGAGATTTTATCGCGGAGATGCGGAGAAGGGCATGAGCAATGAGAAATGAAAAGCCGGCACGGAGCCGGCTTTTTGCTTGGGATGTTGAAGAAAAACGAATTCCACCCGAATGATGTGTTCGGTCGTCCCTCCGGGACTATTTCAACACCCTGTCAGGTGGTCCCTCACTGATACTCGGGCTACTGCATCATCTAACTCAGCTTCCGCCGGGGCCGGAGACCGTGATCTGCGTCGGCGCGGCGGCGGCTTCTCTCGGGGGCTTGGGCGGCGTCGGGTAGGCGATGCGGAAGTGGAAGCGCGCCATGAGCGCGGCCACGAGCGCCTCGCGAATGCGATAGAGATGGCTCATCGTCAGGTTGCACTCGTCGAACTGGCCGTCGTTGAATTTCTCGCCGATCGCGAGCTGCACGTGGCGGCGCAGTTCGCTCTCGTTGACTTGGGCGCCGGTGAATCGGCTCGTCGCGATCGCATCGACCGAGTCGGCGAGCAGGACGATTGCGGCCTCGATCGATTGCGGCTTGGGGCCGGGGTAGCGGAAATCCTCCTCGCGCACCGGATCGACGGCCTCGCTGTTTTCGTAGCGCTTGAGCGCCTCCTGGTAGAAATAGCGAATGAGGCCCGTGCCGTGGTGTTGCGGGATGAAGTCGATGATCTTCTGCGGCAGGCCGAACGCGCGCGCCAGCTCCTGGCCTTCCTTGACGTGGTTCTTGATGATGAGGACGCTCATGTAGGGCGACAGGCGCGCGTGCGCCTTCTTGTCGTCGAGCGTCACCTGGTTCTCGCTGAAATACTTCGGCTTGACCATCTTGCCGACGTCGTGGAAATACGTGCCGGCGCGCACGAGCAGCGTGTTGGCGCCGATCGCCTCGGCGGCGGCCTCGGCGAGCTTGGAGACGTTGAGCGTGTGCTGGTACGTGCCGGGGGCCTTGGCCTCGAGCTGTCGGATGAGCGGGTGCTTCATGCCGGTCAGCTCGAGCAGGCGCAGGTCGGTCACGATGCCGAAGCTCCACTCGAAGATGATGAGCAAGACGAGCGTGGCCAGCGAGCAGGCGATGCCGTTGAGGAATCCGCTCGCCAGCAGCCGCGCGTACAGGGTCATCGAGCTCGCGCCGCCGTCGGAGACGAGCCAGTTGGGGTCGGCGAGCGCCATGATCGTGAGCGCGACCATGTTGACGACGCCGACCTTCATGCCAACGCTCAGGATGTCGAGCCGGCTGCGGATGTTGCGGCTTGCCAGCACGGCCGTGAACCCGCCGAACAGCGCGATGATCATGAACTGCAGCGGCAGCGCGGCGGAGAAGCCGAACAGGCACGCCGTCGTCAGCACGAGGACGAACGCGACCTGCGGCGCGATCAGCAGCGACGACAGCATGCCGACAAGGCCCGCCGGGAACCAGATCATGACGGTGTGCGTCGGTTGGCCCTGCCAGATGAGCAGGACCTGCCCGACGACGAGCGCGACCATCGGCGGCAGAACGTGCAGCGTGATGGTTGATGCATCGAGCGTGAACTCACGGCGGAACCGCTTGAGGTAGATGGCGATCGCGGCAAAGAAAATCGCGGTCATCGAGATGAGGCCCAGGTATTTGAGCGCCATCGTCTGGTGACGCTGCGCCTCGAGGATCGAGAGCGCCTCGGCCTCGAGCGGGCTGATGATCGCGCCCTGCTCGACGATCGGCTCGTCGCGGTTGAACGTCTTCTTGATCGGTTGGGCCAGGAGCCCGGCGCGCTGCTCTTCATACAGTTTGCGCGTCGCGATCGGGTCATAGACGATGTTCGGCTCGAGGATCGACATCAGCAGGTCAAGGCACGCCTGGCGCAGGGCGCGGCGCGAATCGCGCGTCGAGAAGCGAGCCTCGATGGCGTTGGCCAGTTCGCTGCGCGTGTGTTCGGGCCAGCCGAGCACCAGGTTGGGCTCGGGGATTTTCTTCTGCTCCTCGCCTCCGATCATGAGCCTGAGCACGCCGGCGCTCGATTCGGCCTTGTAGTCGCCGCGGTTGGAGACGATGCCGCAGTCGAACAGCGCGTTGATCACGATCAGGCGCAGTTCGCGCTGGATGGCATTGAGCGTCATCGGGTCGGGGCCGGTCGGGGCGGCCAGCAGCGCCTGGATCGTGCTGATGTCGATGGCGATGTTGTGCGTGGCGAGCTCGGAGTCGGCGAACGTCTTGAGCTGTTCGATGCTGCGGAGCTGATCGCCCTGCCGGCTCAGGTCGTCGAAGAACGAGCGCAGGTTCTGCTGGATGCGCTCCTCGGCCTTGACGTCGCGCTGCCAGATCTGCGTCTGGTGCGTGGCGAGATTGTTGAGCGCCGCGTTGGTTGCCTCGGGGTCGCTGACCTCGACCTTGCGCGGCGCGGGGATGCGCGCGCGCGCGACCTGGCCGGGGGTTGTCGGGTACGGCTGTTCGCGGAAGAACGGCCCGAGCACGAGCACGATGAGGACGAACCACGCAAGGGCGGTCAGTCGCGCGCGCCAGCGGCGCAGCAGCGGCTGGGGCCCAAGCCGGCGCGGCTCGCCGGCTTCGTCGAGGCGCAGGGTGGGTTGCGGTGCGTTAGCCATGTTTCTCGTAGGCCTGAATGATGCGCTGCACCAGTTGATGGCGCACGACGTCGCGACCGGTGAATTCGATGAAATCGATGCCGTCGATGTGGGACAGGATCTTGCGCACGTGCACGAGGCCCGAGGCCTGGCCCTTGGGCAGGTCGGTCTGGGTGATGTCGCCGGTGATGACCGCCTGCGAGTCGAGGCCGAGGCGCGTGAGGAACATCTTCATCTGCTCGATCGTCGTGTTTTGCGCCTCGTCCAGGATGATGAAGCTGTTGTTGAGCGTGCGGCCGCGCATGAACGCCAACGGCGCGATCTCGATGATGCCGTCCTCGATGTAGGACTTCATTTTCTCCGGGTCGAGCATCTCGTAGAGCGCATCGTAGAGCGGGCGCAGGTAGGGGTTGAGTTTCTGTTCGATGTCGCCCGGCAGGAACCCGAGCCGCTCGCCGGCCTCGACCGCCGGCCTGACGAGAATAATACGGCCGACCGAACCATTAATGAGCGAGGCCACGGCCATCGCGACGGCGAGGAACGTCTTGCCGGTGCCGGCCGGGCCGATCGCGAACACGATGTCGTGCTGGCGGATCGAGTCGATGTAGCGCTTCTGGTTGGGCGACAGCGGCGCGACCTGCTTGCGCTTGAGCGGGATCGGGATCGTGTCGAGGAAGATTTCCTTGATCGCGCCGGGGCGGCCCGCGGCGAAGTGCTCGCCGGCCATGTGGATCTGCTGGCTGGTGAGGGCCTTGCCGCCCGCGCGCTGGACTTCAAGGAGGTCGGTGATCATGGTGTAGGCGGAATCGACGTCGGAGGGTGGGCCGTTGATGCGCAGCTCGTTGCCGCGCGCGACGATTTTGGCCTTGATGCGCTGCTGGATCGACTTGAGCTTGCGGTCGCCCAGGCCGCAGAACTTGAGCAGCTCGTCGTGATCCAGCGTGATGACTTTCTGGACGGATTCGCTCAACGGACCTGCCCTTTGCGCCTCCCGGGAGGGAATGTCCACGACTCACATTATACAGCAACGAATCGTACGTGTGAGGGGGAAAAATAGCAAGAATCAATGAGTATCAATGGGTTCCAGCGCGGCGGGTGCGGCTGAGTCCAGCGGCTGCAGGTTTTCCGGGATATACTCCTCCTGGATCGGGAAATCCTTCAGTTCCTTGCCGATGGCCGACTCGATGAAGTAATCGACCCACCAATAGATGTCCTGATGGCGGACGTTGCGGCGCATCTGGCGCATGCGCGCGCGGCGCTCCTCCGGCGGCATGTAAAACGCCTGCCGGATCGCGTCCGCCGTCTGCTCGACGTCGTACGGATTGACCAGCAGGGCGCCGCGTTTGAGCTGCGCGGCCGCGCCGGCGAACTGGCTCAGGATCAGGACCGCGTTCTCCTCGATGCTCGACGCGCAGAACTCCTTCGAGACCAGGTTCATCCCGTCCTTGAGCGGCGTCACCAGTGCGATCTCCGCCGTGCGGTACCACGCCAGCAGTTCCGTGCGCTCGAGGCTGCGGAAGATGTAATGGACCGGAATCCATCCCGACCGGGTGAATTGGCCGTTGATTTCGCCGACGAGGCGCTCGATCTCGCGCTTGAGCGCGTCGTACTTGGGGATGCCCACCCGGCTTGGCACGACGACCTGGACCAGGTTGATGCGCTCGTGCAGTTCCGGGTAGCGCTTGAGCAGGTTGCGAAAGGCCTCCAGCCGATGCGGAATGCCCTTGGTGTAATCAAGGCGGTCCAGCCCGAATACGATCTGGCGCTCGGGGAAATTCTCGTGGATGTGCCAGGCTCGCGTCGCCACTTCCTCGGATGCGGTGTGGTCGGCGAATCCCTTGAAGTCGATCCCGATCGGAAAGGCCCCGACGTTGACCTGGCGTTCGCCGAGCCGGATCGTGTGCAGATTCCCCCGGTGACTGATGTGCGCACCCGGCGCCAAGGCCCGCACGCAATGGATGAAATTGCGCCGGTCGCGTTGGGTTTGCAGGCCGATCAGGTCGTAGTGCAGCAGCATGCCGAGCAACTTGTGCCGCTCCGGCAGCTTGATGAAGATGTCGAGCGGCGGGAACGGCACGTGCAGGAAAAACGCCAGCGGATTGTCCCGCCCGCATTTTCGCAGGATATCGGCCACTCCCATCAGGTGGTAATCGTGAACCCACACGAAATCACCGGCGCAGGCCTGTTCCAGGATCGCGCCGGCAAAGTGGCCGTTGACGGTTGCGTAGGCTTTCCAGTAATCCGGGTGAAACCGGCATTGCGATTGCAAATCATGGAACAGCGGCCACAGGCTTTCGTTGGCATACCCGTTGTAATAGTTCTCATGCTCCTCGGCCGTGAGCGCCACCGGGACGAATTGATACCCCGCCAGGTCGCTTGCGTCCTCGAGCAGGCCGGGCAACTCGGGAATGTCCACTGCCTGGCCCGGCCAGCCGATCCACACTCCGCCGCGGTCGCGCAGGACCGGTGCCAGCGCCGTCACCAGCCCGCCCGACGCCGGCTCGAGGCGCGACGTTTTATCGGACCGCCGCGTGAGCACGAACGGCAGGCGATTTGACACGACAATTAACCGATGGGTGGATGAGATCATGGATTGGCCTCCCGTTCGCGTCTCCAAGAATTTACCGGTTCATGCCCGCCTCGCTCCAACGCCCAAGGAATTTCAGCAGCTCGCCCGGCGGCCTGAGCCAGGCGCGCGCGCCCGTCATCCGGTATTCGGTCCGGACAAGCGCGCCAAGGCGGCAGGGATCGGTCATTGCGCCGAATGCGTCTTCATCGGTCTCGTCGTCGCCAAGGAACGCGGCGGGCGCATCGGCCGGCAAACGGCTCAGGACGGCGCGGACCGCGGTGCCTTTGTCGCGGCCCGGAACCCGCAGCGACATCCCGCCGTCGAATTCATGGATGCTTAATCCGCCGCCTCGCGTGAGTTCGGCCCATTCTCTCGTCAGCGTCCCGCGCAACTCTTCGACCCGCTCATCGGGCAGGCCGCGCCAGTGAAACTCCAGGCACCCCGGCTTGAGCTCGACCCGCTCGGCAAGACCATTGCGCGCGAGCCGAGCCTCGGCCCGGATCAGGCCGGCCAGGGCGTGTTCTTCGCAGGCCAGGACCTCGCGGGCGCCGTTGCTGCATTGGTGTTCCCATCCGTGCGAGCCCCAGATCTCAAGGCCGTCGGGGAACCCGCTGATCGCCTGAAAATTCGAAATCTTTCTGCCGGTCACGACGATGATGCGGTTGCGTTCGTCGCGCGCGATCCGATCGATTGCCTCAAGAATCCCCGGAAACGGCCGGGCGTGGTCGCGTTTGACCCGGAAAGGGGCCAGTGTTCCATCGTAATCGAGCATCAAGACGCGCAACGAGGCCCGCCGCAGGCGCGCGAAAAACGCCTCGAGGACCTGTGCTTGCGGTTCCGGGGCCCGGCCCGGCCGCCCGGCTTCGGCCGGCCCGGCCCTTTCCACATGCGGGGCTTCATGTTTCCTTGCCTTGGGGTTGGTAAACAGCATGATGCCGACCTCCGTCCATGCGAACACGACAACCCACCCACGGCACGCAATACCCAGCTGTCCATTCAGGCGACCGCGTGTGCAGCACGAATTAGAAAAATAAGTATGTTTATGACCGAGACGCCCCGTGCGCCCCGGTGTTTGCCCAGGATTAACAGGCGCTATTCATTTTGGGATGAAGTGGAGAGCGAAAAAAGACAAGGGCGGTGTTTGGGATTTTCCAGGAAAACATGGGACCCCTCCAATTGTGAATTGACATCATCAACTGGATGGCGGCCCGACCATCCGAATTCCTGCGCCAGCTTGATAGCTTTTGCACCCTTCTGTAAAAAACATAACGGCATCGGCGCCGAGTGTCAACCCGCGCGTGGCTTCTCCAATGGGGTCGATGCCTGCGGAGGCTGCTTTCGGGCGGTTCATTTAAGCTTGTAGAGCTTGTTTTCGCCGGCCTGGAACTCCAGCTCCGCCAGGCCCAGCTTGGGCCATTCGGCCGTGCCCATGCGGGCGTTGGTCGGCGTCGCGAGCTCGTTCGGGACGAACAGGTAGTAGTGGATGTTGTGGTTCTCGATGAGGCGGCGGACGCGCTCGGTTTGCGGCAGCTCCCACAGCGGCTGCATGTCCCAATCGTCGAGATTCACAATCTCGATGGTCGGGTCGAGGACGAGGTCGCGGTTCTCGTGCGTGAGGATTTTCTCGCCCTTGAGGTGCGCGTTGAGGTAGTCCCACATCACCACGTCGTCGCCGTAGCGCCAGCGATAAAACTGCGAGGTTTTGGGCAGCGGGTGGCGCAGCGGCCACAGCGTCTGCGGGTATTCGCTGCGCGCGCCCGGCGTGGGCTCGAATTCGCCGATCAATTTAAATCCCATCAGCGACCAGCCGAGACCCGGCGCGATCGCGACCAGCAATGCAAGTCCGCCGAGCACCCAGCGCCACGGCCGGATCGACCACCATGGCCACGCCGCCGCCACGAGCAGCGCGAGGCACGGGATGATCGAGATGATTTGGTAGAGGTAGAACGGTGCGAGCACGAAGTGAAACGCGAGGAGCGCGAGCGTGAGCGTTCCGACCACAAACCCGAACGCGCGCGCGCCGGGTATTTTGTCGCTCCCGCGGCGCAGCGCGAGGAACGATCCGAGCCACGCGATCAGCGCCGGCATCGCGAAGCCCATGAAGACCGGCGAGATGCTGTAGCTCGGCGTGCTGAACGTCCAGCGCGCCGTCTTTTCCGCGCCCTCGCCCTGGATGACGATGTTCAAGCCGGTGAAGAAGCCCCACGCGTGCCGGATGCGCTCGAGCACGGTCGCGCCAAACAGGCCGATGCCGTAGCCGTTGGACTGCCATTCCCTTTCGGCCGCGGCCATCACGTCTCCATTGATGTGCTTGCCGTCGAGGAACTTGTAGAAGAACGCATAAACAGGATTGCCGGTCACGATCCAGTTGCGAATATACCAAGTCGAACCGATCGCGCACGCGATCACCAGCCACAGCCAGAAGCGGTTGGAAAACAGGAATGTGATGAGGGGGGGGCGGACTGTAAGCGTCGTCCAAGGCGCATCGTTCGTCGTTCCGCCTGAAGGCGGGACTACGAACTTATGTGCAATCACGATCGTCAGCGCCCACGGCAGCCACAGGATGCCCATCAGGTAATTAATGTGCATCGAGATCGCGATCAGGAGCGTCATCAGGACGAAATAGCCCGGCAGTGCGTCTTGAATGTAGAGGATCGAGAGGTAAAGGAAACCGGCCGTGAAGAGAATGACCAGCGCGTAATCGGAGCCGTATTGGTCATACATGATGCCGAGCGGGATCGAGCGATATAGGAGCGCGACGGCGAGCGAGGCGTTCACGTGGCGCGTCATGCGCAGTGCGGTTTGATAAACGAGCACGGTCGTGGCGAGGCCGGCCAGCGGCGCGATGATGCGCTGCGGCAGCTCGCTCCACTCGCCCATCGCGGTCGCGACGCCCGACCCCAGCACCGCGTAGAGATGCGGGTAGTTCGCGCCAAGCCCGATCCCGACGTGGCCGCAGACCTTGATCGGGAAGCCGTGCGCGAGGAACGTCTGGCGCGCGTAGCCCATGTACAGGATCAGCGAATCCCAATAGACCTCGGGGTAAAGGATCGCGTGCCAGAAGTTGGCAGCCGTAATCGCGGCGATGACGAACAAGGCCGCAACCGCGAAGATGATCTCGTGCGGACGTCGCGGGTGCGTCAACGAATTGCGGAACGCCTTGCGCGCCTGCACGTGGCGGTAACTGTGATCGGCGGGGTCGCCGACCGCGCCGGGGATCGAATGCGGCGGCCGCCGCGCCGCGCGCCATGCACCAAGCGCGAGGATCGCGAGCAGCGCGATGAGCGAAACGGCGATCGAGCCGCGGCCCAGCAGGAACGGGATCGCGAGCCATTCGAGGACGACGCCGGCCATCCCGAGGCCGAACAAAAACGCCAGCGCCAGCCACGCCGCGCGTCCGACATAGATTTCGAAGCACTCGAGGAGGAACGCGCCGAGCACGGTCGTGAGCGCGACGGCCAGCGCGCCGAAGATGAGCCCGCGCCAGTCGAATCCGCCGCGCAGCGACGACCACGAGTCGAACAGATACGGGAACACCGCGAACGGATTGGGCCAGCTGCCGCGCGCGCGGAACGGGTCGCTGATGAGCGCCCAGTTGATCTCGGCCCACACGCAGAACGCGACCGCGACCAAGGCAAGGATCAGGCCCACGGCATGGGCGGCGACAAGGCGCGGTGATGGTCTGCGGCGCGGCTCCATGCAGACATACTTGGCGATTCGCGAAAAAGAGTCAAGGTAGGTCGGCTCTCCGAGCCGACTCCGGGATTTTTATCGCAGAGACGCCGAGAGGCGGAGACCTCACAGAAGAGAAATTCTTTTACGCCAAGACGCCAAGGCTGCCAGGCAGTCAAATGAAAATCAAAAATTCCATAGTCGAAATCGACGGTGAGATATCAGGCTGCCTAATATTCTCGAATTCGGCAAGCTAATGTGTTAGTCAAAACAAACGGATTTTCTTTCGGGAGGTTCCCATGGCGACGGGTCCGAATCTGAAGATCTTCTCCGCGGCCAAGCCGGGGCCGGACAAGCTGCTCGAAACGCTGTTCACGCCGCCGGAGTTTTTCGAGTTCGCGTGGGGTATCAGCTACGCCATGAACTGGACCTACAAAATCACCGACGAACGCGCAAAGCCGATCCTCGAGAAACTCAAGAAGCTCACCAGCACCACCGCCGCCGACAGCGCGGAAATGAACGGCTACTTCCTGTCCTACTGCGAGCTGTGCGCGAAGAGCGGCGAGTGGGTGAAGGCGCTGTCGGGCAAGGGTCACGGCTGGACGGCCAATCCCAAGGACTTCGATCACGGGATCCGCATCTTCGTCTCGCGATTCATCTTCCACAATTCCGAGATCAGCCGGCGATGCGATGCCGGCGAATACCTGATGATCTTCAAGATGTTGAAATACTGCCTGCAAAAGAGCCTCGAATATCTCAACGAAGTCGAGCAAGGCAAACACCGGCCGGGCATCAAGCAGAGGCTCTTCAACCTCATCACGTGGCCGTTCACGTTGCTGGTGTCGAAATCGACGCTGAACTGCAAGCCGGACGTGTGCGCGACCGCGCTGGCCAAGGCGGACCGCCTACTCGTTTATTTGGAAAAAGCGGCCAACGAAGGCGCAGTGTTCACGTTCGATCCGCCGCCGGACCAGATCACCAAGACGCTCGATCTAGGCAACGGCACAAGCATCGGCATGGACGACCAGGGCAGGGTGTATATGAAGTGAGAGGTTTAATGACGTTTCTCCCGGTGTTTTAGTTGAGTGGGACCTATAAGACCTGATTCTGCCCGATCCTGCTCGCCTGCGACAAAAAACGCTACTTAAAATCCAGCCTCATCGCCCCAATACGATAACGCGTTCTTGGGGTCGAAAATGCAAAACAACAGAAACGTGGACAGATCAGCAACAATCGTGAATGGAGTTTCAATCACTGCTCCAAATACATTTCGAACCCGCTCCGGCTTAGAAACAGGTTGTGTGCTAGGCAGAATAATGACGCGACATGTCACATCGAACGGAGGCTCCAATGGATTCTTGCCCGGACGCCAGTGAACCCTCGAATTTTTCTCCGGATCCGCAAACTCCATTGTATTCGGATGATACGGGATCAAACTCACGCCATCAGAGACAGAGTAGCCGGATCCAAATTGCGGGTTATGGTAGCGGTCGTTCGGAATATATTTTTTCTCATAATATAATTTTGACGCCAGATTTATTGATTCCGCGTCAAAACTGTATTTTCGAATTCTGTTCAAACGCTCAGGGGATACATCATTCGCAATGCATTTCAGGCCGGTTTGCGAGCCTTTGTAATCAAACGGATCCTGAACCCTTCCGTCGATGATGGGAATAGCGCAAAAATATTTCTCATAAAACAAGTTCGAGCTGCCGGTGCCATTGCCATATGATACCAACAGGTATCCGGAAAAATCCGGTTTCCCCAAATCGTTTGGCGAAATACCTTCAATTCCCTTTAGGTGGTATTCTTTGCGGAGGCCATATTTCCAAACGCTGACAGTGCATGCCTGACAACATAATAACGCCAACGGGATCACCGCTGCTCGCCAAAAACAAGGCATTTTGTTTGCCAACATTTTTTGCGGACCACCTCTCATCAATACTGGCGTAGTGGCAAATGCAATTGCTGCAAAAAACCAAATTGACGATTCGGAGATCGGCGCTCCGGTGCGTAATTACTCCAGCCCGATCTTCTCTCTGACCTTGTCGAAGAATCCCTTGGCCGACGGCGAGTGGTTTTCGCCCGACTCTTTGGCGAGTTGTTGCAGCAGCTCGCGCTGGCGGTCGGTCAGCTTCTTGGGGACCTGGATCGTCAGGTGGCAGAACAGGCTGCCGCGCGGGGAATCCTCGGCGTCGCCGCGCGGGACGCCGTAGCCCGCGATCCGGATCACCTGGCCGGGCTGGCTGCCGGCCGGGATCTTGAGCGTGTGCGGGCCGTACGGTGTCTCGATCGTGCATTCGCCGCCCAGGGCCGCGAGCGTGAAGCTGATCGGCTCCTTGGCGTGCAGGTCGTAGCCGTCGCGCTCGTAGCGCTTGTGGCGTTTGACGGCCAGCACGACGTAGAGGTCGCCGCGGTCGCCTCCGGGAGGGCCGGCTTCGCCTTCGCCGACGAGGCGCAGCTGGTTGCCGTCATCGACGCCGCGCGGGATGCGCAGGCGGATCGTGGCCTTCTGCTCGACGCGGCCTTCGCCATGGCAATCGGGGCAGGGATCGCCGATCACCTGGCCGCGGCCGTGGCACACGTCGCAGGTGGTCGTCATGCTGAAGAAACCCTGGACCAGCCTGAGGCGCCCCTGGCCGCCGCAGCGCGGGCACGTGCGCGGCGACGAACCGGCGCGCGCACCGGAGCCGTTGCACCCCGCGCACAGCTCCATGCGCTTGAGCGTCAGCTCCGCCTCCTTGCCCATCAGGGCTTCCTCGAGCGTCAGGTCCAGGCGGATGCGCAAATCGCGGCCGCGCGCGCGACCGCCCCGGCCGCCGCCGCCGAACCCGAAGAACGACTCGAACAGCCCGCCGAACAGGTCCTCGAACTCGCCGGCGTGATGGAAATCGTCCCAGCTGAACCCGCCGCCGCGGAACTGGCCCTTGACGCCTTCATAGCCGTAACGGTCGTAAGCGGCCCGTTTCTGCTCGTCGCTCAGGACCTCGTAGGCTTCGGAGATTTCCTTGAATTTTTCCTCGGCCGCGGCGACGTCATCGGCGTTCTTATCGGGGTGATACTTGATCGCCAGCTTGCGATAGGCTTTCTTGATCTGATCGGCCGTCGCATCGCGCTCAACGCCCAGCGTTTTGTAATAATCTTTGCTCTCGGAGGCCATGGACCCAGCTTTCCCGGGTGAAAGAATCGGTGGCGCACGACGCCACAGCACCATCTTTAGCAAATCAAGGCACGAAATGGAATCATGAATCAGAATCGCAAATGGTGAGTGGTGAATCATTAAATTTTGAAATAAAATTTGAAAAAGATGTTTCCTTGGCGGAAACAACTTGACTCTTTGGACTTGGATTCGTTATTTATTGTTTTCCGCAGCGGTGTCAGCCGCATTTTGCCGAGGATTGAAAATGGGGTCGGAGCGGAGGTGCATTGTGGCAACAGTTCCGGGGTTGGGTATTGTCGGCGGTGGCGTGTGGGCCAGCCATCACATGAACGCGGTTCGCGACTTGGAAGCCGAAGGCCGCGCCAAGCTGGTGGCGATGTGCGCCCGCACGCAGGAAACCGTCGATAAAATGACCTCCGAGTGGAAAATCGACGGCACCCGCAATTACGATGAATTAATCGCCAGAGAAGACATTCACGCCATATCGGTCGTCACGCCGGACCACTTGCACCGCGACATGGCCATCAAGGCCATGCGCGCCGGCAAGCACGTGATCTGCGAAAAGCCCATGGACTTGACGGTCGAGGGTTGCGACGAGATGAACCGCGTCGCCCGGGAAACCGGCCGCCTGCTGTTCGTCGATTTTCATAAGCGCTACGACCAGGTCCAGCAGAAGACCCGCGAGTTCATCCTGCAGGGCAAGATCGGCACGGTTCAATACGGAAACTGCTACATGGAAGACACGATCGTGGTGCCGCGCGACTGGTTCCCGAAGTGGGCCGAGGCCACCACGCCGTTCTGGTTTATCGGCGTCCACCAGATCGACATGCTGCGTTGGAGCCTGGGCCAGGAAGTTGTCCGCGTGAACTCGGCCAAGGGCTGGAAGGGCAAGCTGAGCGGCCTGGGCCTGAACACCTACGATTCGGTCCATGCCGAGTTGGAGTTCAGCGGCGGCGCGGTGTTCAGCGTCGATATCAGCTGGATCCTGCCCGAGACGTTCCCGGCGGTGGTCAACCAGGGCGCGCGGTTCGTCGGCAGCGAGGGGGTTCTCGAGCTCGACACGCAGGATCGCGGCTTCAGCGGCTGCTTCTCGGGCGGCGGGATGAAAACTTTCAACGTAAACTCGGCCCATGTTCAGCCGTTAGCTCTTGGCGGATCGCTTCACAGCGGCTATTTCGTCGATCCGATCAAGGATTTCATGCGGCTGGTGACGTGGCTCGAGGACGGCGGCGACATCAAGCAGCTCGAAGGAAAATACCCGTCAGGTCAGGACGGAAGGGCTGCCACAGCGGCCGCGTTGGCCGTCCATCAATGTTTGGAGACCGGCAAGCCGGTCGATGTGATGCAGTAGCCCGAGTGCAAGCGTGGAACTGCCGGGCCGGTGGGCTCGATGCCGATAGCAAGTTGATAGTGGGGGAATAGAAGGAGGAGGGCGGTGGCAGGAAAAGGTTGGAAAGAAGTCGTCCGTGGGATGAGAACGGGGCATCTAAGGTGGTATATCCTGCTGATGTTGTTCCTGTCCACGGTGCTGAACTATGTCGATCGGCAGCTGCTGTCGTTCCTCGCTCCGACGCTCAAGAAAGAACTCGGGTTTGGCAACCTTGAATATTCGTGGATCGTTTCGGCGTTTACGATTGCGACGGTGGCGGCGTTGTTTTTTGTCGGCCCGATCATTGACAAAATCGGAACACGCGTCGGGTTCGTCCTGTTCATTGGCATCTGGTCGGTTTCGGCGGCCATGCACGCGTTGCTGCCGACGGGGACGATCACGATCGGGGCGATGACGCTGTCGGCCGGCCTGGTTGGCCTGATCGTGCTGCGTTCCATCCTTGCGATCGGCGAGGCGGGCAACTGGCCGTGCGCCGGCAAGGCGGTCGCCGAGTGGTTCCCGACGAGGGAGCGCGGCCTGGCGATGGGATTCTTCAACGGCGGCGTGTCGATCGGCGCGATCGTCGCCCCATGGATCATGGGCTTTGCGCTGGCGGTGACCGGCAACTGGCGCCTGGCATTCGTCGTGACGCCGGTGTTCGTGATCGCGTGGGTGGCCTTTTGGCTTTACCTGTATCACGCGCCGGGCCAGCATCCGCGGATCACGGCCGAGGAGCGCGAACTGATCGAGCATGATCAGGTCAAGGGCAAGAAGGCCCCGTTCTGGGAAGTCGCGGTCAAGCCGCGGTTTTGGGGCATTTTCATCGCGCGCGCGCTGGCCAGCCCGG
The DNA here is from genome assembly GCA_021372575.1 of bacterium. GTDB lineage: Bacteria > Sumerlaeota > Sumerlaeia > MVZB01 > MVZB01 > JAJFUE01. The sequence goes on along the minus strand of JAJFUE010000152.1, from coordinate 50,632 downwards.
TGTGGTTCTTCGTCGCCTACTGGATCGCCAACTACCTGAATGACAAATTCGGCTTCAACTGGACAAAAATCACCGCGGTTGCATGGATTCCGTTCGCCACGGCCGATATCGGCAACATCGTCGGCGGCTGGTGGTCGGGCGCGTTGATCGCGAACGGCAGACGGCCGATTGCGTCGCGCATCATCGTGATGGGCATCGGCGCCGTCGGGATGATGGTCAGCTTCCTGATCGCTGAAACCAACACGGCCGCGCTGGCGATTGCGCTCATCAGCTTCCTGACGTTCGCGTGGGGGCTGTGGGTGGCCAACATGCTGGCGCTCGTTTCGGACTCGTTCCCGAAGCAAGAAGTCGCCACGGTCATGAGCTGGAGCGGCATTGGCCAGCAGGGCGGGACGACGTTGTTCACACTGTTCACGGGTTGGTGGCTGGCATTTTCGGCCAAGCCGGGGTTCTCGGCGGAAGCCGCCGCGACCGGTAAGCCGAGCTACACCGTGATCCTTGTGGTCGCGGCGCTGCTGCCGATCGTGAGTTATATATTCACGGTGTGGCTGAATCGGGAACAAGCCGCCAAAGCTTGACGCAGGCGGGAGACATAGTTGGGGGAAATGGGCCCCGGGCACGGCAAACAGTTTGGAAAATTAATAATCCGGATATCGTCAGGAACGGAAGGAATCGACCGATGGATTACAACAACATGATCATGGAGCCCAACAAGGCCGGCGAGCTCAGCCTGTGCGAGGTGCGCCAGTTCCCGTCGCCGTACAAGCTCAATATTGACGACATGTGCGAGCGTTACAGCAAGCTCTACACCGGCGCCGTGATCGACATCTTCCAGGAGATGAACCTCCACAACCAGTGGCTGGGGCCGGACGTCAAGTGCCTGACCAAGTGGATGACCAACGACGAGCCGGCGCTGGCCGGCTTTGCGTTCACCATCCAGTGGATCAGCGACCCGTGCCCCGAGGAGCGCGGCATGATGGGCGCCAAGATGGTCGGTTCCTATCCGAAAAACTCGATTGTCGTCGTCGATTGCGGCAACGACCACAAGAGCGGCTTCTGGGGCGAGCTCGCCACGACGACCTGCATCAAGAACGGCGTGCGCGGCGCGGTCATCAACGGCGGTGCCAAGGACGTCGGCTTCGTGCGCAAGCTGGGCTTCCCGATCTACGCCAAGTACTCCAGCTGCGTCGATGGCTTCCACTACTCGCGCATCCGCGGCTGGAACCTGCCGATCTGGTGGGGCGACGTCCTGATCCGGCCGATGGACTTCCTGCTGGGCGACACCGACGGCGTGCTGGTCATCCCGCAGGAGATCGCCGAGGAGGTCATGATCCGCACCGAGGCGCGCAGCAAGGGCGAGGACGAGACGCGCGCCCTGCTCGAGGCGGGCATCCACCCGACGGAGGCCTCGATCCGCACCGGCCGCAAGGACCTGTAAAACAAAATTGAAAAGAGCGAAGGGTGAAGCGTGGACCAGGTCCGCGCTTCACCCTTTTTTCGTGCCTGTAATCGAAATTAGACCATTTCTCGAAAGTTATCGCACATTTGATGGGGCGCTCATCGAGCGCCGAAAACCGCCTTGGAGTGCGGCGGCTTGCCGCCGCTTTTGTCTCACGACCGGTTTTGCGCGAAAAAATAAAGGAATCGTCCAACGCAAAACAAAGCGGCGGCAAGCCGCCGCACCAAAGTACGTGCTGCACTACAAGCGGCAAACGGAAATTATTTTCGAGAACGACTCTACAACCCGATGTTGCTTGCCGGCGGCGCGATGTATGGCTTGCCTTCATCGTAGAGCGGGATCAACTGCTCGAGGATTTGCTGGACTCCGATGAGGTTGTTTGCCTTGGCCAGTTGCAGCGCCTTGCGGGCGGTCGCGGCGGCTTCGCGCGTTTGGCCGTTGGCGGCCTGCGCCGCCGCGAGCGTGCTCCACAACTTGGGATCGGGTGCCTTTGACCGCGCAACGCATTCGGTCGCGACCCGCAAGGCCTGTTCGGGATCGCGCACCCGCGGATCGGTCGCCAGGAGCCACGCGAGCGCGCCCCACACCTTCGCATTCGTGCAGCCCTCGCCTATCTTATCGCGATAGAACTTGACCGCCTCGGCCGTTTTGCCCTGCCGGGCCATCGAGTTGCCCAGGGCGTAAATGGTTTCGTTGTCCTTCGAATCGAGCCGGTGGGCCTCCGCGAACAGTTTCTCGGCGGCGTGAAACTCGTTGTGGCCCCAGGCGCGCACGCCGAGGCAGTAATAGGCGGCCGGCGATTCGGGCGCGATTTCCAGTGCGCGGCGGAAAAAAGTAAATTGATCGCGGTAAAAGCCGGCCTGCCGCCACGTCAGCAGCGAGAGCGCCACCAGGACGGCGATCGCCGGCGCGGCGCGGATCAGCCGCGATTTCCCGTCGGCGTTCGCGATCCAGCCGCCGGCCAGCGCGGCAATGCCCACGATCGGGCCGATGCTCGCCATGTATTGGAAACGGTCGGCGACCGGCGATTTCGTCAGGAACCCGAAATAGACGAGGCCCAGCATCGGCGCGAGCATGAGGGCGTAATCAAGCCAGCAAGCCAGCGGCCCGCGGCCGATGCTCCCGCGCGCCAGCCACAACACCGCCGTCACGAGGACGGTCGCCGCCAGCGGCAGCCAATGCAGCGGATCGCCCAGCCGGTATGCGAACTGCGGATAGATCGGGCTCAGCCCGGCCGGCCAGGCGAGCTTGCCGAGATAGAACATCAGCGCCATGCCGGACTGTACCAGCCGGTCCATGAGCGGCGGAACGATCATCGTCCGGTTTGCATTATTGATCTTTACGACATAGGTATCGGCCAGCGCCACGGCCAGCGTGATCGCCGCCAGCAGCGAGATGCTTAAGATTTCGCGCCGCGTGATCCGCCCCCGGCGATACCAGGCGAGGATCGCGATCGCGAAGGGCAGCATCGTCGAGGTGCTTTTGGCGAGCATCGCCGCGAAAACCGCCGCGGCCGCCAGCGCCAGCCACTTCCAGCCGCCGCGTTCCTCGTGATTCAGGTACATTTCCACGGCCGCCAGGCACAGCAGCGTCGAGACCAGGTCCTTGACGCCGAAGATCCATGCGACGGATTCGGCGTGAACCGGATGGACCGCGAACAGCGCCGCTCCGATCCACGCGCCGGGCAGCCCCAGCCGCCGCATGAGCCGCCAGATCTGAACGGCGACCGCCCCGTGCAGCAGCATGTTCACCGCGTGATAGCCGGCCGTCCAGTTGCCCCAGCATTGGTATTGCAGCCACAGGAGCGTGTACTGCAGCGGCCGGTAATGGTCCTCGGCCTCCATGCTGGAGATCGTCGTCCAGATCCGCCACAGCCCGGTTTTGTCGCGCAGCAGCGCGTTGTCGAAAACCAGCGGCAGGTCGTCCCAGATAAACCCGCCGCTGATCGCGGGCAGGTACACCGCGAACGCCAAAACGGCGAGCGCCGCCGCAGCAAGCAGCATCGCGGGATTGGTCTCTGGCGCGGTCGGGTTCTTCATGGCGCCAACGAGCATAGCACAACACGCCGCGCGGCGGGCCAGTGGAATGGCATGTCCATAAGGCGTGAAGTTGTTGCAAATCGCCGCGTGAAGTGTGATTTTGAGTGCCTGTTCGAGTCGGCACTTATATGATGGTCGTACGTATCAAAACGGTTCATGCTCAATTTTGATTGATAACAGGAGGATCGACCCATGGCGAGCAGGTGGTTCAAGGCGGTCGGCGGGTTACTGACGGCGATTCTTGTGATGGCGGCGATCAACACGGCGCCGGCCGCGGACACGGCCGCGTTGCTGAAGCATTTCGACGATTGCGGCGAGCGCGTTCGCGCTGCCCGCGCCAACAAGGCCTCCAGCAACCTCAACGGCGGCATCACGTGGGCCGACTCCTACGAGATGGACGCCTACCTGCTGATGTACGAAGCGACCCAGAACGGCGATTACATCGACAACTTCGTGTCAATGGCCGACATGGTCAACACCGCGCGCGCCGACAAGTCCGGTGGCGTCGATTACAAGGGCGTGCTGCATCACGGGTGGCTCACCGACGGCCAATACACCCTCGGCCAGCCGGCCACGGTCCTGGACAAGGACGGCAAGCCCTCGTTCATGCTGCAGGCCGTCGCGCATCAGGACAATAACAGCCTCACGATTCAGATCACCCCCGACTCGAAGAACCCGAAACAATTCTCGATCGTCGTGATGAACCTGCTGACGGGCAACCAGGTCGGCAACTGGCTCGGCCTCACGATGGACACGCTCGAGGCCAAGGTCAACACGCCGGGCAGCGTGCTCAAGGTCCGGAAGCTCGGCGGCAACGTCCCGATCGCGCACAATCCGTTCACGCTGCCCACCCAGCGCTGTGTGCTGCTGTCGCACCAATCGGGCCGGATCATGGTTCCGCTCGCGAAGGTCGCGGCGATGATCAAGAAATACCCCGACATGGCGGGGCTTGCGCACCGCGGCCAGATGTACCTGACGACCGCCGAGGAAACGTTCGCCGAGCTTGAAAACGAGAAGGCGTGGGTCGATCAGGGCGAAGGCGGCTACTACAAGATCGAGAAGGGCGCCCCGATCTGGTGCGACGGCGTGCCCGACGCGCCGTATGCGCTGTCGGCGATGGGCACCGCCCTCCTTTACATGAACGACGCCACCGGCAAGGAGCTCTACGCGCGGCGCGCCACACAGCTCGCCACGTTCATCAAGACCCTCATCACCGAAAAAGACGGCGCGGCCTACATGGATCACTGGTACGGCCCGGTAAACAAGGGCTGGACGAAGGCTGACAACATCAGCGTCAACACCCCCTCCTTCAAGGGCGAGCCGCAGCCCGAGAAGATCGAGTTCCTGCAGGACACGCTGCGCTTCATGGTCGAGTGCGCCCGGCGCAAGGTCGTCTTCACCGACGCCGACGTTCAGGCGTTCGCCAAGACCTTTGGGAAAATGTATGGCGAAACCGACAAGGGCGGCGCGATGTGGGCCACCGTCGCCGGCGAGCAGGGCGGCAGCCGGGGCGAGAAGAACTCGGCCGTCAGCGGCTTCATGCTCCTTGGCGGCGACACCCTGCAAAAATGCGAGAAGATTTACATGGGCCAGTGCACGGCCGGCGACTCCGCCGCCGAGCTCTACGGCTGGGCCGTGCTGAACTACATGGCAAGCCCCGCGGCCGCGAACAAATAATGCGCGGGCAAACGGCGCGGCAACAACCGGATCCGCCGCGGCGCCGCATGAAGTTCGGTTGATTTGCGATTCGAGAGCGTGATAGTTTCGAAACCGGTTTGCTTGACGGGCGCGGTGCGATATCGCGCCCGATTCATACGTTAAGGCGCGGGCGTGCCAGCCGGCGCCCATCAATCATTTCAGGTTGGTCATGGCATTGAGCGATCAAACCCAGCTTCACGCGGATCAGGAAAAAAGATTCGTGGCCTTTTCGTCGGTGATGGCGGCGGCCGGTTTGACGTCCATGAAACTGGTCGTGGGACTCCTTACCGGCAGCCTCGGCATCATGGCCGAGGCCGCGCACTCGGCGCTCGATTTTCTCGCGGCCGTGACGACTTATTTCGCGGTCAGGATCTCGGGCAAGCCGGCCGACATCGGGCACCATTACGGCCACGGCAAGGTCGAGAATTTCTCCGCGCTCATCGAGACTGTGTTGTTGCTTGCGACGTGCGTCTGGATCGTTATGGAAGCCACCGAGCGCCTGCTCGGCAAGACCCAGATTGAAATCGAAGTGAACTTCTGGTCGTTCGCGGTGATGGCGACGTCGATCGTGGTGGATATCACGCGGTCGCGCATGCTGATGCGCGCCGCGATCAAGCACAACAGCCAGGCGCTCGAGGCGGACGCGCTTCATTTCAGCACGGACGTGTGGAGCTCCTCGGTCGTCATCCTGGGCCTCATCTGCGTCAAGGCCGGCGAGTCCCTGCCGCAATGGCCGTTCCTGCACAAGGTGGACTCGATCAGCGCGCTCGTCGTGGCTGCGATCATGACCTGGGTCAGCGTGCGGCTTGGCATGCGTTCGATCCAGGCGCTCCTCGACGCCGCCCCGCGCGGCAAGGCCGATGAAATCACGCGCAAGGTGGAATCGATCCCCGGCGTGATCGACTGCCATCAAGTGCGCATGCGCTACAGTGGCCCCAAGGCGTTCATCGATATTCACATCCTGGTCAGCGGGGAAGAGACCCTGCGCAACGTCCACGCCCTCACCGAGCGCATCGAGCAGGAACTGCAGGAGATCATCCCCGGCGCCGACGTGACCGTGCATCCCGAGCCGCCCGAGATTCACGAGAGCGAATCAAAGTAGATTCGGCGCAAAGCATGGCAAGTCGTCGTGCTCGTGCTCGTAATCGTGCTCGTAATCGTGCTCGTAATCGTAATCGAAAATCCGGATCCTTCGCTGAAACGCTCGACATATTTATTTTTTGTCGCAATCGAATTCGCTTCCATGCGGCATGATGGTCTCCATGCGATCGCGTGTTCGATTGCGTTTACGATTACGAGCACGAGCACGATTTTTTTGAAATTCCATTACCCCACCGACGTTTGGTCGGCGTGGAACATCGCCAGCCAGCGGTCGCCGGGATCGGGATGGACGCGCAGCAGGATGAGCGAGATATTGTCGCCGCCGCCGCCGGCCAGCGCCGATTCGACGAGCTCGTCCGCCATCTGGTCCAGGTCCAGCGCCGGATCGACCAGCGTCGCGTTGAGCTGCTCCTCGGGAACGTAGCCCGTCAGGCCGTCCGAACAGATCAGGAACATGTCGCCGTTGCGAACGGCCCCCTCGAACAGGTCGATCTTGATCGGCTCGGAGCTGCCGATGCACTGCGTCAGCAGATGGCGCGTCGGGTGCAGCGCGAGCTGGTCGCGCTCGATGATGCCCTGCTTGTAAAGCTCCCATACGACGGTGTGATCGGTCGTGATCTGGCGGATGAGGCCGTTGCGAATGAGATACACGCGGCTGTCGCCGATCTGCGCGACCATCCACGCGTCGCGGTGCACGCACAGCAGCGAGGCCGTCGAGCCCATGCCGCGCTTGAGCGGGTTGAGCTTCGAGATGTCGAACACGTCGCGGTGCGCCTGCATGAGCGCGTCCTGCAGCAGCAGCTCGAGCTGGTCGGGATTGGCCGGCGGGTTCTGCGCGAGCGGCCTGAGCGCCTGGTCGATGCTGCTGATCGTCTGGGCCGAGGCCTCTTCGCCGGCGACTTCGCCGCCCATGCCGTCGGCGATCACGAATACGCCGGCGTCGGGAATGGCCAGCATCGAATCTTCATTGGATGGACGGACCAGTCCGACATGCGTTCGGGATGCATACTGTAATTTCACCGGGTTCGATCCTCGACCGAAGACTGCACTGCAATTGAGACTAATTTATGCAAGTCGATAACAAGAGACAAGCTTTTCGAGACGGCCCGCGCTGTCGGCGAGGCCGCCCGGCCGGCTGTCGGCCAGCCACAGGCGCCGGTGTTCCTCGATGAGCGGCTCGAGTTCGCCCGCCAGGCGCGCGCGCGCGGCGGCCGGGACGTCCTCGATGCGTCCGTCTTTGCCGGCGGCGATCCGCGCCAGCCCCTGCCGGCACGCGTGAAGCGCCATCGCCGCGTTGTGGCGGATCTGCTCGACGGCGAGGGCCGCGGCCGGAGGCTGCATTGCCGCCGGCGCCAGCCCGTGCAGCGCCTGCTCGATGTGATGCATGGCTGCCTCGAGCCCGATGGCCGATAGCCCCGACCAGCGCTCGTCGGAGATGGGGCGCTCCGGGTAAATGAGCAACTGGCCGAAGATCGTCGCGTTCGGGATCAGGACGCCGGTATCAAGATAAGCGTCGCCGAGATCGAGCAGCGCCGCCGCGATGTGGCCGCTCTTTGGCTCGAAGACGTGCGCGTCGAGCGCCGCGGCCAGGTCGATGTTCTCGTTGGCCTGAAGCGACCACGCCACGGCCGCACCGAGCGCGAATCCCGGCCACATCGACGGAGGATGTTGCCAGTGGCCGTTGTCGCCCCAGTCGGTCATGAGCAGCCCCATTGAGCCCTCGGCCGCGCGCGCCGCGCCGAGCACGTTGGCGCGCATGTTCGCCGTGCGGCCGATCAGGGCATTCCAGCTCGACGTGCCCGGCGACACGCAAAACGGCAGCCCCGACTGCCGCAGCCGCCGGCACTGCTCGTCAAATGGGTGATTCGCTTCATAACCCCAGATCAGCACGGTGATCCACTCGTGCGGCAGTTCGGGCAGGAGCTCCGGGTAATTCAGGATGATGTCGGCCCAGAACTGCATGCGGTGGCCGCGCCGGCGCACGAGCTCATACACCTTCTTGAGATACTCCAGATACACGCGGCCACTGCCGAGCCGCTCGCATGCCTCGCGGCTGCGCCCTTTGCCCAAATCGAACGTCTCGTCGAGCCCGACGTTAAACCGGCGGCTCGCGAAGTTCGGCAGCAGCTCGTCGTAGAGTTCCTCGAGGAACGGGAACACGCGGTCGTCGATCGGGCACAGGCTGCGGCTGCCGGCGAATTTCTCGCGCGCCTTGTCGGGCAGCTCGGCTAGTTCGTTATAGGGATCGTGGAGCAGCCAGCGCTCCATGTGGCCGAACGAGTTCTGGTTCGGGATCAGCTCGATGAACCGGTCGTGGCAGAACGCGTCGATGATCCGGATTTCTTTGGCCGTGAGCGGCGAGGCGTCTTGCCACACGATCTGGTGGCGCTCGTAGGCGAACGCGTGCTCCATGTAGAGCTGGATCTGGTTGACCTTCAGCCCGGCGAGCGTGTCGATCGTCTCGAGGAGCCGCTCCATCGTGGGAACGCGGTCGCGGCTGACGTCGAGCATCGCGCCGCGCACGGCGAGGTCGGGCCAGTCTTCGATGACGACGGCCGGGATGCGGCCGGTTTCGCGCCCGAGCCGCGCCAGCTGGCGCAGCGTCATCAATCCATAAAAGATGCCGCTGTGGTCGTGGCCGGCGACGGAGATCGCGCCCGGGGCAACTTCGAGCCGGTAGCCCTGCGGCCGCGCCGTCTCGTCGATGCCAAGGCTCAGGCCCGGACCGCCGTCGAGGACGATCGCGACGCGTCCGGCCGCACCGCCGCCCTTGACGCGCCGCGCCCACGCGGGATCGATTCGCCCGGCCAGGTCGGCCGGGATGTCGCACCAGCCATCGCGCAGGACAACCCCGCGCGGCCGCGGCAGCAGGATGGGTTCCCGATACTCTTTCATATCAACTATTGTTACCGGAACAGATCGCGGCGGCAAATGAAAACAGCAACGGCGGGGAAGATCACGAAATTCACGAAAGAATTGCGCAAAAGACGCGAACAGGTTTTTCGAGAAATCACAATCGGCGAAAGCGGGGGATCGCGGCTCGGGGGATATTTTAATGGAAAATACGCGCAATTTCCATTGGCGCGGTATTTGTTAGGAATGGGGAAGCTGGATGTACCATGTTCGTTGATTGGAGGCGACAGATGATTGCACGTTCGAGTTCATTGTGGATGGTCATGCTCCTTGCCATGTGCGCGCTTGGATGCAGCCGCGCCGCCAGGACGCAAGCTGGCCACGAGGAAGGACCCGCGGCGCGCGCGCCGGAAAAAACCGAGGCCCGGTCACAACCAAAGCCCGCGCATGTGACAAAGAAATCGCTTGAGCCGCGAAAACAATATCTCTTTGAAATCGAGCTCCTTGCGATGCCCACCAAAGCATACGGCAAAGTGGACGAGGGTTTGCGCGCCCAGGTCGACAGCGGCAGGATCGACACGCATGCCGTGCATCAGTTCCTGTCGAATTCGCAGACGCGGATTTTGTTGCGCCCGCGGCTTCTTGTTTGCGATGGAGATGACGGCAACGTAAGGATAGGCGAAAGCAATGACGCCAGGCCGAAAGAGGACCTGGAGATCACCGTGACGCCGGTTTCGCAGCCCGACGGAACGGTTCGGGTTACGGAGGTGTTGGCGATTCCGATGCTGAACAACAAGGGAAAGGCCGCGCCGGCAACGCCGGATCGGACGATTTATTTCAAGACCGAGCGGAAGATGATCCCGTCGCCCGACCTGTCTTACGTTGAACGCTTCATCAACCGCGAGGGCTTCGATTATCTCGTGTTCCTCAAGGTTTCGCAGGAGTAACAAGCCGGGGTCTTTATCGCGCCGAGACGCGGGGACGCAAAGAGGGCATTCTTTGCGCCGCCGCGTCTCGAATGTAAGTATTTTCCGGTTGTCAGGCCATTCCGTGGTTTATGAGCATTTGATAACGGCGCCAAGCCAGCTCCGCAGGAGCGGTACGTTTGTAGCAAAGATCGCCAATAAAATCCGAGCTCCGCAGGAGCGGCACGTAATCGGGCACACCCATCACGTGCCACTCCTGCGGAGTTCGGCTCTTTTTAAAATCGCATGGCTACAAACGTGTTGCCCCTGCGGGGCTGGCGGCACGCCCTTCTGATCGGAACAGGTCTCGGTCGTCGAATCGCTGATATGTTCGATTACGATTACGAGCACGAGTACGAGCATGAATGGACAATAATCTCTTGTGAACCCTCTTAATTTGATCTACCAATGCGGGTGGAACGCGGTCGCACATCTTGTCATCTCAACGAACACTGGAGGGGTTGGCTATGAAACGGTGGCTGGGCGGAATCGTGTTGGCGGCGTGCATCGCCGTTCTCTTGCCTGCGTGCGCGGAAATGATGGCGAAGAAGAACGCAGGCAAGGCCGGCAATGTCGGGATCATCCCCGCGCCGGCCCAATGCGAATTGGGCAGAGGCCATTTCGCGGTCACTCCAGGGACTGAAATTTACGCCAATTCATCGGCTGGCCAGCTCTCGGCGAAGTTTTTGAAGGACGGCATTAAGGAGCGCACCGGCCTTAACCTCAAGGTCAACGTCGTTAACAAGGTCGGCCAATCGCACAAGGGCGCGATCGTGATCGAACCGGGGTTGATTTCATCGAAGAACCCCGAAGCCTATGAACTGACCGTCACGCCGCGCGGCATCAAGGTCACCGCGCGCGCCGAGACCGGCCTGTTCTACGGCGTGCAATCGGTGCTGCAAATGGTTGATGCGCATTTGGTGCACTATCCGGTGGTCTATGACGGTCCCGCATGGCCGCTTAATTTGCCTGCCGTCAAGATCGCCGACGAGCCGCGGTTCGGATACCGCGGCATGATGCTCGACGAGTCACGGCATTTCTTTGGGATGAAGGCCGTCAAGGAATGCCTCGACATGATGGCCGGCCTCAAGATGAACCGCTTTCACTGGCATTTGACCGACTCGCAGGGCTGGCGCGTCGAGATCAAGAAAGACCCGAAGCTGACGACGGTCGGCGGGACCGAACGCGGCATCGACCCCAACGTGCGCTCGTATTACACGCAGGATGAGATCCGCGAGATCGTCGCCTACGCCGCCGAGCGCCAGATCGTCATCATCCCCGAGATCGACATGCCCGGTCACGCCACGGCGGCCACGAAGGCCTACCCGGAAATCTCCGGCGGCGACGATCCCAAGTATCCGGGCTTCACGTTCAATCCGGCAAAAGAAGAGACCTACGAGTTCCTCACGGACGTGATGCGCGAGCTGGCGACGATGTTCCCCGGCCCATACGTCAACATCGGCGGCGATGAGGTGTTCTTCGGCAACACGGCGTGGAAGACCGACCCGCAGATCCTCGCGTTCACGCGCGCGCAGGGCCTCAAGAACGAGGTCGAGCTCGAGCATTACTTCATCCGCCGCATGGCCGGCAACATCAACAAGATGGGCAAGATCGTCATGGGCTGGGACGACATCGGCGCCGCCGGCATCGACCCCAACCAGTCGGCGTTGCTGTGGTGGCACCACGAAAAACCGCAGGTCCTGACCAAGGGCGTCGAGGACGGATTCCCGGTCGTTCTCTGCCCGCGCGACCCGTGTTACTTCGATTTCATCCAGTACGAGGGGCTCGAAGTCGGCCGCAAGGAATACGGCGGCAAGAAGGTCACGAACACGATCCAGAGCGTCTATAATTTCCCCGATCGCTGGACGGACAAGCTCGTGCCGGAGGGCAGGATGGACCAGGTCATGGGCGTCGAGGCGTGCGTGTGGACCGAGTCGATCTCCACGATGAAGCGCCTGCAATACATTCTTTACCCGCGCCTCGCCGCGCTTGCCGAGGACGGCTGGACGCCCGCCGCAAACAAGAACATCGACGATTTCATGAAGCGCGTCCCGGCGTTCCTGCGCCAGTGCGACCGCAAGGGGATCTATTACTTCAACCCGTTCGATCCGGAGAAGACCCCCGAAGCCCCGGGCCCGATCCGCAAGGTGGAAGGATAAGCGCGTGGATCGTGAGTCCATGTGGAGTGCGGGAGCTTGCTCCCGCTTTTGCCGGGCAAGCTTGCTTGCCCGTGACTGGCCGGCATGCGAACCGGGGAGCAAGCTCCCCTGGGTTTAAGCGGCAGCAAGCTGCCGCACTCACATCATGAGCCCCGTAGGGGCGACAGAAACCTGAGGTTGGCCTGCGCAGAGGTGAAGATATGAGGTTAAGACCGAGTGCCGTTTATTGCCTGATGCTGATGATCGTTCTTGGCGCCGCGTGCAAGCACGCAACTGGACAGAATCAACCCGCCGGGGCCACGACCGTGCAAAAAACCGCCGCGCCCCCGCTCGTCAAGGCGCGTTACGACATCGGCCGCAACGAGGTGCAGTTCGAGATCGAGCTGCTGGCGCTGCCGTCGGCTGCGTATCAGAAGATGAGCTTCGACCTGCGCAAGAAGATCGAGCTCGGCAAGCCGGTCACGCAGGACGTCGTCGATCTGTTCGAGTCGCATCCGCTCGCGAAGACGCTGATGTCGCCGCGCTGCAAGGTCAAATACGGCGACTTCGGCGGGTATATGTCGGAGGTGTATTATCCCGAAGGGGCCTCGGGGCGCGCCATGCCGGGCGAGCTCGAGTTGACGACCGTCGCGATCGATTTGCTGCCTCTCAACCAGGCGTCGGGGATTAAGTTGTATTCGGTGTTCAACCTCGTTTCGCGCGGCCAGCTCGCCAACGTTCACGTCGCAAGCCAGCGCACCGTGCACTCGGCGAAGGACGCCTACGAAATCTACCGCATGAAGTCGCGCGACGGCGCATGGGACTACTTCGCGTTCGTGAAAATATTGACCAGAAGCGAACAATAAAATGCGGAGTGCGGAATTAAAATCCATTCCGAGTCAACCGGAATTGGAACCGCGATCATGCAATGCGCCAATGTCTCCATCGTTGGCTGCGAACGCCGGAAATGACGAATGTTTCCCATGATTCCCATCATTCCCATCGGTCCCTTCACGCGCGATGAACCCTGAAACGACATACTCCCGACCCGGCGCGTTGCTGATTGGCATTTCCATCGCGTTGCTCGCCATCGGTGTCTGGTTGCGCGTGCATGATCTGGGGCGCGAGAGCTTCTGGATCGACGAAGTCTTCAGCGCGCGGATCGTCGAGGGTCCGCCGTCAGAAATCCTCAACCGCATCCCGCGCGACAAGCCGCCGCTCGACTATTACATCCAGTCCGTTGCCGACCGCTTGCCGCTCGCGAAGGAAGTCAGCCATCGCCTGCCGGAGGCCATCGCGGGCGTCATCACCCTGGTTTTGATCTTCGGTTTCGCGCGCAGGTTGTTCGGATCGCGCGTGGCGTGGGCGACGCTGGCGCTGGCCTCGGCGCACGCGCTGCTCATTCATTATTCACGCGAGGCCCGGCCCTACGCGATGATCACCGCGCTCCTCATCGGTCAGATGTGGCTGTTTTGGGAGTGGTGGGTGAGGGCCGGAAGGGTATTCGATTACGATTACGATTACGAGCACGAGCACGAGCACGAGCACGAAAAAAACGCGTGGGCGTGGTTGACCGGCTTGGGCGTCGTCACGGTCGTCGCGCTTTATACATTATATGCAACCGCGCTGGTGCTTGCGTGCGAGCTGCTGTTTGTGCTGATTGCCCCCACACTCGAGCGGCGGCGCTTTGATTTCAGCCCGCTCTTTTGGTTTCTGGCTTTGATCGGCGTGGTCGTTCTCGCGGCCTTGCCGCTGCGCTCGCGCGTCGATATCCCCACCCCCTCCGAATACTTCTGGAAATTCACTCCGATCCATCCGGCAATGCTGGTCGGGTGGATCGCCGAGCACCTTGCCGGACCCCAGCCGCAAATGGCTCTGGCATGGGGCGCCGCGCTTCTTGGAATGGCCTTCGTGCTCATCGGCTCGGTTCGCGCCTTCCGCGCCGACCGGCGCGCGGCGGCGTTCGTCGTGCTGTGGTCGATCGGCCTGCCGGTCGCGGCCGTCGTGTTCTATGCGCTCATCAACCGCAAGTTCTACTCGCGCTACACGATCTATTGCGTGCCGGGCCTGTGCATGCTGATGGCGCAAGGCGCGCTGGCGATCGCCGAACGCGTGAGGCGTCCGTTCCTCATGCCGGCGATCGTTCTCGCGGCCGCCGCCGCCATGCTTGCGTTCCACGCCGCCGACCGCGATCGGAAAACGGACTGGCGCGCGGCGGCCCGTTACCTGCGCGAGCGCGTTCAACCCGGCCAGCGCATCGTCGCCACCAGCCATCTGGTGCATGTGCCGCTTGAATATTACCTGCATCGCGAGGGCGTGAACGCACCGTTGTTCACCGCCGACGCCGCGCAAAACCTGCCCGACTCGCCCTACTGGCGCGTCGATCAGGCCTTCGGCGATCAGGGGAAAACTGCGACTGTGCGCGGCGTCATGATCGAGCCGCTCGCCCAGGCGCCGCCGATCGAAAAACTGGGCCAGCTCACGGCGGCGCTCGGCGACCCGCCGGCGTTCCGTCCGGGATGGGTCCCCGCGGTGTTGCTCGGATCGGGCTGGAGCGAGCCCGAGACGTGGTCGAAGGATTTTTCCGTGCGCTGGCTCACGCGCACCGTCGGCTGGTTCAACTTCCCCCTCCTGCGAGCCGCTCCCGCCAGGCTCAGCATCACGCTCATGCCGTTCCAGTGGCCCGGCGGGCCGCCGCAGTGGATCCAGCCCCGCGTCGGCACGCTGCTCCTGGAGCGGCGCGCGTTGCCGGCGGGATTCTCGACGCAAACCTGGCAAGTGCCGGCCGGCGCGCTCACGAAAGGATACAACCGCATCGAGCTGGGGCTGTCCTGGGTGCATTCGCCCGCGCAGGACAAGCCCGGCTACAGCGATTTCCGTACGCTCGGCGCGGCCATCGCGGAGATCAACGTCATATTCGAATGAATCGGTTTTAGGCCTTGAGGTCCATTGGGTCCTGGGGGCTCTTTGGGGCAAATCGATGCCCCTAAAAACGCGTTCGGGTGTAGAATCAGGGTACGGATGCAGAAATCCATATGAGACAACAATTTTCTGGTTGCAGTTTGAGGGATTTGGAACCACATTTGTGAGTGATGGAGGCCTGATGCGGGTGCCGAAGGCGGAAATTCGGCCGCGTGGGGCGATTTGTCGATTGACAGTCCAGTTCGTCTTCCGTTAGAACCAGCGGAGGGCGGATGTCTGTTTTTGCATGGTTTAGAAGGATGACAAGGCCATGAAAATCAAATCGACGGCCAAGTGGATCGGGTCGCTGGCTCTGGCCGCGGCGTTGATCGTACTGACGCCAACTCGCGGCGCCGCGCAGGGGCTTATGGAATTGGAGGCCACCTCCGCGATTTCGTCGGAGATGAGCAGCGGTTCCGTCAGCTCGGGCGTCGGCAACGAAGCCTTAAAGCGCGCGCAAGGTTTGAAGCAGGGCAACACGCAGGCGGGCGCTCCGCCGACAACGCAGCCGCCCGCGCCACAGACTCCTCCGCAAACTCCTCCGCCGACCAGCGGCACCCCGGCTCCCAACCAACCCACGACGACGGCTCCGGCCCCGGTGCTTCCCACCGGCCAGACGATCACCGTCATCACCGGCACGCGCGTGTTCGACGCGATCACGGGCTCGCTGCTCGACGAGCCGATTCAGAAAAAAGTTCCGCAATCCGAAGCAGAAAAATATTTCGATGACGGCACGCACGGCGACGTGACGCCGAACGACGGCGAGATGGCCAAGGTCGATGAGCGCAAGGACGCCCTCGGGATGTCGAACCAGCGGTTCAAGGAACAGCTGGTCAAGGCGCTTGTTGTCGCCGACGGCATGACCCCGCTCCAGTATTTCGGGATCCCGATCGCCAGCACGGAGCGCTCTGACACTGCGCCGCGCAATCGCGCGTGGCGGCTCGTGCCGGTCCCCGAGGGCGGCCCCGGTTTCACGTTCCGCGAGGTGCAGACCTCGGCCACGGTGACCGTTCCGAACTATCGCCAGAAAGAACAGGAAAAGGACGCCAACATCAAGAGCAACTGGGCCGTCCGCTTCCTTCAGGAATTCCGCACCAACAAGGATGACATGACGAGCCAGTTCTACTCGCTCTATATTCCGCTGCCGCCCCAGCCGCCGACGGTCGCGCCCCCGTTCGGGCAGCAGTGGACCCCGTTCAGCGATCCTCAGGCCCTGATGCGCGCGGAAGAGTCGGCGCGCCAGAGCGCGATGAATCCGATGGGCAACATGCCCGGCATGCCCGGCATGGGTGGGCCCGGCGGCGGCGGCGGCATCGAGGGCGGCGTGTAGTCTTGCGAATTAACCGGAAAGAGATTCAGGGCATATGGCACTGACGGTTGACGATGTAGAACACCTCCACGAATCGATCAAGAAATTGCTCGAGGCATGGATGCGCATCAAGCTGATCTTCCAAAAGGCGTTTGGGGAGGGGCCGATCACGCCCGAGCATGAGAACGCCTACCTTCAGCTCAAAAGCGAAGTCTCGCGGCTTTACCGAATGGTCTCGGACCGCCTTCCGCGCGGCCTGGCATTCGAAGGCGACAAGATGATGGAGATGCTCAAGAACGCCATGACGATGGAGCATCTGAGCAATCAGGGCGCGGCCGAGCGCCAGAATTACTACGCAGGCTGGCACCGCATTTACCTGAAGATCACGCGCGCCCTCGGCGCCCTTGAAGTCATGAAGTCGGGTTACTACCCTCACATGCATCGCGATCGGCTTCGCTCGAAGGAACCGGTCAAGAAGAAATAAAGCCGGCATTTGAAATTGCCACGGATCCTGTTAAGTCTGCCTGGGAGGAATGCTGTCGTGCACACCGTCAATCGTCTGCGCCGGAACTTGGGACTGCTGAGCCTGTGCCTCGTCCTGATTTCCACGATGGGCTGCAACAAAATGTTGGCCCAGTACTCCCAGAGTCAGGCCCAGAACCGCAAGGCCGAGGCTCAAAAACACGACGCGATCAGGTTCGCGCCCGAACTTCTCAAGCAGACCGACCAGGCCATCACCAAGGCCGCCGGCGAAATCGGCACGGCGCGCTATGCGGAAGCGCGTGTGTCGGCCAAGCAGGCCGCCGACTTGGCCAAGAACCTGCTCAATGAGACCATCACCCGCCGCGCCAGCGCGCTGCGCGACGAGGCGTGGGGCTGGCTCCAGATCGCCAAGAAGAACGACGCCGCCTCCATCGACCAGGGCAAGTACAACGCCATCCAGCAGCTCAACGACCACGGCCGCAACGACCAGTACGACAAGCAGAAGTACGAGGCCGCCATCGAAACGTTCCTCAAGGTCATCGGCGACACCCAGTCGCTCCTGTCCAACCTGCGTCAGGACGCCGAAAAGGGCCTCAAGGAAACCCAGGACATGAGGAAGGAACTGATCGACGAGGGCGCCGAGCAGTTCTACGCCGAGTCCATCACCAAGATGGACGACCACATCAAGAAGATCGAGTCCTTCATCAAGCGCGACAACGACTACCGCTCCGCATTGAACGAGCGGCTCGCCGCGCGCCAGACCCGCGACAAGGGCATCACCGAAACCCGCCGCGTCAAGAGCGACAACCAGCTCAAGGAAATCGAGGGCCTGCTCGCCACCGCCGTCAAGCTCAAGTCGCCCGATTTCGCCGCCCAGTCCGACTCCAAGGCCCACCAGGACTTCGCCGACCTGCTCCTCAAGTTCGACCAGGCCAACTACGTCTCCGTCCTCAAGGGCGCCCCGGACGTCAAGAAGGAAGCCGAGGCCCTCATCCAGGAGACCAAGGTCAACGCCGCCAAGATGCAGCTGGCCAACGCGCGCAACGAGATCACCCGCCTCACCGACAACAAGGCCCGCATCTACCTGCCCGGCCGCGTCGAGCAGCTTGACGACCTGACCTCCAAGGCCCAGAGCGAGTTCGACCAGCAGCTCTACGTCGAGTCCCGCGCCACCTCCGAGCGCGCCCTCGACGTCGTCAAGAACATCGACGCCGAATTCGACGCCTACGCGCAGAACGAAATCAACAAGGCCTCCGAACAGCTTGGCGCCGCCGAGGCGACGTTCAAGACCATGGAGAAGATATTCGACAAGAAGATCCCGGGCGACTGGACCGGCGCCGACCGCGCCATGGAAGACGCCAAGCAGGGCATGAAGGAAGAGCTTCGCTCCCGCCTCAGCACCGCCGGCCTGAGCCTGACGCTCGCCACCGTGCGCCGCCAGGAAAAGGACTTTGACGTCGCGATCGAAGTGGCCCGCAAGGTCAGCACGTCCGCCGAGGAGATCACCGGCGAGACGTTCCACGTCGTCGCCCACAACTCCGTCCTCGAGATCGCCAACGAGCTCTCCCGCTACGAACGCGAGGGCGGCCGCCAGTATGCCAAGGTCGAGCTCGACAAAACCCATTCGATGCTCGACGAAACCAAGGCCCTGATCCAGAAGGCCCAGTACCGCGAGGCCGTCCGCCGCGCCGCCGACACCAAGGCCCAGCTCTCCATCCTCTACCAGGAACTCGAGCGCGTCGCCGTCAGCCGCATCGACCAGGCTTCCGATCAGCTCAAGCAGGCCCGCGAGAAACGGGCCGAGCGCTATGAAAGCCAGTCCCTGGCCCAGGCCATGACCCTGCTCGACCAGGCCAAGGGCTCGCTCGAGCGCGGCGGCAACATGCAGGAGGCCATCGAGGCCGCGACCAACGCCCAGTCGGTCGCCAACCAGGCCACCCAGGAATCGCTGCGCAAGTGGGCCGAGGACATGTCCCGCCAGAGCGAGATCCTGATCAGCCGCGCCACCGCCGCCGGCGCCCCGCGCTTCGCCCCCGAAAAACTCCAGCAGGCCCAGGCGCTGCGCAAGAACCTGGACGACATGATCGCGCAGAACCACTACGAGCAGGCCGTCGAAATCGGCGCGCAGGCCGTCGATGCCGCCCAGGGCGCCCTCATGGCCGAGGTCAACAACGCCGAGGACGCCATCGCGTCGGCCCGCCGCTTCAACGGCTTCGAATACCAGCCCGACCGCATGGCCAAGGCGATCGTCAGCCTCAAGAATGCCCGCGAGCACATGGATTCGGGCAACTACCAGCAGGCGCAGGTCGAGGCCAGCTTCGCGCTCACCACGGCCCAGGACGTGACGGCCAAGGCCAAGCGTATGGCCTTCGCCGACCAGATGGACTCGCTCAAGGCCCGCCTCGACCAGGCCGGCAAGAGCGGCGCCGGGTTCTACCAGATCAAGGACATGGCCCGCATCATGGCCGAGATGAACCAGCTCAAGAACAACTTCGACCCCAAGAAGTACCAGGACTACGCGGACAAGGTGAAGTTGCTCGAGGCCCAGCTGGCCGGCCTGATGGAATCGACGCCCGAGGCACTCAAGACCGTCACCACGGCCTTGCAGGAGCGGCTCACGTCGCTTGACGCCCGCGGCGCCCGCCGCGACGAGGAGCCCCTCGTGCGCGACATCGAAAACAAGCTCAAATACGCCCAGCTCGACTTCAAGAACGAGAAGTTCCGCTCCAGCTTCCAGAACGTCAAGGACGCCCAGGAGCTGCTCGACTCGCTTCAGCTGCGCCTCGACCAGCGCCAGTTCGACAGCGAGCTGACCCAGTACCTCAACGATTTCAACAAGCAGATCGACAAGTTCGGGATCGTCCTGAACATGGGCAGCACGACGATGCTCAAGTTCGTCATCGGCCCGCAGGGCCGCTCGCGCGCCGTCTCGCTGCTCAATGCCGCGCCGCCCTCGGAAATGCGCAACCAGCTGACCCAGATCCGGGCCAGCGTCGAGCGGATGAATGTTCCCGCCACGCGCCAGGCCATTCACGAAGAAACCCTTCGCATGCTGTCGCTGGCCAAGGAAGCCGCCCAGAACTTCGAAAAGATGCTGATCCTGGACCAGTATTCGGCGACGGACGCGTCGAATATCGTCCAGACCGCCTACATGCAGATGCTCAAGGCCAAGCAGGCCGAGCAGAAGATCCAGGCCGAGGTCGAGCACCCGCGAATGCAGGAGAAGACGGTCGGGGTCGAACGGGTCGGCTGATTGAATTGAGAGGTCGCTACGAATGGGATTCATATCCGGCTTGATCTCGGGCAACAACCTGGTTTATTGCATCGAGGGGTTGACGTTTGTCGCCATCCTGCTCTTGATGGTGTATTTCTTCTTTGCGTTCAACTTGATCAAGAAAGACTAACACGGGGGGAGGGTGGCCCGGCTGGCGCGCGGCGCCGCCGGGCCTTGACGAGATAACCCATGGCAATCAACATTAGAGGCGGCGCAGCCAAGGACCTTAAGGGCGACAAGCAGGCCCCCGTCCGGCTGACCAAAGAACAGAAGATGTATGTCGAGAATCTGGTCAAGCTCGACAACCGTATCGTCGTGTGCCGCGAATACATCAACCTGTGGATGCAGTTCTTCCGCTTCTTCGCCGAGGACCTCACCGAAAAGGAAATCACCCCCGCCGAGGAAAAGGCCTTCTTCCAGGTCATGAGCCAGCTCGCCCGCAAGCAGTTCATGTTCGTCGAGCTCATGGCCGACAAGTTCGACCGCGGCAACGACATCATGAACGTGCTGTCCATGGCCGTCAGCCTCGCTCACATCCAGGTCATGCCCGAAAACACGCGCTCCAAGCTCGAGCTCGACTGGCACGGCCTGTTCCTCGACATGAACAAGACCCTGGGCCGCCTGCTGCGCTCGTACCCGGGCAACATGACGCTGGCGCAGGCCCTCGAGGCCACCAAGGATCTCCAGCCGATCGAGGCCGGCTCGCCGATGGCGCAGTCGGCCCCCAAGAGCGCCGATTTCAAGAACAAGTGGCTCGCGATGATTCTGGCGTTGCCGGGCCCCGGCTGCCTGGGCCTTCACATGTTCTATCTCGGCCGCAAAAAGGACGCCATCCTGCGCCTCGTGACGCTCGGCGGCTTCGGCATCTGGGCCCTGGTCGATGTCGTCATGATCCTGACCGGCAAGATGATCGACGCCGACGGCAATACGCTGATGTAGTTTCGGATCGATATCGAAAAAAGGCCGGCATATCGCCGGCCTTTTTTTCGTATTCGTATTCGTATTCGTGCTCGTAATCGTAATCGTAATCGAACCACTCACCGCATCGCCAAATCATTTTTCTCCCATTCTTCCCATTCAATCCATCCCGCCCTCATCTCCCTACGGTTTGCACACGCTGCACGGTTGCAGCCTCCGAGCCTTCGCCGTCGCCAGCGAGATCGGGATGCTGCTTTTGCTCAACGATCGGCATCCGGCGCGGTGATATTTCTTCCCTGATTTGGTGACATAAACAGTATCGGCGTCGTTTCCCGGGCTCGCGGCCGCTGCGCCGGTCGATGCCGATACGGTTTGTCTTGGTGCGGCGGTCTGGGCGTTCGAATTCGCGGCGGCTTTCGATGTCTCATTCTTCAGGGTCGGATTCCACAAACCCTTCTTGGCCTCTCGCGCACGCGCCTCATAGCCTTTGAACAATCCCGCGCGCGCATGCTCATATTCATAAACGCGCGCGTAACCGAGCCGTATCAGCTCCAGGTTCACGAACAGCCCGTCCGGTGCCCGGTACACAAACACGAGCAGCCGGCCGAACGTGTCGCGCGCCATTTTGGGATCGGCCTCGTACCACACCGACTCCCCCGCGAGCAGGTTGAACGTGTACCACGCCGCCTCGCGGCCGTAAAACGTCTTCTCCGCGTCGCCTTTCAGCTCGGGCGTGTCGATCCCGATCAGACGGCAACTCTCGATCTTGCCGCCGATTTTCAAATCGATCGTGTCGCCGTCGATCGTGCGGACGACTTTCGCCTTCGGCAGCGCATTCAAGCGCGGGAGCGTGTAAGTAGTTGCTTCAGGCAACTGGGCAACCGCGCGCGGCATCAGGATGAGCGCGATCATTCCGATCAACCAGCACGGCCTCATAAGGCGACTCCCGCTTGGAATGGTGAATGATGAATGATGAACGATAAAAAGACAAGATTTCACATACAGATGTGGACAAAAGTACTTTTCGATTTTGATTCACAATTGATGGGTGATGCAGAGAGGCCTGAAGAAGCGGCAGAAATATCCATATTCTTTCAGGATTGTTAGTTCATGATCTTCGCGAGCCATCTCAAAATCGATCCGTAGCGCAGCGCATCGGCCTGCGCCAGCAACGGGTCGTTTTCGGTGCAGATGGCGCGCACCTGGTTCTGCGCGCGCTGCGTCTGGACGCGGTGGCCCCTCGCGGCGTGGCACTGCGCAAGCTGGAACCACGCCGCGGGATTCTGTTCGCTGCGCCGCACCGCCTCCGCGAAAAACCCCGTCGCCAGCCGCAGGTGACCGGCGTCTTGCAGGATCATCCCGATGGTGAGCGGCGTTTTCCAATCGTCCCCCGGCACGAGGTCGAGCGTCTCGTGGAACAACCTGTCGAAATGGCGGCCGCCCGTCACCATCAACACTTCGCCGCGGCACAGGTGCGCGAGCGGCAGCTTGGGATTGCGCTCGAGCAGGTCGCGCGAGTCGTTGAGCGCCTTGGCGGTCATGTCGCGCCGCGCCAGCTGAACGTTGCACAGCGCCAGAAGCCGCGGATTCTCCGGGAAAATCGTGAGCCCGCGATGAATCCACGTGGCCGCCTCGGCGACGTCGCCCTTCAGGATCAGGACGCGAAGCATGGCCAGCCACGGCTCGATCAAGCCCGGTTCCTTGTCGATCGCGCGCGTGTACCAGCGCAGCGCCAGCTTGCCGTCACCGCGAAAGAACGCCCCGTCGCCCTGATCGATGCAATATGCGCCCGAGTAGTCGCGGGGCGAGTAATCGGCGTCAGCCGGTGGTTCGGTGATGGGACTCACGTCACGCCTCGGTTAAATAATCAAACTATTATCGCCGAAAACACAACCGACATGGAAAGGGAATCGTTTGAGTAAAAAGCGGACCGAGCCTCAGCACTCAGGACTCATGACTCAGGACTCAGGACTGAATTATTCCTCTTCGACCATCTCTTCCTTGTACACATAGCCGCCACTGAGTTGATACACGACCGTGCGGAGTTGGACGAGAAGCAGCTTGAGCCGCCGGATCGGGTCATCCTGCTCGAGGATCGACTGGCGATCGTAGGCGTCGATCACCAGCGCGGCCGCAAGCTGGTTCGCCGCGACGAGCGGGTGCGGGTGCGCCGCCCACGCGATCGAGATCGCATCCTTGCTGTCGGGAACGAGCCGCGCAAGTTCCACTGTCAGCTCGCGCAGTTCCTTCATCAGCATCGAAACCTGTTCGCGCCGCGTGTCGATCGGCAGTTCCTGCAGGACTTGCACGCGCCCGACGCGATACGGCTTCGACGGAAACTCCTGGACGAGGCGCACGCGATAGACCCCCTCCAGCACGATGTCGTAGCGGCCGTCGGAGAGGCGCTGGTGATCGATGACCTTGCCGACGCCGAACGTCTTGCAGATCGGCGGGCGACCGAAGTAATCGCTCTGCCAGCCGTCCTTGAGCAGCGCAACGCCCATCATGCGATCGCCCTTGAGGCAATTGGCCGTCATGGCGCGGTAACGCGGCTCGAACACGTGGAGCGGCAGATACGTTTGCGGAAAGAACGTGACGTTCGGCAGCGGAAAAATCGGGATGTCCAAATACTCGGGAATCACGGCTCGAACAACCTGGCACTTCAGATCGGGGTTGCGCGCAGTCGGGCCGCGCAACCTTCTTGGCCTATCTTATAGGCATCGCCCCGCGCCGGCCAAATGGAAAACCGCGTTCGCGGGCAAGGCCACTGTTCGCATCCATACAGCGATTCACATTTCCATTGACATGCGCGAATGTGCATTGTCCGCCGGACGACGCAACGAGCGCCGGTTTCCGCCGTGGAATAAAGTCAAGCCCGGCGATATCATGATTGCATTCGCATCTTGGGAGACACAGCGCGGATGTTCGATTCGGCGGATCCCATTTCACAACGGCATATTAAGTATTTTCGCGCATTGGCGTGCCTGGCCATTGCGATCGCGCAGTTGCTCGGTTTCGTGCAGTTCGCGCGAAGCGCGACCGCGCCGCTTTACGAAGACCGTTTCGCTTTCATTTTCGGCTGGAATCTGACCAGGGACAGCGATGTGACGGAAATCGTCAATCTGCTCGACATGGGGCCGCGGCACGGCTTGAACGGCGCGATGATGTCGGTCGCGCTCGATACGCTCAGCCTCAAGGGCCCCGATTATTTGCGCCGGCTCGACGCGGTGCGCGACGCCTGCGAACGCAACCGCATGGATCTGATCCCCGTGATTTATTCCGTCGGCTACGGCAGCCCACTGACGCACAATCGCAACCTGGCCGAAGGTGTCCCCGTCAACGACGCGCTTTTTGTCGCCAGCGGTGAGCAGGCAAACTTCGTCGTCGAGGATCCCGCGCGGATCGTCAATGGCGGCTTTGAGGACGCGACCGGCAACCTGTTTTCCGGATTCGTCTTTCAGGACCAGCCCGGCGTCATCAGTTTCGTCGATACGCAGGTCAAGCATGCGGGCAACTCCTCCCTGCGCCTGGAAAATTTCACGGCCAACCGTGGCATGGGCCGCATCATGCAGGAAGTGAAGCTCCGGCCGCGCCGCTGCTTCCGCATGAGCTTCTGGATCAAAACCGACCAGCTCGATCCGGCCGGCGGGTTTCGACTCCTGATTCAGGCCGCCGGGCGCGACTTCGTCCCGCGCACGTTTACGATTCCCTCAACCGCCGACTGGCGTAAAGTCTCGCTGATGTTCAACAGCATGAGTTTCGATACCTTGCGGCTTTACGTGGGCGTGTGGGGCGGCATATCCGGCAAGGTCTGGCTCGACGACTGGGCGCTCGAGGAGGTCGGCCCGATCAATGTCCTGAGCCGTCCCGGCACGCCCGTCGTGGTGCATTCCGAGGACGGCGCCACCACGTTCGCCGAGGGGCTGGACTACGCCCCCCTGACCGACAGCAAATTTGACTTCTATAATGTTGACCACGCCATTCCTGCATTGCAGCTGCTGCCCGGCGGCCGCATCGCCGACGGCCAGCGCCTGCGCGTCAGTTGGTATCACCCCGTGGTGCTCTTCCAGAGCCAGCTTGTCATGTGCATGGCCGAGCCGGCCCTTTACGACATCTTCGACGCGGAAGCTCGGGCCATTGCCGAGCGGCTGCATCCGCGCCGCGTCCTGCTCTCGATGGACGAAATTCGCATGGGCGGCAGTTGCCGCGCGTGCGCCGGGCGGAACATGGCCGGCCTGCTGGGCGACTGCATCACGAGCCAGACGCAGATCCTGCGCCGCCATATGCCCGGGGTTGAGATTTATATCTGGAGCGACATGCTTGATCCGTCTCACAATGCGCACGGCAATTATTATCTTGTGGAAGGCGATTGGACCGGGTCCTGGGAGCATGTTCCGAAGGATTTGACGATCGCCGTGTGGGGCGCCGCGCCGCGCACGCAAAGCATGCAGTTTTTCGCGGACAACGGATTCCGGACGCTTGCGGCGTGCTACTACGACGCCAATGATTTAACGGGGGTCGAGGCCTGGCTTGCCCTGACGCGGACACTGCCCAATGTGCGCGGTTTGATGTACACAACTTGGCAAAAGAAATACGCCCTGCTGCCCGGATTCGGGGATCTGCTGGGAGGCGGGTCCGCGGCGATTCGCCCGGCGGCATGGTTGCAGGCGGATTGACCATCCCCGGTCGTGCTCGCGCTCGTAATCGAAACCACCACTCCAAAAAGGAATCCTCGCCGATTTTGGTTTGATCATCATCATCCAACTCTTTTTAAAACATTCCGACGATTCGCCTTTGGGTGTAAAATAATCGTGAATTCAACAGGAGGCGTCATCATGAGAGCCTCTTGGCTCATCAAATTGGCCGGCGGCCATATCTTCGTCGGCGACGGCGCGATGGGCACGCGGCTTCAGGAGATGGGGTTCCCCGTCGATGAGCCGTGCGAGCAGGCGGTGCTATCGCGGCCGGACCTCGTCCTTGCGGTGCATCACGAATACTACGATGCGGGGGCCGATATCTCGACGACCAACACGTTCGGCATCGAGCGCATGCGGCCGCGCATCGCGGACCAGGTCGCGGACCTCAATCGCAACGCGGCGAAGCTGGCGCGCGCGGTATGCCCGGCCGGCCGGCTGGTCGCCGGATCGATCGGGCCCATCGGCGAGCGGCTCGAACCGTTCGGCCCCGTGCGCCTCGATGAGGCCCGCGCGATGTTCACGCAACAGGCCGAAGCCCTGGCCGGGGGCGGCGTGGACCTGCTGCTCATCGAGACGATGACGTCGGCGGACGAGGCCGAGCTCGCGATCCGCGCGGCGCACGCGACGGGGCTGCCGGTCGCCGCGACGATGACCTTTCAGCGCAGCATCGGCGGCACGCACACCCCCGACGGCGTGTCGATCGAGGAAGCCGTCGAGCGCCTCGGCGCCGCCGGCGCCGACATCATCGGCGCCAACTGCGGAACGGGTCACGCGGAAATGGTTGAAGTCGTGCGGCGCATGCGCGCGCTCACGCAACTGCCGCTCATGGCCCAGGCCAGCGCGGGCATCCCCGAGATGATCAACGGCCGGCCGGTATGGCCCGAGACGCCACAGAAAATCGTCGATCACGTCAAGAGCATGCTCGAGTCCGGCGTGAGCTTCATCGGCGGCTGCTGCGGAACCGGCCCCGAGCACATCCGCGTCATCCGCTCGATCGTCGATCAGCACCTGTGGGCCTCGCGCCTGACCAGCATCTGAAATGAAACGCCCCGCCGATTGCGTCACCGGCGGGGCCATCCATGCGCTTGCGCGAATTTTCACGCGATGCCGTGCGTCTGTTCGTACTGCGCGATCTTGTCTTCGTTTATCAGCGTCACGCCGATCTGGTCGAGCCCCTTGAGCATGCGGTGGCGGCGCTCGTCATCGACGTGGAACGGAATCTTGCGCCCGGCGGGCGTGACGATCTGCTGGCTCTCGAGGTCGATCGTGAGGCGGTAGCCGGCGGTCGCGCGCACTTCCTTGAACAACGCCTCAATTTCCTCGCCCGGCAGCACGATCGGCAGCACGCCGTTGTTGAAGCAGTTGTTGAAGAAAATGTCGGCGAAGCTCGGCGCGAGGATCGCGCGGAAACCGTAATTCTCCAGCCCCCACACCGCGTGCTCGCGGCTCGAGCCGCAGCCGAAGTTGTCCTTCGTGAGCAGGATCGAGGCGCCCCGATAGCGCGGCGCGTTCATCTCGAACTCGGGGTTGGGCGAGCCGTCGTCGCGGAACCGCCAGTCGAAAAACAGGAAGTCCTCGTAGCCCGTGCGCTCGATGCGCTTCAGGAACTGCTTGGGCATGATCTGGTCGGTATCGACGTTGAGCGCCTCGAGCGGCGCGACGATCCCGTTGTGCGTGGTGAAGGGCTTCATCAGACTACCTCGATTTTGATGTTCGATCCGGCGGTCTCGAACCCTTTCGCTTTGGATTCTTAAGCACCGACCGAGTCTCAAGCATTTTACGAGTATGCATCAATTCTTGCGCGATCTTTTTTTCATCCGGCAGCGCTATTTTATATTCCGCCGCAAGCACTTTGTTGCGCAAACCGTCGAGCGCATAATGTGCCACGGCGTTGTCCTTATGCGTGCAGAGGATCAAACCGACCGGCGGATTCTCATCCGGCCGGGTCCAGTGTTCGCAGGCGTAGTTCAAATACATGTCCATCTGCCCGGCATCGGCATGCGTGAGGCGTCCCAGCTTGAGATCGATGAGCACCAGGCACCTCAAACCGCGGTGGTAGAATACCGGATCGACCCGGTACCATTCATCTCCAACCCGCATTCGTTTCTGGCGCGATACGAACGTGAAATCCCGGCCGAGTTCGAGCAGGAAGGTCTCGAGATGCCGGATGAGAGCCTGTTCGAGATCGTTCTCCGAGTATTCGTCCTTCAAATCGAGGAACTCCAGAACGAACGGATCGCGAAATTCACTTTCGTAAGCCGGTTCTTTGGAAACATCGGATATGTTTGTCCTTGCCGGCATGGCGGCTTTGGGGCGCGACGATGCCATTCGTTCGTAAAATTGCGAATCGATTTGGCGTTCCAATTGCCGCACCGACCAGCCGCCCCGCAAGGCTTCGGTCTCGTAAAACGCCCTTGCTTCGTTGGATCGGGCCCGCCGGACGAGCAAGACATAATGCGACCACGACAGTTTCAATGTGGTGGCCAGTTGCTGCAGATCGAATTTCCGAGAACCTGTCTCGGAATTTCCTGATTCCCGAGACCCTGTCTCGGAAATGTCATGAAATGGATAATGAATATAAAACAACCTCATTAATTCGAGATTATCGACGGAGAATCCGCGCCCGAATCGGGCTGACAAATCCGCCGATAGTCGATTCAACAGCTCGACCCCATACTCCGCCCTGGTGCGGCCGGATTGTTCAAATTCGATGATCCTGCGCCCTATTTCCCAATAGGTCGCCGTCAGTATCGTATTGACGGCACGGGCTGCCCCGCGCCGCGCGGACTCCAGCAACTCCGATATGTCCTCGACGATTTGAACGTAAGCGGTGGCGGATTCTGCGGACGCGCATTTTGCCGGTTTTTTGCGAGCGCTCGACTTCATGACAGGTTCCTTCAAGACGCCAGACTTGAAGGTTACTATTTATTACGTCAGGGATGAGGGAGTAAACTTGTTTTTCCCGCCGCATGGAATTTGCGTTTCAATGGTCGAATGATTTCTGTTGCCACGACAACCTGAAGCTTGAACCCGAATGGCGCGGCAATTACGATTAGCATTGCGGAACATGCAGACAAAGGAACCCACGCGGATGAAATGCCCTTATTGCGCCGAGGAGATCCG
This sequence comes from bacterium, assembly GCA_021372575.1. GTDB lineage: Bacteria > Sumerlaeota > Sumerlaeia > MVZB01 > MVZB01 > JAJFUE01. The sequence continues at coordinate 21,614 of JAJFUE010000152.1, read as the reverse complement.
GGACGAGGCGGTGTTGTGCCGGTTTTGCGGCGCGCGGCTGGTTGATGGCCAGTGGCAACCGCCGGCGGCCGTCGCGCGGGCAACTGTCGCGCCCAAGCCCCGGCAAAAACACCGCTCGAGCTTCACGATCCGCACGGCGGGTTTTCTCTTCATGCTTTCGGCGGTCGTCGAGGCGCTCAATCTCACGTCGCCCGTCGTGTTGACCGGCGACCCGATCACCGGCGCCGCCGCGATCGGTTACCACCTCTTTTACATCGGGCTTTTCTTCGCGTTCGGCTATGCGCTCTGGTCGGCCCCGCCGTGGGGATTTTACATGGCCCTCGCCGGCACGATCATCTACACGGCCGAGAAGATCATCTGCGTATTGAACCCCGAGGGCCGCTACAACGAAATCGTCAACCAGTTGGACGCCTACGGCGCGAAGGACCTCATCGACGCGCGCCAACTCGTGTCCATCCTCAACATCGTGAACATCGTGCTGGCATGCTGCTGGTGGGGCTTTGTCATCTACCTCTATTTTGTGCGCGATTATTTCAAAAAATCCAGCTGACGGCAATTCGGCGAAATCCGCCGACTTACACGCTGAACAGGATGTTCATGATGTCGCCGTCCTGGACGGTGTAGTCTTTGCCTTCGAGGCGCAGTTTGCCGTGCTTCTTGGCTTCGGCGTAGGAGCCGGCGGCGAGCAGTTCGTCCCAGCGGATGACTTCGGCGCGGATGAAGCCGCGCTCGAGGTCGCTGTGGATCGCGCCGGCGGCGGGCTGGGCCGTCGTGCCGGTGCGGATCGTCCAGGCGCGGCACTCGTCGGGGCCGACGGTGAAGAACGAGATCTGGCCGAGCAACTCGTAGCACATGCGGATCACGCGGTGCGCGGCGGGCTCGGCGATGCCGTAGTCGGCGAGGAACGCCTCGCGGTCCTCGGGCGGGAGCTGCGCGATCTCCATCTCCATCTGGCCGGAGAGGCGGCCGGCGAGCGTCTGCGGGGCCTCGGCGAGCGTGCCGAGATCGACGGGCTTGCCGCCGTCGGCCTTCCACTGCTCCTCGCCGTCGTTGACGAGGAACATCGTGGGCTTGAGCGTGAGGAGCTGGAAGCCGCGCAGGGACTTGCGCTGCTCTTCGTCGAGCGTGACGGCACGTGCGGGTTTGCCTTCCTCGAGCGCCTTCTGGACGAGGCGGCAGGCGTCGAGTTCGATCTGGAGGGCGCGTTTTTCGGCGGCGGGCGCGCGCTGGATCTGCTTGTCGATGCGCTCGACGCGCGTCTCGACTTTTTTCAGATCGCTCAGCGCCATCTCGAGCGCGATGGCCTCGATGTCGGCGGCGGCGGCGGGCGGGTCGCCGGCGGCGTTCACGAATCCGCGCACGACGGCCAGCAGCGCGTCGGAGTTGGCGATCTCCGCCATCTGCTTTTCGCCGAGGGCCTCGCTGCCGGCCGCGGCGGCGTCTTCCTGGCGCGCGACGGCCGCGAGGTCGAGATACTCGACCGTGGCCGGCGTATGCTTCTTCGGCTTGAACAGCTCGGTCAGCTTGTCGAGGCGCGCGTCGGGAACCTTGACGATGCCGTGATGGGTCTCGGCGCGGCCGGTGGAGAAGGCCGACGTAGCCGCCGCCTGGCCGGTGAGGGCGTTGAAGACGGTCGTCTTGCCGCTGGTTGAAAAGCCGATGATCGCGATGCGCATGGCGCGCTCCTGTCGTGGATCGTGCGTCCTATGGGTCGTATGGGACCCATGGGAACCATGATAAACCATTCGATAGTGCAACAACAGGATCGAGCAAGCAACTTGATCGTTTGCGCGGTGGTCGGGCAAAATGGCGCGATGGTGAAGAAACGCCACAAGCCACCCCTGAGGCCGGAAAGCGGACTGCACGCCACAGCCATGCGGCTGAGGCGCATCAAGCGGCGCTGGAAGATGCTGCGGTTCGGGGTGCGGGCGCTGGTGGTCTTCCTGCTGCTGATCGCGGGCGGGCTGCTGTTCATTCTGTTTTATCCGCTGTCGATCCCATGGCTGGACAAAAAATTCAAGGAGCGCTGGGCGGAAACTGTCGGGCTGCCGCTCGATTACCAGCGCTCGACGATCCGGGTCGCGCTGGCGGACGTGACGATCGACAACCCGGTGCTGAAGGACCCCGAAACCGGTGATCGACTGTTGTATCTGCGGCGCGTGCGGGTCAATGCCTCGTTGTTACAGCTTCTTTTCGGGCGCGGGCCGAGGGTGATCGACTCGTTGGAGCTCGAGGGGCCGACGGTCGTGCGGGTGATCACGAAGGACGAGCACCTCGAGCTGATGGCGCCGTGGCCGCGCGTGATCAACATCCTCCAGGAGCGGCTTAAACGCTCGCAGCTCGGCGCCAAGCCGCCGCTGGCGGCGCTCAGGCAGCTCACGGTGGCGCCGGTCGATCTGCGCTGGATCGAGCGGAGCGAGCGCGATTCGCACGTGCGGATGTCGGTCAACGGCATGGCGCTGACGGTCGATTTCGAGCAAAACACGCGGCCGCGGCAGGTGATGCTTTCTGGCAGGCTGGCCGACGGACCGGGACCGGGGCGCGAGTTTCTCCTCACGGTGCGGCCGGATCTGGCGGCGCGGATGGCCGACGTGCAGTTGCGGCTCGAGGCGTTCGGCAGCCGCGACCTGCGGTCGGTGCGCGTGCCGGTTCCGTTCAGCACCGGGATGATTCGCGTGAGCGCCAGCGTGGAGCGCGGCAAGGACGGCGCGTGGCGCTCGCAGGGCGGATCACAGGTCGATAACGTGCTGATCCTCGAGGAGAAGACGCGCGTGATCGATTACGCGCGCATGGTGTGGGCAGGCAAGTTCGATCCGGCCGGCCGGCGCGTGCAGATCGACAGGCTCGTCGTCAGCACGCCGCTGTCCTCGATCGGGCTGGCGGGATGGGCCGGGACGCAGTCGCCGTGGCCGTACGATTTGCGCGCGCAGCGGTTCACGGCCGGCATGGGCGACGTGGAACTGATCGCCGACCACGTGCTGCCCGGATACGGCATGGAACTGATCCCGACGGGGCTTGAAAAAATCGAGGTTTCCGGGCGGGCGGCGGGCGAATCGATCCTGCTCGCGCCGGACGTGATTGAACTGAACGGGCAGGCGTGGGGGATCGACGTGGCGTCGGCGAAGTTGCCGCTGCCGGTGCGCGCGATCTCCGGGCGCGTGCAGATGACGACCGGGACGCTGCGCGTCGAGCGGCTCGCGTGCCGCTACGGCGGACTGCCGATCGAGATCGACGGTGTCGCCACGGGAACGCTGCCGCGCTCGGTCGAGGGCCTGAGGGTGAACTGGAAAACCGGCGGGACCGCCAAGCCGGACGGGCCGATCGTGGCCGGGCCGACGTTCACGGGCGACCTGAACGGGAGCGGCACGCTGACGCTGGCCGAGCCAACCCGCGAAGGGATCGTGGCGTCGCTGGCGCGCGCGGAGATCAACGGCGGGCTTCGCTTCCGCGACGTGACCCTGCGCGACGCGCGGCTGCCGGCGCCGGTGACGGGAATCAACGGCCGGATCGACCTCGCGCCGAACGAGGCGCGCGCCGGGCGGATCGAAGGGCGCATGGGCTCGACGGCGCTTTCGCTGAGCGGATCGATGGCGGGGAAGCGGCTGCTGTGGTCGTCGCCGACGCTCACGGTCGATGCGCGGATCGGCGGTGAGCTCCCGGCGATCGCCGACCAGGTCATGGAGCTCGCGGCGGCGACGGGGCGCCCAATCGAGCCGCTGCCGCCGGTCGCCGGGTCGGGCATGTTCGAGATCCAGATGAAAAACGCGCCGCTGGCCGACTGGCGGTCGCGGCCGGTCCAGGCCTCGGTGAACCTCAAGGATTTCGCGACGACGCTCGCGCTGGCGCGCGTCGAGGGGCCGCTCGTGATCCACGGCGACTTCGAAGGGCGCGGTACAATAAAAAAGAACGGGACGCGCCCCGATGTCACCGCGCAACTGTCGGTGAATAAAGGCAGCATGCGCGGAGGGAAGCTGCCGCAGGTCAGCGGCGTCGGCGGGCGGATCGGCTGGTCGAACGGGACACTGCGCTTCGAGAAGCTGGCGGGCGAAACACTCGGCGGGCGCGTGACGATCGACGGCACGCTGAGCGGCAAACCGGAGCCGTGGGTGAATCCGCGCGCCGACCTGAAGATCGAGGCGGCCACGTCGCTGGCGAACGCGTTGGCGCAGGCGCATCGCTACGGGGCCAATCCGCGGCGGTTCGGGTTCAGCGATTTCGGCGGCAATGCGGTGGCCAGGGTGAGCGTCGCCGGCCCGCTGGCGGACTGGCGCAAGCTCGAGACCGGCGGCCGGATCGACGTCGATGATTTCAGCACGAGCTTCACGATTGCGCGCGTGAACGGGCCGCTGCGATTCAAGCGCCTCGGGCTCGAGCTGAAGGGCGACGAGCTGCGCATCGAGCCGGCAAGCGGCAAGTTCGGCGGCGTCGATGTCTCGGCCGAAGGCGTGCTCAAGCCGGGCGGCGGGCTGGTCAACCTGAAGCTCGACGGCGAGCTGCCCGAGATGCAGCGGCGGTCGCCGCCGGGGCTCGAGCTGTTCACGGTCGCCGGCGCGGCGACGATCGAGCATCACCAGAAAATCGAGCCGCGACCCGGATTCAAGGCGCCGACGAGCTGGCCGGCGCTCGCCGATTACTTCACGGGCCTGCACGACGAGGCGCACATGGTGCCGCAACTGGTGGCGGACTGGCGCTGGGACTTCGACGGGATCATCCGGATGCGCGACGGCGAGATGACGTTCTGGCGCATGCCGACGCCGCTCAAGGGAATCACGGGGATGGTGTATTACAACCAGGGGCGGCTGTGGTCGCCCGAGCCGCTGGCGGTGACGCCCATCGGCTCGCGCAACGTGAAGTCGTCGCTCGAGATCACGTGGACGATGCCGCCGAACCCGGAAGGGACGCTGAACTTCGGCGTGACCGGCGAGCACTTCGACCTCACGCCGTGGCTCGGGCAATGGAACGCCAGGCGGCCGAAAAACCTGCCCGAATTGGTGCCTCCGGCGGACAAGCCGTATAACCCGAACCTCAAGCCGTCGTTCAGCATTCGCGGCACGTTCAAGACACGGACGGGTTCGTGCAAGGGGATCGAATGTGGCGACATCGACGGCATCCTGACGGTGGATGATTTCCGCGGGCTGCCGGCGATGGTGCGCTGGTACCTGTCGCAGGCGTCGGTCTATGGCGGCAAGGCGGACCTCAGCGGGTCGGTCTATAGCCGGCGGCTCGAGGCATCGTTCGAGACGCGCGACGTCGAGCTGCGGCCACTCTCCGAGGCGCTGAGCAAAAAACAAAAGCCGGGCGGCATTTTCTCCGGCGTCGTGACCGGCCGGCTCGAGGTTAAAAAAGATTTCCGCGTGAAGGACCAGGTGAACGGACAGGGGCAGGTGACGATCAAGCAAAGCCGGCTGGTGTCGAACGCGATCTTGCACAGCCTGGGCGGGCTGCTCAAGCTGCCGCTGCTCGAGGACATTTCGTTCTCGACCGTTCACGGGCCGGTCACGATCGAGAACAACCGCGTCCACAGCACGGCGATGGTGTTCGACAATCCGATCATCAACCTGAAGCTCAGCGGGTCGGTCGGGTTCGACAAGACGCTCGACCTGCAGATCGCGGCGCAGGTGTTCCAGATTGTGGAGGGCGTGCCGCTCCTCGGCACCGCGGTCGAGGTGATCAACCAACTGGTCGGCAAGGTGATTCGCGCGCAGGTCAAGGGCACGACGGAGAATCCGGAAATCAAGCCGCTGTAGGGGAAGGGTGAATGGTTGATGGTGAATGGTGCAGTAGAGCGCTTGCCGACAGTTGTCCGTTCGTGCTCGTGCTCGTAATCGTAATCGTAATCGAACCCATCATCGAATCGCCAAACTTGGAACCATCTCGATTGGCGCATTGCCGGAAAATTTTTGTCAATCTAGCCCGAGCGTGAGCGAGGGATGGGCGGACGAAAGGGATTCGATTACGATGACTCGGTAATGGCTGGGGCAGTTGGTTCTGGCTATGCCAGGTTTGGATTGCAAGCACGAGCACGAACTGACAATGGACGCGGGCGGGGCGGTCTGATATGATCCGATTGATTTTATTTCGCGCCTGGGAGCAGTGATCATGGGCAGGAACATCTACGAGAAGATCTGGGACGCGCATGTCGTCCACGAGGAAGACGGGAAAGACCCGCTGATCTATATCGACCGGCACTACGTCCACGAAGTGACCAGCCCGCAGGCCTTCGAAGGCCTGCGCCTCGCCGGCCGCAAGGTCCGCCGGCCGGGCCTTACGTTCGCGACCATGGACCACAATATTCCAACCACGGCGCGCAACCTACCGATCCGCGACCCGATGAGTCGCAAGCAGGTCGCGACCCTCGAGGCCAACTGCAAGGAATTCGGCGTGACCTGCTTCGGCATGGACAATCCGCTCGGCGGCATCGTCCACGTGATCGGGCCCGAACTGGGCCTCACGCAGCCCGGCATGACGATCGTCTGCGGCGACAGCCACACGGCCACGCACGGCGCCTTCGGCGCGCTGGCCTTCGGCATCGGCACGAGCGAAGTCGAGCACGTCCTCGCCACGCAGACCCTGATCCAGAAGAAGTCGCCGACGCTGCGCATTCATGTCGAAGGCAAGCTCGGCGCGGGCATCACGGCCAAGGACCTGATCCTGGCGATCATCGGCAAGATCGGCACCGCTGGCGGAACCGGCCAGGCCATCGAGTTCACCGGCGAGGCGATCCGCGACCTCTCGATGGAAGGCCGCATGACCGTCTGCAACATGGCGATCGAGGCCGGAGCGCGCGCGGGCCTCATCTCGCCCGACCAGACGACGTTCGACTACCTGCGCGGCCGCAAGTACCTGGCCGGCCAGGATTTCGAGAAGCTCGTCGAGAAGTGGCACTCGTTCGCCAGCGACCACGACTGCACGTGGGACAACGAGGTCGTCATCAAGGCCGGCGAGATCGAGCCGCAGGTGACGTGGGGCACGAGCCCGGGCATGGTGACCGGGATCAGCGGCCAGACGCCGGTGATCAACGAACTGGCCGACCCCAACGACCGGCTCGCGGCGCAGAAGGCGCTGGCCTACATGGGCCTCGACGAGGGAACGCCGATCACCGGGATCAAGATCAACAAGGTCTATATCGGCTCGTGTACGAACGGGCGCATCGAGGACCTGCGCGCGGCCGCCGCCGTCGCCAAGGGCCACAAGGTGCATCCCGCGATCGAGCAGGCGCTCGTCGTGCCCGGCAGCCAGGCGGTCAAGCGTCAGGCCGAGTCCGAGGGCCTGGACAGGATCTTCAAGGAGGCCGGCTTCGAGTGGCGCGAGTCGGGCTGCTCGATGTGCCTCGCGATGAACGAGGACCGCCTGAACCCCGGCGACCGTTGCGCGGCCACCAGCAACCGCAACTTCGAAGGCCGCCAGGGCAAGGACGGCCGCACGCACCTCGTGAGCCCCGCCATGGCCGTCGCCGCCGCCGTGACCGGCCACTTCATCGACGTGCGCAAGTGGGAATACAAGTAAGCGCACATAGGACCTATAGGAACGGCGAGCGAGTGAGAAAAGTTTTATCAGAATGAACCCGGAGTGATGCGAGGCCCGAAGGGCCGGCAGGCTGTAGCCGGGGCGCGAGCGTAGCGAGCCCCCGGTAGAACGCCGCCATATGCCCGAGCCCCGAAGGCGGCGACAGAAAGCGAACGTTTTTCTGCCGCCCCTGTCGGGGCTCGGATCATTTTTGCAACCGCACCCGGGGGTTCGCTGCGCTCACCCCCGGCCCTTCGGGCCTCGGTTCGCGTCCAATCCGAAAGCGTTGCTCGATCGCACGGCTCATTGACGAAAAACTTTTGTCATTGGGTATAGTTGAGGAACGAATTACTGATCGGGCGCCGGCGGGAGTTCCTGGAATTGTTCCTCGAAAATCGGGGCGAGGTGCGGGGCAAGCAGGTCGTGTTGCCACTTCATGAGGCCGGGGCCTTCGGGGCGGCGCTCATTGGAGTAGCCTTCGATATGTTTGAGGAGGAGATGGTTCAGCGCCTCGCGCGAGGCCAGGATCCCGGGCTCGATGCCGAGTTCGCGGGCGAGCCCATCGCGCACCGTCAGGACGCGGCGCAGCAGGTCTTCCGGCACCCGGCGACAACGGCGGCACTGGTCCAGGTGCGGCTCACCGGGCCACAGCCCGGGCGGCATGTTGAGGGCCTTTTCGAGCGCGCGCTGGAAACTGGCGAGGCGTCCCTCGTGCAGGCCGCGGGGCGGCTCGGGCCCGTCCTGGACCGTCGCGTCGGGATGATCGGCGACGTACGTCGCCCACTCCAGGATGTATTCGCTGCCGAGAATCTTGAACGGCGGGCGGTCGAGGCGGCGGGCCGTGTCCTCGCGCCAGCGCCACAGCTCGCGCATGATGGCGGCGGCGCGGCCGCGCAGGTGCCGGCCGCCCTTGAGGCGCCAGGCCTCGCGCTGGTCGGCGGTCTGCTCGCTGCACGCGCCGGCCATGACGCGCCGGCAGGAATCGCGATGCCAGTCGAGGCGGCCCAGCCGGGTGAGCTCCTCGCGCTGGCGCTCGATGAGCGGCCGCAGGTAGCGCGTGTCGCAGGCGGCGTAGCACAGAAGCTTTTCGGTCAGCGGCCGCCGCGACCAGTCGGCGCGCTGGCCGTGCTTGGAGAGCTCAATGCCGACGACGCGCTGCACCGACGCGGCAAGCCCGTATTGCGGCCACCCCAACAGTTGCGCGGCGATCATTGTGTCGAAAATGCGCGACGGGCGGAACCCGTACGTGCGCCACAGCAGGCGCAGGTCGTAGTCGGCGCCGTGCAAGACGAGCTCGCGGCCGGCCAACAGGTCCATGAGCGGCGCCATCGTCAGGCCGCCCACGAGCGGGTCGATGATCCACTGCTGGCCACCGGCGCATATCTGAATGAGGCAGAGCTTTTCGCGGTAGTGATGAAGACTATCGGCTTCGGTGTCGATGCCTACGGAATCATCGCCGGAAACCGCATCCAGAAGCTGGAGCATCTGCTCGTTGGTGTCAATGAGGACGTAATCAAAAGCCATTGGGACCCAATTTGTGGAAATCCCCTCCCGGCAACGCTCGGCGATAAATTTACCTGACCCGAAGGCCGCTGGCAACCACAACGCGCGTCCCGGACGCATTTTTTCTGAAATTCGTACTTGAAACCTTCGCCGGGAATGGGAAAGATATGGAAAGCCATGGGGTGAGGCGATTGGAGCCGGCCCCGCGGCCGCCTCGATCGGGTCATTAGCTCAATTGGTAGAGCAGCAGACTCTTAATCTGTTGGTTGTAGGTTCGAGTCCTACATGACCCACCACTCAGTTTGAAGCCCTAAGCCATTCGATCTACTTGGTTTAGGGCTTTTTCTATGCCTGCTTGATTCAATCCAAAACGGACCCAAAAAACTGTGATAGGCCTGCGATATGGCTGCGATGTGGGTGAGACACTTGCACAAAACCTGCATTTGGTCCATCAGTGGTGATCGTCCCTGGACGGATAGGCGAGCGAAGTTTCCCGCGTCGGCGGGATTGGTCAGATGAAGAAGCGGAATAACTTTCAGAGCCTCAAGAGCTCGCGCATGATGATGCGGATCGTGCTGACGATCGTTGCCCGCATTAGCGGGCGGAGTAGTTGCCGCAGGGCTTGACCGCACTGGCGGCCAGTTTCCCGCAATAGCGGGATAAGTTGTCATCTCTCGATCAGATCGGAAGTGCCCCGATGGACAAACGGTCCATCGGGGTCTTTCATTTCGGGAATCCGTTCTCAGTCGTCATTACGACCATGCGAGCAAAGAAAGGCTGACAGAGATCGCACGAATGGCTCAGCATCTTCATGATCTGACCGGGCCATTTCAGCAGCCCAAAGCCGAACAACATGAGTCTGCCGAAAATCAGAAACCGACACAAAACCCGCGCTTCGCATTTGCACAATAATGGTTTGTTGTATACTCGCCGTGTTTCGGCGGGGCATTTGGTCGTAGGTTTGAGTCCTTCATGACCCACCACTCAGTTTGAAGATTCAGCTTGGTCTTGATATGTGAGCCCAGACACTGTATCCATGAGCCATCTCCAAAACGACGCAAGATCCTAGGCCGCTTAAAGCTGAGCATCGCTAGTAATTAGACCTCTGCATCATGTATTTGCGCGCCCATATTCCACTCAAAAAAATGAAAAAAACTAAAGATTAAGGGTCGTTAAGTTTCATAAGGGTCGGTAAGGGAATTGTTTTTTTTTCTAAATCTGTGGGACGCTCGTGCGAGTTTGGCAGTTCTCGCCATTGCCAAACAAAATCGCCGAGGTGACAGAACATGATGCAAGTCGTTCAACTCCCGGTAAGCCGGATCAAAGAATGGGCTGAAAATCCACGGAAGAATGACCAAGCGGTAGGAGCCGTCGAGAAGAGTATAGAGCGATTTGGGTTCAATGTCCCTGTCCTATGCGACAGGGATAGCCGACTTAGAGCAGGTCATACCCGCCTGAAAGCTGCTCGTCGGTTGGGCTTGAAGAATATCCCGGCGATTATTTTGTCCCTGTCAGAAAAAGACAAAAAAGCGTTTGCAATCGCTGAAAATAAAACAGGCGAGCTGGCTGAGTGGGATTCTGGCAAGTTGAAGCACATCCTCAAGCAATTACGGGATGAAGATTTTGATCTCAAGACGCTTGGTTTCGTGGGCAAGAGTTACGCCGCTTACTGCAAGACGACTGGCATGAGGAAAATAAATCGATACCTGTGCCAAGTAATGCCAAAACAAAACCGGGTGACGTTCTGATTCTTGGGCGACATCGAGTTCTATGCGGAGATTCTTGTCTTCAGTCAACGTTTAAAAAGGCGATCGACGGCATTCCCGTTGGTCATGTTTTCGCCGGTCCGCCATATTTTAATCAGAGGAAGTATTCACATTGGGGCAGGTATGACGACTACCTCACTGATATGCGGAAGATCGCAGGGAATTGTCACGCCGTCCTCGATAAAGGCGGCATCGTTGCATGGAACATAGCCAACGGCTATTCAACAAAACATGCCCATGTCGCACATCATTGTTCAATACTGGAAGAAGCCGGTTTTCAGTTCCAAGACATGATTATTTGGGCTAAGACCGGCCCTAATTACCAGATTCCCAGATGCACCCATATCGTACGGAACCAATTATATCTCCCGGCTTCTCAATGGGAGGCGCTGCTTATTTACAAGAAGCCAGGCAAAATGAAGAAAATGAGTTCCGATGGTGCCAAATACATGTGGCAGTTCAATTCGGATATCTGGCAGATTCCGGCCGTATCAAATCAAATAAAGGATTATGGTCACCCGGCCGTCTGCCCTGTGGAAATTCCGTATCGCACCCTGCTTGCATATTCCGATTCCGAGGGAATCGTGATCGATCCGTTCGGCGGTTCCGGAACCACATTGATTGCTGCAGAGAAAACCGGCCGAACGGCCATCCTGATTGAAAAGCAACCGGCATATTGTGATACGATCGCGCGTAGATGGGAGATTCTTACCGGAAAGCGCGCACAGCGCACACGAACCACGAAGCGCAGTTGAAGGTATTGACATGGGACAAATGGATTTATTTCATCCCGGCTGCGATCCGGAAGCCGATTCCAACGGTAAGCCCTGGGGTTTGCCCATGGACTATACTCCGCAATCAATTCATGAATTCGATGTGAAGACGATCGTTCTGAGCAAGGGCAGCGTGGCGACCGCCGCTCGCAAACGTTTTGTCGAGCGCATCTGTGGTTTGTATCCTTCCGCCCAAATCATCGATCGAATGGATGTGCCGCACAATAAAATCGAACTCAATTCGAAATCGCCTTCCGAACTTCACCATGAAGGTAAGCGTACACTCGTCTTTGGAGAATTAAACGACTCGGTAAGGTTTAGCGAGGAGGAAAACAACGCGTGCCCGAACTACTGGCATTTTTCTGTCTATGGATTTTGTCCGTATGGATGCCGGTATTGTTACCTTGCTGGCACGCAGGGCGTATGGTTTTTACCCACGGTTAAAATCTTTGTCAATCTACCCGAAATCATCGAAAGGATTGATCGTGTAGCCGGTGGTTTCAATCGACCGACTGCATTTTATTCAGGCAAGCTGCAAGACGGTATCGCGCTGGATCCGTTAACCGCCTATTCAACCGTTTTGGTTCCTTATTTCGCCGGTCATCCATATGCGCGGCAAACCATCTTGACAAAGTCCGATCGAATCGAGCGATACATCGACCTCGATCATAACGGACATACCATCCTGTCCTGGAGCCTGAATCCACCTGGGATCGCCAACCGACACGAGACCAACGTTCCTTCCGTTGAGAGACGAATTGTAGCGATGAAAAAGTGTTCCGATCGAGGCTACCCAGTTCGTGCCGTAATCATGCCCGTCATCCTTCAGGACGGATGGCGTGATCTATATCACGATTTTCTCAGGGACCTGATCAAGGAAGTTCCTCTTGATCGTCTGACGTTCGGCGGAATCTGCATGTATCAGCGCGCCATGAGGCTGATGAACGAATTTCTTGGAAAAGATAATACGATTGCCGCCCATCTCCACGAAAGAGCGACTGGCGATGGACGAATCCGGTATTCACATCAGAAAAGGGTCGAGATTTATCGCCATCTCATCGCCGCCGCAAAAAGTTTTCGGCGTGATCTCCACGTTGCTCTTTGTCTTGAAACAGTCGAAGTCTGGAAAGATGTTGGAGTGAGTCAGAATATCGGCCAATGCAATTGCGTGTTATGAAAGAGGACATCGTGAGACAACCTGTATTCGATCGCATTCTTGAGCAGTTCAAAAGTGGCGAACAACCTGAATCAGTCCTCATGGTTGTCGGCAACGCCGCGCTTATTCGAATTATTTTGTGTTGGGCAGGCGTGGAAATAAAGCGTGTGGGAAATCCAAAAACATGCAAGGCAACCGGCGATGAAGCCCGATGGGCTTGGCTTTGGTCTAAAGTCACGTATTCGCGTGACGACCTTCTGGCGAGAATTCCCGGAGCGGGATCACGCACCGGAAAAGCATTGGATGCATTAATTGCAAGCCGTATTTTATACCCCGATGGCACGATCAATTCTTATGTTCAGCGGTACTTGCATCAAAGAACTTTGCAGGTATTTGGTGCAAGCTTGGGCAAAAAGAGTGGGAACGGCGCGCGTCTATGGTAAAGGGTTCGGGTTGCATGACAATCCAAATCAGGGGAAGCCGAGCAACATGAGTCCGCCGAAAATCAAGAACCCACACAAAACCCACGCTTGGCTTTCGCGCATTTATGATTTATCTATACTTTATGAGTTGCGGCGGGGCGCTCTTAATCTGTTGGTTGTAGGTTCGAGTCCTACATGACCTACCAAGTTTCAAAAACCCCAAGTCGCTGATTTTAGACGACTTGGGGTTTTTGCTGGTCAGCCAGCAGGCCCCGTTTCTACAGCCACCGCCTTCTCCGGTTCAAAAATATCCAAAATCTTCGGTTCCTGCATTGGTTTGTGGGCCTTTACGATGGCTTCGTTCAGCGATTCGACTACCCGGCGGCGGAAGACATCCATTTGCTGGTCCAGTGCCTCAGCGAACTGCTGACAGGTTCAATCGCAACGCGTATCATGGTTGGAATCCGTGCGCACGGGCTCCATGCGCTGCGCCATGATCCATCGAGGCGAAAAGCGGTCAGATGAATTCCGAAACGAAGCATGCGGGCCTGATCCCGCCCCGGCGCCAGGCCCAGGTCTGGATCGATTTCGACGGCACCATTACCGAGTGGGATATGATCGACGAGCTGGTTGAGCGCTACGCCGTCGATGACTCGTGGCGGGCGATCGAGGCGGCGTGGCATGCGGGCCGGATCGGTTCGCTCGAATGCTTGCGGGGAATCTTCGATTTAATCCGGATTTCCGACGAGGACCTGAACGCGTGTCTCGACGGCGGACGGCTCGACCCGGGGGCGGCGGCGCTGTTCGGGCGGCTTGCGGCCTGGCAGGTTCCGGTCACGATCCTGAGCGACGGGGTCGATTGGTTCATCAGCCGCCTGCTTGCGCGCGCGGGGATCCGGAACGTCTGCGTCCGGGCGAACACCATCAGGCGGCATGGCGACCGGATGGAGCTGGTCTGCCCGTACCGCAACCCCGAATGTGAGGCGGACGCCGCCCACTGCAAGTGCGGCTCGATGCAGGCGCTGGGACTGCCGGGGCGGCGCAGCATTTACATCGGCGACGGCCGCAGCGACGTGTGCGGCGCGCGCCGGTCGGACGTTGTGTTCGCCAAGTCGGCGCTGGCCGCATGCCTAGAGAAGGAAGGCCGCCCGTTCATCCCGTTCCGTACGCTCGAGGATGTGGACGAGGCGCTCGCGGTCGCGTGGCGTGAGGCGGGCGAGGGCCCAGCGGCCGGCCGCAATTAGGCACCGCCCCGTCAAAATTGGCAATTCGCCGATTCCGGACTATATCATCTGGTAACCGGCAACAGCGGCGGGCACGTTTCTTGTCGCCGAAAGGGGATGGGGCCGTGAAGCGCTTGACCGCGGTATTCACCTTCGTCGCATTGATTATTTCGGTATCGACTGCCGGCGCCGCGACGATTGTCGGCGAGCCACCAGACCAGCCGGACGAAGCGCTTTTCCAAGCGCTCGAGAAAGCCCCCGAAAAAGATGCCGTCCACAAAATCGGCCGCGTCACGATCCACCTAAAGAACGGGCACGTCATTCAGGACTGCGAGGCGTGGGTCAAGGGCGAAGTGGTCCGCGTGCACCAGCGCGGCTTAGTGGCCTTCAGTCTGAATCGCTCGCAGATCGAAAACATCGAGCTGTTCCCGAGCCCGGTGACCGCCACGACCACACAAACAACCGCGCGCAAGCCGCCGCCTGAAAAACGGATCTCCAACACGCCGGCTCCCGTCGCGAGCCCGATCGAAAACAGCACCACGCGCACGATGACGATTGAGGTGATCGATGCGTCCACCGGCAAGCCGATCACGAACGCCGAATTCAAGGCCTACGCCGATTGGGACCAACGGCCCGCCGCCCACATCGGCAACGGAAAATACCGGCTCGTTTTGCCGCCCGGGAATTATCGGTTTTCGTTCGAAGTTCATGCCGCCGGCCATGTTCAGATGGACGGCGAGTGGCGCAATACGTTTGGAGAAGATCCAATTCCCAGCCGGTTCACCGTGAAGATGAATCGCGGCGTCAGGATCGGCGGTCGCGTGGTGAACGAAAAAGACGAGCCCGTCAGCGGCGCGAAGGTTCGGCTTTACATCCGCGGCGAAGACGCGCGCGCGGGTGAAAACGCGGTGAAAGGCGGCGGCACGTTTTACGCCGAGACCGGCGCGGATGGCCGCTGGCATTTCGACGAGTTCCCGCGCTGGTATCATCTCGACGGCCTCGCGGCCGCTCACCCCGATTATGCTTTCGGCCACGCCATGCCGACGGAATCGGAGCTGCTGGCGCAGAATGCTCAATGTGTCGTCAAAACAGGCGTCGAGCTCAAGGGGCATGTTATCGATGAATCCGGCGCGCCGATTGAAAACGCGCAGGTCATGCTCCCCGGCTTTGCCGGCTTCAGGACGGACGCCAGGGGCGAGTTTCGATTTGCGCACGCGGTCGAAACCGAACACGAAATCTACATGACGGCATATGCGAAAGGTTTTGCCCCGTCGTTCCAGTGGCTCAAGAGCATCCGCGCCGGCAATCCGCCGGTTGAGTTCAGAATGTCACCGGGCCACACGCTTCGCATTCGCGTCGTCGATCAGCAGGGACGCGGCATTGCGAATGCCGAGGTCGGCGTTGCGGACACGGTGGATTCGCCGGGCAACCCGCCGATCTCTCATTTCATGCGGTTCCCGGACGGAGACAAATTCCGCGACCGGGCCAAGACGGATCAGAATGGTTATCTGGTCCGCGATTCAATCACCGATCGCGAGACAAAATATTGGATCATGCTGCCCGGCTACCGGTCGAGGCACGTCGCGATCAAGGCTTCCAACGAAGTGACGCACACGTTTACGCTCGAGCCTTACACGGACGTCACGGCCAGCGTCACCGACGCGCAAACCGGCAAGCCGATCGATTCCTTTCAGGTCAACATCGCCGAAATTCATAACGATAATTCCGGTGACCTGGCCTGGGCTTACGCGCATGGGCCTCTCATCGACCGCATGGGCGGCGTCTTCCGGCACCGCATCCTCGACGACAGCCTGCGCCGTTATAAGTTCATCGCGCCCGGCTACAAAACGTTTGAATCGCGCCTCGTCAAACCCGACGAAACCACCGTCACGCTCGACATCAAAATGATCCCGGACAGAAGCAACAGGATGTCGGGAACCGGCTATTAAATTTCTGATTATAATTCCAATTGGGAATTGCGTTAACAATTCATGATCCTTGCGTGGAACCCGAAATATCAGGGCCGTTTGACTTATTGTATTTCCGCAAGTTTGCCGCCGTGGGGATTCCGTTCTAAATTTTCACTTTTTTCAGATTAAGTTTCCTAAGGGCCATAAGGGGTGCTATGGGAATTCCTTTTTTCAATCTTCTCGATTATCATTTCACGCGTCAGGCGGTGCTCCACCCGTATGAACAGGAAATTTTTGAACGGGTGGCAACGGAGGCAACAGAGATTTTATGAAATCATTCTCCGTTTCCTCCGTTACCTCCTGTTCGTTTTTGATCACCCTGCTTCTTTGCCAAACTCTGCGTCTCCGCGACAAGATTGGGTTTTTGATTTTCGTGGCCTTTCGTGTCTTCTTTCGTGAATTTCGTGACCTGCATTTTGTTTCCGGATCTTTGGTTGTGTCCGCTTTTTCTAATTGGGAATTCCGTTCGCAATCAGTATTCTTGCGCCAAACCTGTGATGTTTGCGTCCGACTCATTCTGGGAGTTGCGAAAATGAAATCGATCCGAATTGCCGCCCTGCTCGTTGGATTTGTTTTTCTCGCCGTCTCCGCGTCCGCCGGGGAGCTCGCGTATCAGCCAGGCGGGATGTGGATGCCGCAGCAGATCGCTGATGTGCATGCCGACACGCTCAGGAAAATGGGCCTCAAGTTCGACCCGCAAAACTTCGGCGACATGCTCGCCTTTCCGCTCAATGCCGTCGTGAGCCTCGGCGGGGCGTCGGCGTCGTTCGTTTCGCCCGATGGCCTGTGCATCACGAATCACCACTGCGTGCGCGGTTACCTGCAATACAACTCGAAGGAAGGGCGCAACCTCGTCGTCGATGGCTATCTGGCGCGATCGCGCAAGGAGGAGCTTCCGTGCGGGCCGACCGCGCGTGTTTTTGTCACGACCGCGGTCACGGACGTCACCGATCGCGTGCTCGGCGGGCTCAAGGATGTTGCCGACGACCTCGAGCGCTTCAAGACCGCCACGAAGCGCCAGAAGGAAATCGTGAAGGAGGCCGAGGCCGCCGCGCCCGGCACGCGCTGCGAGGTCGTCACGTTTTACGGCGGCGCGAAATATTACCTGATCACGCGGCTCGAGCTGCGCGACGTGCGGCTCGTGTGGGCGCCGCACGAAGGGATCGGTTTCTTCGGCGGCGAGATCGACAACTGGATGTGGCCGCGCCACGACGGCGATTTCGGCCTCGTGCGCGCTTACGTCGGCCGCGACGGCAAGCCCGCCGACTACAGCAAAAAGAACGTCCCCTACAAGCCCAAGTCATATTTCCGCCTCGCCCCAAAAGGCATTCAGGAGGGCGATCTGGCGATGGTCATCGGTTATCCCGGCCGCACGATGCGCCTCATGACCGCCTATGAAATGAGCCAGTTCGTCGGATGGGAAATGCCGCGCCAGCTCGATCAGGCGCAGCGGCAGATTGACCTCGTGCGCAAGACCGTCGATGGCGACGAAGCGCTTGCGATCAAGGCCTCGGGCATGCTGTTCGGCCTCGAAAACCGCAACAAGAAACGCGGGGGGATGCTTGAGGCGGCGCGAACGAGCGGCCTCGAGCAAAAGAAGGCCGCCGACGAAAAAAAGCTGATCGACTGGATCGCGGCCACGCCGGAGCGCGAACAAAAATACGGCGGCGTCGTGGAGGAAATCGACGAAATCGTCAAGGAGCACGAACAGGGCCGCGAGACGCGGCTTGCGTTCGGCAACATCATCGGCGGCTCGAGCCTGCTGTCGGCGGCGATCACGATTGCGCGCCTCGCCGAGGAGCGCCCCAAGCCCGACCTTGAGCGCGAGCCCGGCCTTCAGCAGCGCGACTGGCAGCGCATCGAACAGGCCCAGGAGCGCAACCAGAAAGACTACGACCGCAGGATCGACGAGGCGGTGTTCGAATTTTTCCTGCGCGAGGCGGCGAAGCTTCCGGCCGACCAGCGCCCCGCGATTTTCAACGACATCATGGGCGCCGGCCCCGCGACGGCCGACGCCATTCACGCCCGCGTCGCCGGGCTTTACGACAAGACCGGGCTCGCCAACCTGAATACGCGGCTCAAGCTCATCCGCGCGGCCGACACCGCCGCGCTGAAGAAATCAAAGGACCCGATGATCCAATTTGCGCTCAAGGCCCTGCCCGTCATCAAGGCCGAAGAAGATCGTTCCAAGCGCGCGGCGGGCGCGATGCTTTTCCTGCGGCCGCTATATTTCGAGGCGCTGAGCGAATTCAACAACGGCCGTATCGCGCCGGACGCCAACGGCACGATTCGCGTGACGTTCGGCACGGTGCGCGGGTTCAGCCCGGTCGCCGGCAGGCCTGTTTGTTTCCCGTTCACCAACGTCTGGCAGATGGCCGAAAAATGGGCGCGCAACAAGGGCGAGGCCCCATACAACGCGCCGCAAAAACTTATTGCGGCGATCAACGAGCGGCGTTTCGGACCGTATGCCGACGCGAAGGCCGGCGGCGTGCCGGTCGATTTCCTCACCGACCTCGACATCACCAACGGCAACTCCGGCTCGCCGACGCTCAACGCCGCCGGCGAGTTCGCCGGCATCGTGTTCGACGGCAACATCGAGGGTGTCGGCAGCGACCTCGTCTTCCAGCCCGACGTCACGCGCGGCATCCACGCCGATGTCCGTTATTTGGAATGGCTGCTCGACGCGGTCGATGGCGGCGGCTACCTGCTGCGCGAAATGGGCGTGAAGCCTGTGTTTTGTGAATAGGACCTATAGGACTTATAGGACCCATCATTTCTAATACCGATACTCCCGCGCCACGTCGATCAGCGCGCGGACGTTGGCCTCGGGCGTGTCGGGTGCAAGCGTGCATCCCGAGCTCAGCACGAACCGGCTGCGGCCCGCCTGGGCGCAGGTCTTGAGCGCGGCGATCGACGCCTCGCGCACCTGCCCCGGCGTGCCGTTCATCAGCACGCTCACCGGATCGAGGTTGCCCCAGATCGCGACATTTTGAGGAACGACGCGGCAGGCCAGATCCATCGGCACGAGGTGGTCGAGCTCGAGCACGTCCGCGCCGGACTTGGCCATGTCGCCCAGGATCTGCGTGGAGTTGCCGCAAATGTGCAGCGAGAGGAGGGCCGAGGTGTCCTCATGCAGGCGCTTGAACACGCGCTGCTCGCCGGGGAGGCCCCACTCGCGATACAGCGCCGGGCCGATCAAGCCCGCGGGCGAGTCGCCGGTGCTGAGCATGTCCGCGCCGGCGCCGGCCAGCGCCGTCCCGTAGGCCACGCAGTATTCGACGCAGCGGTCGAGCAGCGCCTCCATGAAATCCTCGTCGTCGATGATCTTGACCATGATGTCGTTGATGCCGCCGAGCGCGCACGCGAGCGAAAACGGCGACTGGTCGAAGCAGCCGACGATGAACACCTCGTCGCCGAGCGCCTTGCGCACGCGGCCGAGGGCGTCGATGATCATCGGCTGGCGCCCGTTTTTCGACGGGTCGGGCGCCCGCAGCTTGTCGAGGTCCTCGATCGTCTGGACGATCCCTTCCTGCAGGCCCGCCACGAGTTCGTCGCCCACGGGCGTCGTCACGGGGGCGCCGGCGGCTTCGGCCGTGACCCATGTGTCGGCCGAAATCCAGACGGCGTCGGGGCGATATTTTTCCCAGTATTTCACGACGCAATCGGCCAGCGTTTGCGCGTCGAGCGAAAATTTGCTGAGCGGCACGCCGGCGTCGCGCGCGCAGAAATGCACGGCCAGCGGGCCGCATGCCGCGCGCGGCGTCGCTTCGCCGCGCAGCGCCCGATACACAAGTTCGCGTGAGTTCACCGTTTTGCTCCTGTGTTCCCGATGTCTGCAAACATCGAGACAAAATGTAACATCGCCGCCGCGAACACTATAATGAAAAACATGCGATTTTTTCCGGCTTGCTCTGTTCGATCCGATCTTGCATCATCGGGCAATGCGCGCCGGCTGGCGCATCGTCGTGAAGGAGATCAATCATGGCAAAGACGTTTGGGTTTGGAATTATCGGCGCCGGAGTCATCAGCGCCTATCATGCCGAGGCCATCAAGGCCAATCCGGACGCGCAGATCGCCGCAGTTGCCGATCCGATTCCGGGCCGCGCCGCGGAATTCGCCGCCAAGCACGGCGGCCGCGGGTTCGAGGACTGGAAGGAAATGGTGCGCCAGCCTGACGTCGATTGCGTGTGCGTGTGCACGCCGTCGGGCATGCATGCCGAGCACGCGCTCGGCGCGATGGAGGCCGGCAAACACGTGAACGTCGAAAAGCCGATGGCGATCCGGCTCGCGGACGCCGCGAAGATGCTCAAGATCGCGCGCGAGAAGGGGGTCACGCTGGCCGTCGTCTCGCAGCTGCGCACGACCGAGCCGATCCAAAAACTGAGGAAAGCAATCGGCGAAGGGGTGTTCGGCAAGATCGTCAACGTCGATGTCCTCATCAAGTACTGGCGCAACCAGGCGTATTATGACAGCGCCAACTGGCGCGGCACGTGGGCGATGGACGGCGGCGGCTCGACAATGAACCAGGGCTGCCACGGCGTCGATGAAATGCACTTCCTCGTGGGGCCCGTCGAGAGCATTTACGCCAAGTGCGAAACGGTGGCGCACAGCATCGAGGTCGAGGACCTCGCCGTGGCGCTTGTCAAGTTCAAGAACGGCGCGCTCGGGCACATCCTGACCTCGACCGTCACGAACCCCGGCACCGGCAACCGCATCGAGATTAACGGCACGCAGGGCACGGCCGTGCTCGACGACAAGGGCATCCAGAGCTGGGCCGTCGCGCCGTCCAAGGAAGAGCTCGCGAAGGAAACGATTGATCCCAACGCCGGCGCGGGCAAGAACGTCGCGGGCGGTTCGGCGGTGACCGGATTCGACGCCACCGGCCACACGCTGCAGATCGGCAACTTCATCAAGGCCATCCGCGGCGAGGAACCGCTGATCTGCTCGGCGCAGGACGGATTCCAGGACGTTCTCCTGATCATCTCGATGTACGAGTCTTCGAAGCAGAAGAAGGAAATCATCCTCGCCGACATGTGCAAGGGCCTCGAGATGTAAGTCAGCAGGCCGCTTCGGCTCGAAGCGACATTCGAAACCCGAACAAACGAAAAGCCCCGATGACCTCGGGGCTTTTTCCATTTGGAAGCCCCGCGGATGGGCATGGCGAAGCGCGCCGTGGGGGGGCACGGCGGGCGGGGGGAGAAGATTTTGGGTCTTATGGGTCCTATGAGACTCATGGGACTCATGGGAGTTATGGGAGTTATGGGAGAAGCGTCGGGTCGGAGACCCGACCTACCA
>JAJFUE010000118.1 GCA_021372575.1 bacterium | reverse complement strand
GTCAAAGCAAATGGAGATTTGGCGCGCATCGAATGATTGATTCACATCACCGTGGCGCGCGGGAGGATGCCGCATTAAGATGGGAGCGAGGGCCGAGGGGAGACCGCCCTCTGAGCAAATCGAGGTGGGAAGGATTTTAATGGGGAAGTTTAATCACAAACAGGTGGCTCAGGTTGCGCGGATTCTGCTGGTGGATGATCACCCGATTGTGCGCCGCGGGCTGGCCATGATGATCAACGAGGATCCGGGCCTGGAGGTTTGCGGCGAAGCGCCGGGCATCTGCGAGGCGCTGCGCCTGATCGGCGAGCTCAACCCGGACCTGGTCGTGATCGATATATCGCTCAAGGACGGCAGCGGGATCGAGCTGATCAAGCAGATCAAGGCCCAGAACCCGGCCATCAAGATGCTCGTCTCGTCGATGCACGAGGAGAGCCTGTTCTCAGACCGCGCGCTGCACGCGGGGGCCAAGGGCTACATCAACAAGCAGGAGACCTCGGACAAAATCGTCGAGGCGATCCACACTATTTTGAACGGCAAGATTTACCTGAGCGACAACATGACCGAGCGCATGCTGCACCGGGCCGTTTACCCCGAGCAGGCGCCCGTGCAGTCGCCCGTCGATAGCCTGACCGACCGCGAACTGGAGGTGTTCACGCTCGTCGGCCAAGGGATGTCCACGCGCAAGATCGCCAAGCATCTGCACCTTTCAATCAAGACGATCGAGACGCATCGGGAACACATCAAACGGAAATTGAATCTGGAATCGAGCCACGAACTGATCCACCGCGCCGTGCAGTGGGCGATGGAACAGAAGTAGATCGCGTCGTCAGTAGGTCGCTTCGGCTCGAAGCGACATCGAATTTGAATCCGCCCCACGGGCGTTTTTTTTTGTCGCAGAGGCGCAGAGCAGGGCAGAGGGCGCAGAGAAGATTTCTGGTCACGAAATTCACGAAATCAAATCCACGAAAGACACGAAAAGGATGACTTCGTTGGTCGGGGCGAAGCATTTATTTCTCAGGCTTGATTATGGTAGAAACATTTTCGTGAATTTCGTGGGTGGTTTCGTGTGTTTCGTGAAATGAATTGGGAATCCTGAAATGGCCTTGCGAATCGAATATCTTGCCGATCATCCGGATTTCATTCCGACCCTCGCGCGGTGGATGCATGAGGAGTGGGGGTATCTGTATCCCGAGCACACGCTCGAGACCCGTGAACGGATCGTCACCGAGCGCGCGAACAAGGATCGCATTCCGCTGACGCTCGTGGCGATCGACGGCGACGAGCCGGTCGGCACGGTCGGGCTCAAAATCAACGACATGGACACGCGCCCCGACCTGACGCCGTGGCTGGCGTCACTCTACGTGAAAGAAACGCGGCGCAGGGAAGGAATCGGAGCCAGGCTGGTTGAGGCGATCGAAATTGAAGCCGCGAAACTGGGAGTCACCAAACTCTATCTCTACACGCCCAAATCGGAGAGCTTTTATACAGAGCTTGGCTGGAGCGTGACGGAGAGAGTTGAATATAGGGGTGATTTTGTGAGCGTGATGGTGAAGTTGATTCGATTAATCAAATAGCGCATCATCGGCCATATCGTTCCGTCCTTTAGATCAAATCAGCTCGAACAATGTGGATTTTGCGGCGCGTTTGTCGAAGGTCAGCGTGGTTTCGCAATCGTGCTGCTTGGCGGTGAGGGCGATGATCAGGTCGGGGATGTCGATTGAGCTCGATCGGGCCACGGTGACCAACTGTTCTAAAATTTCCCGGCTCTCGAACGCGAACACAGGCGCCATTGCCAGTTGTTCGATTGTTCCAATGACCTCGTCGCGCGAATATTCGTAGGCGGACCTCAAAACCCAGCACAACTCCATCAGCACGGGATTGCTTACTAAAACTGATTGGCCGGATTTTTCGGCGTGCTCAATGAATTCAAGCGCGCGTTTGGCCTGTCGCGGGTCGTCGCGAGTCAGCAGGCGCACGAGGACATTTGTGTCAACGGCCTTCATTTGCGCCGCCGTTTAAGGGAACGTTCGACCGCGGCGTCCATTTGTTCGACCGACAGGGCCTTGCGTTTGCCGGGGCGCTCGAGGATTCCAAACAGGTCGCGGGCCTTGAGCGTCTGCGGCATGAGGCGGACGCCGTCAGGGCCGAGGCGGAACGCAATCTTGTCGCCGCCTTTTAGCTGCAATGCATCCCGAATATGTTTCGGAATCGTCACCTGCCCCTTGCTCGTTAAAGTTGTCACTTCCATAATCGCCACTACCTCAATTACTTACATGATATCAAAAGTAAGAAACCTGATCAATAGTAAGACATCCTGCGTGGCAATAAAAAAAGACGCCAGAAACACGGAGAGTCCATATTCCTTGGCGTCTTGGCGTATGCACCGCTGTTTTACTTCATGATCCCGCCTTCGGTCATTTTGCGCGGGTCGAGGAGGCGGTCCAGCTCGGCGGGCTTGAGGTCGGTCAGCTCGAGCGCGACTTCCTTGAGGCTGCGGCCTTCGGCGTAGGCCGTCTTGGCGATCTTGGCGCCCTTTT
Source organism: bacterium (assembly GCA_021372575.1). Taxonomy (GTDB): domain Bacteria; phylum Sumerlaeota; class Sumerlaeia; order MVZB01; family MVZB01; genus JAJFUE01. The sequence continues at coordinate 32,933 of JAJFUE010000118.1, read as the reverse complement.
CGTAGCCGATGATCGAGTTGAGGCTCGTGACGAGGATCGGGTTTTTCCCCAGCAATCCGGCCATGCGCTCCTTGTTCACCGTAAACCCGGCAATCGCCCGGTCAGCCAGATTCCTCGCCGCGTTCCCCAAAATCGTGATCGATTCGAGCAGGTTGCGCGCGATCACGGGGAGCATCACGTTGAGCTGGAAGTTGCCGCGCTCGTTGCCGACCGTGACGGCGAGGTCGTTGCCGAACACCTGCGCGCAAACCATCATCATCGACTCGCAAATGACCGGGTTGACCTTGCCGGGCATGATCGAGCTGCCGGGCTGAAGCGAGGGCAGGGCGATCTCGCCGAGCCCCGCGATCGGCCCCGAGTTCATCCAGCGCAGGTCGTTGGCGATCTTCATGAACGCGCTGGCGGTGGCTTTCAATTGCCCGCTCATCTCGACGACCGAGTCCATCGAGGCCTGCGCGGCCATGTGGTTGGGCGACTCGGTGAACGGGAGCTTCGTCTTCTGCGCGAGGCTCTTGGCGACCATCCCGGCGAATTTCGGGTGCGCGTTGATGCCGGTGCCGACGGCCGTGCCGCCGAGCGCCAGCTGCCCCAAACGCGGCATCGACGATTTGACGCGCTCCATCGCCTGGCGTGACTGGAACGCCCAGCCGCCGAGCTCCTGGCTCATGCGCACGGGCCTGGCGTCCAGCAGGTGCGTACGGCCGGTCTTGACGACGCCGTCGAGCTGCCGGGCGCGCTTTTCGAGCGTCCTGGCGAGGTGCTCGAGCCCCGGCAGCAGGATTTCCTTCACCTCGAGCATCGCGGCCACGTGGATCGCCGTCGGGATGACGTCGTTGCTCGACTGGCCCATGTTGACGTGGTCGTTGGGGTGGACTTTCTTCTTGGCGCTTTTCTTGAGCAGCTGGTTGGCGCGGGTCGCGATCACCTCGTTGGCGTTCATGTTGGTCGAGGTGCCCGAGCCGGTCTGGTAGATGTCGATCGGGAACTGCGCGTCCCACGTGCCGTCGGCAACCTCGGTCGCGGCGGCGACGATCGCCTTGGCAAGGGAGGCGTCGAGCAGGCCGAGCTCGAGGTTGACCTCGGCGGCGGTGCACTTGACGAGCCCGAGCGCGCGGATGAACACGCGCGGGAACGTGATGCCGCTGATCGGGAAGTTGTTGACGGCGCGCTGCGTCTGGGCGCCATACATGGCATCGGCGGGGACCTGGACCTCGCCCATGGAGTCTTTTTCGATGCGGAACTGAGTCATGGGATCTGCTCCTGCGGAGTGAGAATGTTCATCCCGATATGGTAGGTGGCAAAAAATGAAAAAGCAAATATCGTGAATGGTGGATGGGAACTCAATCGTGCTCGTGCTCGTGCTCGTAATCGTAATCGTAATCGAAACAGGTGATCGGTTCTCCCACCTCGTGCGTTGGCATTACGTTATTCACGATCCACGATCCACAATTCACGAAAAAACTCGCCGGGAGCGGTTGGCTCCCGGCGAGGTGTTGGGTGGCGGAGCGGGTTACTGCTTTTGCAGGCGGGCCTGGATTTGGCACATTTTGCCCTTGCCGGCCTGGGCCTGCTGCGTGAACGGTTTGAATCCCGGGGCCTCGATCGTGACGGTGAATGTACCGTCCGGCACGTTGCGGAACATGAACATCGGTCCGATCGACACGTCCTGGTTCGACGCGTAAGCGGCCATCGCGGTCTGCTCGTTGACCGGCGCGCCGGATGAAACCAGCTGGCGTTGGACGCCGTTGCCGCTCAGGGTGACCTTGGCGCCGGCGATCGGGCTCGGCATGCCGCGGCTTGCCTGGTTTGCCGGGGTGATGGCATAGACCATCACGTCCGAAGTCAGCGTCATCGTGAAGTTGAGCGGGCCGGCTTCGGCGCCGGCGGTGACGGTCACGTTGGCCGACGGCGGATCGCAGCGGGCCGCCTCGCCCATGACGCGGACTTCGACGTCGCCGGTGGGCACGGGGCCGATCGACTGCTCGCCCTTGCTCGGGTCGATCTGGAGCTGCGTCATCGCCTGGCGGTTGGCGCTGCCGGCCGGCGAAACGAGCGCCATCAGGTAGCGCGGCTTCACCGAGGAATCCGCCAGCTTCACGTTAATCCGGATGCGGCCGGTCGCGGGGACGGGGATGTCGCCGAGGTCCTGGTCGGCCTCGGTGTTGTCGATCTGGAACTTCTGCTGCAGCATCATCGACGAGTTGTTCCCGGACTGGTAATCGCCCATGATCCGGATCTGGTATTCGCCCTTGAATCGGCCATCGAACGTCAGGACGCCGTTCTTGATTTCGCACTGGGCATACTGGTCGATCCGCGGGCCGACCTGGTCTTGCTGTTGGCCGCTCCAGCTCGTGAAGTTGATCATGGCGTTCTTGAAGCTGGCGCGATACTTGGGATCGGAGTTCTCGTCGAACACGAGCCGGCCGGTGAGCTTGTGGCCGCCGCGCTCGAAGTTGTGCTCGGTCGTGCCTTCCTTGACCTCGACGACCTCGTTGACCTGGTAGCGGCTCTGGCCGGTGCGGTCGTCGTATTTATAGACGTTGGCGTTGTATTTGCCGGGCACGAGGCCGTCCATGGTATAGACGCCGTTCTCGTCGGAACACACGCTGATGCTTGTGTAGTACCAATCGAACGTCGGGCTAAGCGAGATGTGGGCCATCGGGACGGGTTGGCCGCTGTTCAAGACGGCGCCGGCCATGAGGCAGTTGCCGAGGTTGTCGCCGAGGTTGACTTCCTTCGTCTCGCCGTCCTTGAGCGTCACCTTGCGATTGTAGGCGTAGATGCCCATGTTCCCGTAGCGGCGCTGGGGACCGCTCATCGTGTATTCGCCGGCATCGAGCCCGCCCATGGTGAACACGCCCTGGTCGTCGGTCTTGATGTCGCCGAAATCGACGCTCTGGCCGTTCGCATCGGTGCGCTGCTGGTTGAGATAGACCTGCGTCTGCGGTTGGATCTTGCCGTCGAGGAACGCCTTGCCGGTGATGACGGCGCCGGCAGGGATCGTGATGACGTATTCCTTGTCGTGCTTGTATTTGGCGCGGTCGGCCTCGGAGAGGATCATGCGCTTGTGCGCGCGCGGCAGGATGTAGAGCATCTGGTGTTCGTCATCGACGTTGATCTCGAACCGGCCGTCGATGCCCGTCACGACGCGCCCGAGGATGTTCATGTTGGAGTCGTAGCCGCGGTCGGTGAACACGCGCCACGAGAACCAACTGTTCTTCGGGGAGCCGTAAGCGACGAGCGCGCCCGCGATCGGCGTGTTGGTCTTCTCGTCGATCAGGATGCCGCGCATGGCATCGCCCTTGGAGACATAGATCGTCACTTCCTCCGTCGAGTCGCCGGCCTTGGCCACGACCTTTTCCTCGGTGTGGCTCGAGTAGCCCTTGCTTTCGACGGTCAGGTCGTAGGAATCGTCCTTCTTGAGCTCCTTGAGCTCGAACTTGCCGTCGGGGCTGGAGAACGCCTGGCCGGTGGTGCGCAGGTTGTAATCGATCGAGTTGCCGCTGATTTTCATCGCGAACGTCTCGATCGGTTTTTTCGTGTCCTTGTCGAGGACGCGCCCCTTGATCGTCCCCATCGGCTTGAGGACGAACTTGTTCTCGGTATCGATGCTGGCGGTCTGGGACTGGCTCGGGATGTCCGTGCCGCTGAACTGGACGTTGAATTTCATGTCGGAGAGGTTCTCGATGCGGAATTTGCCCGCCGAGTCGGTTTTGGTGTTCGAATTCGGTATGCTGCCGCCCGAGTTGTACGGGCTGAGGCTGATCTGAACGTTGGCCAGCGCCGTGTCCTTTTCATCGACCACAAGGCCCGCCAGATAGTGGCCCGGCTTCATCGTGAAGTCGGCCACGGTCGGCTTGTCCTTCGTTCCGGGGTTGACCGAGCTCTTGATTTCAGTCCCCCAGCCGTCCCCCCAGGCCGTCAGGTAATACTGGTTGTAGGTGGCGTCGATCCGGTATTTGCCCGCCGCGTCGGTCTTGGCGTGCGGCGTGGGCGAGGTGCTGGACGACATATAGCCGTAGTAAAGGTTGATGTCCTGAAGCGGCTTGCCATTCTCGTCGGTGACGGTGCCCGTGATCGGGCCGCCCTGGTTCTCGCGCTGCGAGGGCTTCATCGTCAGCTTGACGGTGGCCTTGAGCTCGCCGGGAGGGAACACGACATCCTGGGAGCCGCTGTTCGGGCTCTTGGAGGCGGAAACACTCATCCGGTCGTCGGTCACGAGGTTCTTGAGCGTGGCCCGGCCGCTGGAGTCGGTTTTGACCTGTTCGTTGCTGTCGCTCAGCATGTAATTGGTGTTATAGCTCACGCGCAGCGTGGCGCCCTCGACCGGGTTGCCTTTTTCATCGACGACCGTCGCCTCGACCTCGCCGCCCGGATTGAGCGCGAAATCGCATTTCGAAATCGTGCCGGGGGCCGGCTGCACGATCCGCGCCTGGCCGGCGAAGTTCTCGGCCTTGGCGACGAGCGTGACGCGCGCCTGCGGCAGGCCTTCGACCGTGAACCGGCCCGCGAGGTCCGAGAGGGTTTTCGAGTTCTGGAAGCGCGAGTCGTTGGGGATGGTGACGGTCGCCCCGGGCACGGGCTGGCCGGTCTTGGACGCCGTCACGACGCCGGAGACGGTCAGGCCGGGCTCGAGCGTCAGGGCGACCGGGCCAACCTTCTGGCCGACGACCGCCGTCATCGAGAGCCCCTTGGGGTCCTTGATGTCGGAGCGCAGCTTCTGCAGCGTCGCGATGAAGCGTGTTTCTCCGGGCGGGAGCTGGCAGACCTCGAACGAGCCGTCCGGCTTTGAGACCGCCTTGCGGAGTTGTCCCTCATTCCAGGCCTGGATTTCGGCGGCGGCGGCGGGGCGGCCGTCGGCCGTTTTCACGGTGCCGTAGGCCCGGCCGCCTCGCTTCAAGGCGAACATCACCGGCTGCTCGACCGTGGCCGGCTCAACCGCCTTCGAGAGGTTCTGCCTGGAATCGACGTGTTGGGCGCGCAGGCGGATTTTCGTCCAGCTCTCGGGGAGCTTCACGACGGCGATGCCGTCGGCGTTTGTCTTGGCGAAATACGGGTAGTTTCTGTCCGTGGCGGCATGAAGCTGCAGGCTGACCGACGTGCCTTCGGCGGGGAGCTGGGTTTCCTCCCAGATCACCGCGACGCGCAGGTCGCGCATCGGGCCTTCGGGGGTCGGCGTGGGAGTCGGCGTCGCCTTGGGGGTTTCCTTGGCGACGACCGGTTTCTTCGCGCCGGCGTCGGTGGCGGTCTGCTTGACGACCACGACCGTCGGCGCGGGGGTCGGCTTGACGACCGTTATATTGTTGCTCGCGACTGTTGTCTTGGATGTGTTGTTGTCCCGGTTGTGATAATGGAAACCGATGGCGGTGGCGGCTGCGAGAAGCAGGACTCCGGATACCAATGCGGCTTTGGCTTGCATCACGGTCACTCCGAGTATGGTTTTGGAAATGGTAGCCGATGCTCCGGCCGCGAGCGCGGCCGTGGAGGCGCCGGCGGCGATCGCCGACTGGATTTGGAAATAGACGGCCGTGGCGGCAAGGGCCTTGGGCGGCGCCATGAGCGCGCCGCCGACGGCGACCGCGCCGAGGATGCCGGCCACCTCGCCGAGACCCGCGCGTTCGGCCAGCGGCATGAGCTTGCGCAGCCCGCGCGTTAGCCTCGCCGCCACCGTCGATCGCGGGATGTCCATCATCTGCGCGATCTGGACCTGTGTCATCCCGTGCAGATAATGGAGCTGGATCGGCAGGCGATACTTGTCCGGGAGCATGGCGACGACCGTCTCCAGGCGCGTGCGGCGCTCGGCGGCGGCGGCCATCTCATCGGCAGGGACGGCGCCGGACGGCACAACAGGCAACTCGTCCATAACAATCTCCCTTCGGCCGCGCCGGATGCGGCGTTTCTTGAGCGCGTCGGCCTCCCGGATGCTCAGACGGTAGATCAGCGGCACGACCAGCTCGCCCGTCACGCGCGAGCCTTCCTCGCGGGCGAGGGCGTAAATGCGCGTCCACGTCGCCTGGAAAGCGTCGCGGGCGTCGTCCTCCGTGCCCAGCACGCGCCAGCACAGGGTCCACACCAGCGAGCGATAATTCTCGTAAAGAGCCTCGAATGCGACCTCGTCCGTCGTGGCGCAAAACGATTGCCAGAGGATCTGTCCATCCCGGTCCATCCACATACCTCCAGTTCCAACGACTCCGTGATAATAGGACTCGAAACGATTCGGAATGTTACTTTAATTTTACGATATCGGAAATAAGTATCAGGGGCGGGGTTCTTCGCATTCGACGAGACTCCGTTTGTGCTCGTGCTCGAGTTCCTCGAAAATACGTGGGAAGTCGTCGTGCTCGTTTTGCCAGCCCAAGCCTTGGCGTAGGCTGGAATCCTAACCCGAGTTAATGCGGTGACAGCTGCCAGCGCTGTTTAAAGGTTGTGCTCGGCTAAATCATTGAAAACGGATGGACTTCATGGCGCAATGGGAATCGGGTATTCTTTGAAAGTTCCCGTTGCCGCCTTTTCTGCTGAGGACGAAAACCCATGAAGCCCCTTTGTCCGTCACGTCTGCCCCGGGTCTTTTCCAAGTTCCAGCAGCTTTTTCCCCCTGCGATTCCGAAAAGAATGACAGCCGTCGGCCTTGCATGGCTGATCCTGGGCGCGGTGGGCTGCCGGTCGGTTGCGCCGCCCGCGCCGCCGATGGGGTCGCCTGAGGTCCGGCTCGTGCCGGCGAGCGATCCGATGTGGGACGACGCGCGCATCCGCGGAGTCGTCTGGCCGCTCGTCTATAATGACGGACACTACCCGCCGCAGGGGGGCGTCTGTTCCTATTATGATGAGCCCCAGCAGCTCGCGACCGGCGAATGGTTCAATCCGGAGGCGCTGACGGCGGCGCACAAAACGCTGCCGTTCGGGACGATCGTCCGTTGCACGCGCACCGACACCGGCCGGTCGGTCACGGTGGTGATCAACGACCGCGGGCCCTACATCGACGGCCGGATCATCGACCTGAGCCGGCGCGCCGCCGAGCACATCGGCCTGATCGGCGACGGTGTCGCGCCGTGCCGGATCGACATCCTGGCCTACCCGATCATCGAGCCGATGGGGCCCAAGGGAAACGGGTGAGCGGAACATGAGTGCGGAGCGCGGAATGCGGAGTGCAATAGAGCCTATTGCAAAAGTCTCGACGAGAGGCATGGCCGGTTGTTACCACTGCGCCGACGGGCGCCCTCATTCGAATTTTCCGACCCGGCTCCAGCGGGTGGGGGGCCAGATGGTCGCGATCATCACGCCGCGGATGTCGGTCTCGGGAATGGGGCCGAAATTGACGCTGTCGAAGCTGTTGTTGCGGTTGTCGCCCATGACGAACACCTTGCCGCTGGGGACCCGAACCTTCATGTCTGTCCACTCGATGGAGTTGTCGGTCACGTTGCGCGAATACTCTTCCTTGCCGTTGATATAGAGAATGCCGCCCTGGATTGTCAGCAGGTCGCTCGGCATCCCGATGATGCGCTTGATGAGGCGTTCGTTGGAGTCTTGTGGGTCGGTCACGATGACGATATCGTAGCGCTTGGGGATCGCGTAGCGGTCGGCCAGCACGACGTCCGAGATCTGAAGCGTCGGCTCCATGGATCCCGACGCGACCTTCTTGATGAGGAGCCGGTCGGTCCCGATGGCCAGATTGACGCCCATCAGGAGGAGCAGGATGATGAGCGCGATCATGATGCGCGCGCGGCGCTTCAAATTCGGCCGGTTTTCCTCAACCGGCGCGCTCCTGTAGTCCATGACAAAACCCTTTCCTTCAGGCCTTCTAAGGATCAGCCAGTAATCTTATCGACCGGCTGGAAGGGTCAGTTAAGAACAAATGGGAGTTATGGGAATGATGGGACCATGGGGACTGATGGGACCGATGGGACCGATGGGACCATGGGAGTTGGCAAGAAACGACGGTACCGCAGGATTCAACTTTCTTTCGCGCCTTCAGCGCGCCGGTGGTCACCTGGCGGAAACGGAAATGTAAGGTCAAGCGGCCCATCCCCGAAATTTGTATCCACGACCTTGGTTTTATCGAGATTTAACAACAACTCAGGACTCAGCACTCAGGACTCAGGACTTGGATCCGGCCTCAGCACTTCGCTCTTGGTATGCCCCATTCATGCTGCTAAACTATGATTGTTGCGAAGGAGTTTCGATCATGGCGCGCAGCGACATCAATGGAGTGGCGGCGTTGGTCCTGGCGGGCGGCCGCGGCAGCGATTTCGGTCCGCTTTCGGAGCAGCGGACCAAGGCGGCGTTCCCCGTCGCGGGCAGTTACCGCATCATCGACTTCGTGCTGAGCAACCTGAGCCACTCGAACATCGAGAAGGTCGGGATCGTCATTCAGTTCCTGCCGGCGCCGCTCATCGAGCACGTCGGCTCGGGGCGGCCGTGGGACTACGACATGGCCGACCGCAGCCTGCGCATCATGACGCCGTTCGTCGGCGTGAGCGAGACGCGCTGGTTCCAGGGGACCGGCGACGCCATCGACAAGAACATCAACATGATCAGCACCGAGAAGGACCGCGACATCCTGATCCTGTCGGGCGAGCACGCCTACCAGATGGATTACCGGCGGCTGATCGACCACCACCGCGAAACCGACGCCGACCTCACCGTGGCGTGCACGCGCATCCCGCTCGAGCAGCAGCACCCGCGCTTCGGCAACGTCCTGATCGACGAGTCGGGCCGCATCAGCCAGTTCATCGAAAAGCCCGAGCGCCCGGTGAGCCCGATCGTTTCGACCGGAATCTACTGCTTCCGCAGGTCGGCGCTGCTCAAGCTGCTCGATGCGTGCCGACGCCCCGCGGCCGAAAATTTCAGCCTGACGGGCGACCTGATCCAGCCGTGGATCGACCGCATCAAGGCGCACGCGTGGATCTTCAACCGGCCGTGGTTCTACCTCGGCAACCTGCGCGAATACTTCGATTTCCACATGCAGCTGGCGCGCGGCGAAATCCGCCTGTTCGACTCGTCGTGGAATATTATGACCAACCATTCGGACAGGAATTTCGCCTCGCGCGGGCCGGCCTATTTCAGCGACGACTGTGAAGTCGCCGATTCGGTCATTTCATCGAGCTGCCGCATCGAGGGGCGCGTGATCAACTCCGTCCTGTCGCCGGGCGTGACCGTCGGCAAGGGCAGCACCGTCAGCCACTGCGTGATCTTCCACGACGTGACGATCGGCAAGAACTGCCGGGTCGAGTATGCGGTGCTGGACAAGGACGCGCGGCTGGCCGACGGGTCGCGGGTTGGCGCCTGCGAGCCGGGCGCACCCCCGCCGCTCACCGTGCTGCCCAAGGGTTTTCAGCTCGGGCCGGGCGAGACGATCGCCGCCGGCGCGCAGCTGGAAACGGCGGTCACGGTATAGGGTATCCCCTTTCAATCGTGCTCGTAATCGTAATCGTAATCGATCACGCATTCGAGATGGTCGATTGCGATCGGCGATGAAAAGAGTGAGAAAAGTCTTTCGGCGATCGCCATCATCGAGACAGGTGTCCGGGGTTCGGTTTGGTTTCGATTACGATTACGAGCACGAGCACGAACCGGTAACTGTCAAGCGCTCTAAAGAGTAAAGCCGCATTTCGATGAACGTTTCGCGCAGGATCTATTTTCTTGTCCCCGCCTTTTTCGTCGAATGCGCGGCGTTCATGCTAGGGTTGACGCAGCCGATCGACGCCCGCGACCGCTTCGCCGCGAGCGGTTTTCAATTGGGTCTCCTGGGCATGCTCAGCAACGGCGGCTACGCAATCATGGCGTTTTACGCGGGGCGGCTTTCGGACCGCACCGGCCGGCGGCCGTGGCTGCTGGTGGGGCTCGGCTCGCAGATCGTGCTGGCGCTGCTCCTGCCGCTGACGCGCAATTACACCTCGCTCCTCATCGTGTCGATCCTGCAGCTCACGCTGCTCGGGTGCTGGTGGGCGCCGTTCATGAGCCTCATGACCGAGACCGCCAACCCGGCCGCGCTCGGCAAGGTCCTCGGCAAATTCAACGTCAGCTGGTGCGTGGGCGCGATGCTTGGCTCATCGACGAACGTGTGGCTGTTCAACCACTTCGGCGGCACGCGCGGGCCTTACCTCGGCGCGGCGGTGTATTTTGGCGTCGCGCTGGCGATCGTGGGATTTTGCCGGCCGGCCGGCCGGGCGATTGCCGATGACATGGAATTGGAACTGCATCCGCGCGTCGGCCATTTCAAGGCGCTGGCATGGCTGGCGCTGGCCTCGAACTTCTTCGTCGGCGGGATGATGATTTACCTGTTCCCGAGGCTCGCCGAGGCCGTCGAGGACCCGCTCGCGCCGGGAACGATCTCATTGCTGCACGTGCTGCGGTTCGCGGCGATGCTCGGGACGTTCGCGCTGATGGGGCGCAGCGTCCGCTGGCATTTCCGAAACGCGCCGTATCATGTTTCGTACGGCCTGCTGATCGCGACGCTGATTTTGACGGCGACGCTGGGAAGGCCGGGCCTCCTCGCGTTGCCGTTCATCGGCGTTGGCGTGGCGCTCGGGGTGGCCTACATGCTCAGCATTTATTACTCGACGCTCGAGGCTGAAAAAGGGTCCAACCTCGGCTTCCATGAAATGCTGCTGGCGCTGGGGGCGACGACGGGGCCGATTTACGGCGGCCTTCTCATGAAATTCACCGGCAGCCCCGCGACGGCGTTCTGGCTCGGCGCGCTCCCCATGGCCGCCATTTGGGTCATTCACGTGATGATTCGAAGAAAACCGGTCAAGGAATGATGAATGATGAGTGATGAATGATGATATGGCAAATGAACGATGAAGTGAAAGCGACCGGCGCGTGACGGCCGTTCATTCATCACTCATCATTCATCATTCATCATTGATTGTTACGCGTTTTGTCCGGCGCGGTAGTTGGGCGCGTCCTTGGTCACGAGCACGTCGTGCGGGTGGCTTTCGCGGCGGCCGGCGTCGGTGACGCGCATGAGCTTGCCGCGCTCCTTGAGTTCCTCGATCGTGCGGCAACCGTTGTAGCCCATCGAGCTGCGCAGGCCGCCGATGAACTGCACAAGCACGTCGCCCAGCGCGCCGGCGTAGGGAACCATGCCTTCGATGCCCTCAGGGGTCATCTTGTCGGGGACGGTCGGGTCCTGGCCGTAGCGGTCGGCGCTGCCGAAACGTTGCGCCATGGCGTCGAGCGAGCCCATGCCGCGATAGACAATATACTGGCGGCCCTGGTAGAGGACGCGTTCGCCGGGCGACTCGTCGGTGCCGGCGAGGGCGCCGCCCATCATGACGCAGTCGGCGCCGGCGACGAGCGCCTTGGAGACGTCGCCGCTGAAGCGGATGCCGCCGTCGGCGATGATGCCGACGCCGCTGCCGCGGGCCGCGCGGGCGCATTCATAAACCGCGGTGAGCTGCGGGACGCCGACTCCGGCGACGATGCGCGTCGTGCAGATCGAGCCCGGCCCGACGCCGACCTTGACGCCGTCCGCGCCGGCCTCGATGAGGGCCTTCGTGGCCTCGGCCGTCGCGATGTTGCCCGCGATCACATCGACCTGCGGGTAATGTTGCTTGATCCAGCGGACCATTTCGATGACGCCCTTGGTGTGGCCGTGGGCGGTATCGACGACGAGCACATCGACGAGGCTCTCCATGAGTTTTTCGACGCGCTCGTGTGTGTTGGGCCCGACGGCCGCGCCGCAGCGCAGTTTGTGCATCGGATCGCGATTGTAAAGCGGGTGGTTGCGCGCGAGGATTTCCTTCACGTCGTCGAAGCAATACATGCCGGTGAACGTGCCGTCCTTCTCGATGATCGGCAGGATCGAAATCTTGTTGGCGAGCATCAGGTCGTAGGCCTGCTGGATCGTCGTGCCGACGGGCGCGGTGACCGGCTCCTTGATCATGATCTCGGCCAGCGCGGTCGCGGTGTTGGCGCAATACTTGAGCTCGCGGCCGGTGATGATGCCGATCAGGCGGCGGTTTTCGTCGGTGATCGGGAACGAGCTGAACCCCCAGCCCTTCTCGCGCTTGACCTGGTTGACGTCATCAACCGTCTGGTCGGCGCGCATCGTGCGCGCCTTGGCCAGGAAGCCGTTGAGGTAAAACTTGACGCGCTTGACGTGCGTGCGCTGCGCGATCGGGTCGAGGTTCTTGTGGATGATGCCAATGCCGCCCTGCAGGGCCATGGCGATCGCCATCGGCGCCTCGGTCTCGGTGTCCATGGCCGCGCTGACGAACGGCACGTTGAGCGTGATGTTGCGCGTCAGCTTCGTGCGCAGGTCGGTCTGCTGCGGCGAGAAGTCCGCGTATTGCGTGACCAGCGTCACGTCGTCATACGTGAGCGCCGTGTATTGCTGGGCCTGCATGAAAGCGTCGAGCCAGGCGTTGGCCATGTTTGCGTAACCTCCAAGACGCCCCTGCCGCATGGGGCGGGGGTGTTTAACCTATAAGTCAATCAAGTTTGGCCGGTGAAGTCAATGGGGGAGGTCGCACCATTCGTGCTCGTGCTCGTAATCGTGCTCGTAATCGTGCTCGTAATCGTAATCGTAATCGAACACTTTTGGTTTTACGCGTGCGCGCAGGAATCGCCGGCGAGGGCGTCGGCGCCACATCGCGCAATATTCACCGATGTGGGGCCGGCGCCCTCGCCGGCCATTGAATCTTCGATCAGGCTTTCGATTACGATTACGATTACGAGCACGAGCACGAGCACGAGAATTTCTGAACGGCTACAACGTATATCCCGACGCCAACGAATCCTCGTAAAACATCTTCACCGTCTCGAGCGAATACTCCGTCAAATCCTTCCCGACGAGCGCCAGCTTCTTCAAATGATCGCTGGCGACCGTGATGCAGTGGCAGCCGATCGCGTCGGCCTGAAAAATGTTGAACACCTCGCGCGTGCTGCCCCAGAGCAGTTCCTGGTTGGGGCGGGGGCGCATGATTTCGAGCGCCGAGGCCATCACCGGGACCGGGTCGATGCCGGTGTCGGCGATGCGGCCGGCGTAAATCGCGATCATCGACTGGACGGAGTCGCCGAGGGCCTCGCTCGCCTCGCGCGCCTGCTCGAGCGTGCAGACCGCGGTCGCGAGGAGCTTGACCCCTTCCGCCGCGAGCTCGCGGATGAGCGGCGCGCAGGAAATTCCCTTCGTGTTCGCGATCGGGATCTTGACGTAAATGTTGGAGCTCCACGCGGCGATCTTGAGCGCCTGCCGCTTCATGTCGGCCATCTCGTCGGAGAAAACCTCGAACGCGAACGGCCGGTCGGGGATGGCCGCGAGGATGTCGCGCGCGAACGCCTCGTAATCGCGGACGCCGTCGCGGCGCATGAGCGTGGGGTTGGTCGTGAAGCCCTTGATGAATGGCTTGCGATACATGTCGAGCATGAATTGCCTGTCGGCGCCGTCGGCGAAAACTTTGATGCGAAGATCGCTGATGTTCATATTGGCCTCACCCCGCGATGAATTTCCGTGCCGGGTCCAGCAGGCGGCTCAATCGCCTTGAAATGGAATACCTTCGCATCGGGTCTCGCATTTCGCGGCGCATCTCGCGCGTGAACATCCGGGCGTGGCGACCGAACCCGAGAGCCCCAAACCGGTCAAACGCCAGCCGGCAGGCTTGATCGATATATTTCTCGCCCAATTTGGCATGCGTCAACGCGATGGAATGCTGAAGTCCGTAGAGGAACTGGTTGCAGAAATACCTGAACTGCATGGCGCTGCGAACGGTTTGATCGATGATGCCGGAGAGGGCTGCCAGGTCGTATTGCCGGCCAACGGCCTGTCCGAACGCGAACAGGACATGCCCGTTTCGGTAAGACTTGCATTGATCGCGCACGTCGCCGCTGACGTCTTCGGTCTGCCGATCCAGCAGCGTGAGCTTGGCTTGCAACATGCTTTCGATATCACGACTGAGCACGTTTTCGTGCTGGTAGTAAGCCGCAAGCACGTCCGGAATGCACTCGAAGATCATGCCCCGCCGGAGCATGCGGGCGTAGAGATCCCAATCCTCGCAGGAGCGAACGCCCGGCATGCCGACGCCGCCGGCCTCGAGGATGGCTGTTTTCCTCAGCATCATCGAACACGGGTGGCCGAAGGGATTGACGGCCAGGACGTCAGGCCAGCGGGCGTTCTTGCCGGGGCTCAGAATCCGGGTCTGGTCCGGCTTGTTTTCATAGACGACCATCGTGCGGCCGACGATCACGCTGGCGCGGGGCCGGCGGCGAAACCCGGCCAGGCACGCGCCCAGCATCCCCGGCATCAGCCAGTCGTCGGAATCGAGAAAGACGATGTATTCGCCTGGCGCGCGGTCGAGGCCCGCCTGGCGCGCCATGGACAGGCCCTGGTTGGATTGGCTGACGATGCTGATCCGGTCGGGGTTCCCGGCTTGAAACTTCGCGAGGATTTGCGGCGTTTGATCCGTCGAGCCGTCATCGACGAGGATGACCTCGAAGTCGCGGAAGGTCTGGGCGAGCGCGGACTCGACCGCATGCGCGACGTATGCGGACTGGTTGTAACACGGGATGATGATTGAAACCAGATTCGGCAATGACCGACCTCGCCGGCGTGTTTGGGTCAAGATAGCAAACGCGGCCCCATGCCGCCATGCGCAAAAGAAATTATATGGCGCGCTCCCATTGAGCTTGTATCATGCTCGTGTTGACCTGGAGCGCATATCGCAATGCTTCCCGAAGCAAAACGCCTGCTGGTGATCCTGCCGTCGTTCGACGTCGGAGGCGCGGAGAAATTCCTGCTGGACCTGTTCGCGCAGCTTGGCGGGCGCGGGTGGTCGATCACGGCGGTGAGCGACCGGCCTTCGCCCGACCGGTGGCTGGGCGAATTCGAGAAGCTCGCCGATGTGCACCGCATGGACGGGCGTGTCGCGCCGGCCGATCAGCCGCGGTTCATTCGCGACCTGATTCGCGAGCGGCGGCCCGACGTCGTGCTTGTCACGCAAAGCCGGCTGGGATTTCTGCTGCTACCGTGGCTGAGGCTCACGTGTCCTGGTCCCGCCTATGCCGATTACTGCCACATCGAGGAGATGGCGTGGGGCGGCGGCGGTTTTCCGCGCATGGCCGCGGAACTGGACGCCCTGATCGATCTGCACATGGTTACGTCCGAGCATCTGAACCGTTGGATGGCCGGGCGCGGGGCCAGCCCGGAGCGCACGAAGATCTGCACGGTCAACATTGACCCCAACGAATGGAAACCGGATCCGCAAACGCGGCGCCGCGTCCGGCAAGAGCATGGGATCGCGGACGATGAGCCGGTGGTCTTGTTCGCCGGGCGGCTGGCGCCCCAAAAGCAGCCGCGCGTCCTTGCTGGGGCGTTGCGCGATTGCATCGGCCGCGGACTCCCGCTGCGGGCATGGATCGCGGGCGACGGCGAGGATCGCGACCAACTCGAAAAATTGCTGGGCCGCGAGACGGCCGTCGAAATGCTGGGGATGGTCGGCAGCGGCGACATTCGCGAGCTGCTCGCCGCAAGCGACATCTTCTTCCTGCCCTCGCGCTGGGAGGGGATCGCGTTGTCGATTTTCGAGGCCATGGCGATGGAGGTCGCCGTGCTCGGTGCCGATGTCGGCGGCCAGCGCGAACTGGTCACGCCCGACTGCGGCATCCTCATCGCGAGGTCCGACGAAGCGGCCGAGATCCGCGAGTATGCGGGCCGGCTCGCGTGGCTGGTCGGGCATCCCGATGTGCGGCGCGCGATGGCGCGGCGCGGCCGCGAACGCGTCGAGCGTCATTTCACGCTTGACCAGATGGGCGCGCGGATTGACGGCCTGTTGCGCGGGTTGCCGGCGGGCGCGAGGAAGTTTTCATCCAATGCCGATCCGCTCGTGGCCGAGCGCTGCGCGGCATGCGCGGTCAAGGCGGTGGCTGAGAATCCAACCCTCGATTTCTGGCGCGGCGATCTTGGCGAGGATGTGGTTCGGGCCGATCCGACGGGGATCGCCGCCGCGTTTCGGGATTACTGGCAGCGCATGACGGCGTTGAGGCTCGAGGCCATGCCGAGTTGGCATGTTTATGAGCGCATGGCGCGGTGGGCGTGCCGCGATTGGGCCGGCTTGAGCGTGGCCGACCGCGCCGCGCGTTTCGAATCGAGCCTGTTGCGCCGCGCAGCGAAACGGTTTCGGAAATGAACACATCGAGGCAAAACCCGCGTTTCCCGTCAAGCTGGCCGATGACCCGCATCGGCTGGGCGTTTTACGAATACCTGCGGCGGCGCGGGCCGCTTGATGTGTCGGCCGTGCGATGCCCGTCGGAACAGGGCCTCGTTTCGGTGATCGTGCCCGTCTATAACGGCGAGCGCTACCTGGCCGAGGCGATAGATTCGATTCTTTCGCAGACATATTCGAACATTGAATTGATCGCCGTCGATGACGGCTCGACCGATGCGACGGCCGATATTCTGGCTCGTTATGCCCAAGCCGATCGCCGCGTGCGGGTGATCAGCCAGTCGAATCAGCGCCTTCCGGCGGCGCTCAATGCCGGCCTGGCCGCGGCCCGCGGCGAGTTCCTCACGTGGACCAGCGACGACAACCGGATGAAGCCGCGGTTCCTCGAGTTCATGGTCGGGCAGATGCGTTCCGCGCCCGCGATCGACGTGATGTACGCCGACTACGAATTGATCGACGAAGAGGGCCGGATCCGGCGCAATTCCGATTACTGGGAGCGCTTTCAAACGCCGGCCGGCAGCGGGCTCGTTCGCCTGCCGGACGATGTTTCGTTTCTGTATCACGGCAATTTCATCGGCGCGGCGTTTCTTTACCGCGACCGGACGCGGCTCCTTGCCGGCGATTACAATCCGCGCCATTTCACCTGCGAGGATTACGACTTTTTCCTGCGCGTCAACGCATGGCTGGCGATGCGGCACACGTCGGGGCGCGAGGTTCTGTACCAGTATCGCGTGCACGGGCGGTCGCTCACGGCGCGGCAGGGGGAACTCAAGATCACGGAACGCACCGGACGCCTGATGCGCACGGACGCGTTCCGCCGGGACCTCACGTACTGGCCGGTGCGGGTGTTCGCGGACGGAACTTTGTCGAGCGATTCATTCGCGCGGCTTCCGCGCATGTGCGTGCCCTCGATCTTTGTCTCGAAACATGAACCGGGCAAGAAACCGGTCATCCCGCAACTGCCCTATGCCTGCGTTAAGAATCTCTGTTATTGCGGTGGGGATCCGCTGCCGGCCGAGGTTGATGAATGGGATGTTTGCGTCACCGACTTGCGGCCCAATCTGAAGCGTTTGGGCGGCCGGCGCGGCTGGGTTTCGATTCCGGACGCTTCGCCGTGGCATGCGGCGATGCCCATTCGCGCGCGGGCCGACTTCGCGGCCGAGATGGAAAAATTGATCGACGAGCAGATATCGGCACCGGACCAGTTCGCGATTTCGATCGTAATCATGAATACGATCGGGCCCGCGCTCGAATCGCTCGCTCGCCAGACGCTCGCGCCGGAGCGGTTTGAAATCATCGTGATAAACACCGCGCCGAAAGAAGATCTATCAGCGTTAATCGAATCGTTCCGGAATCGATTCAAAAACATCCGGCTGTTCGATTGCCCGGCGGACAGCTTGCCGATTGCGCGCAACGGCGCGCTCGGCGAGGCGATGGGCGAATGGGTCGTGTATCTGGATGGCGCGATCGCCGAGCCGCACCTTCTCGAACGGATCATCGAGCAGGGAAAGGATTCATCGGTCGGCGTTGTTGGAATCGAGCTCGAGCGCGACGAGCTGATGCCGCCCAAATGGCGCGGGTATTCCGACGCGCGAATCTGGGCCGCGCGGCGCCGGGCTCTCTTGGAAATTTATGGATTCAGATATCGATACGAAGGCGCGGAGAAATTGGTCGCGGCGCTCGAGATCGAGAAACTTGGGTTGAAAGCCGTCCTTGAACCGAACGCGAATCAGCAAAATTGGAATTTCAAATCGCTCCTCGACGCATATCGGATGCGGCTGCAAATGGAACAGGATTTATTGACCCGGGAACGCACGGGCGTCGCGGAGCTGTGGTGGCATGGAACGAAGTGCTTCTGGAAGGCGCTGGCGCCGGTTCCCGTGAAAAATCGGCGACTGGCGTGGAATCACTACCTATGTTGCGGACGAATCGCGTTGAGGATTCTCAGGACCTACGCCGAACGAGCCGTTTATCCATTGATTTCGAAAATCGGGCTGTAGCAGGGTGTTAAAGAATGAATTCTCAGCCGGAAAAATGATTCGCAACCCATGGATTAAACGATCACTCATGACCTGAATCAGGGAGGCGTTTATCTTAAACAGGAGGAAAAGGAGGAAACGAAGATTTTAATTGATTATCTCAGTTGCCTCCGTTACCTCTTGTTCATATTTAGACGTAAACGAGTGAATTTAATTCTCTTTCAACAGGAGGAAACGGAGGAAACGGAGATTCCTAATTCCGTTGCCTTTCTTTTCAACGCCATGCATCCATTGTTTAAAAAAGCCGACGGCCTGACCGAAAACATTATTGGCGCAGCTATTGAAGTCCATCGCGACAAGGGACCAGGACTCATTGAGTCCATTTATGAATGGTGCATGATGATAGAACTCGGGTTAAGGAACCTCGATTGCTGTAACCAGAGATTGATTGCGGTCAATTATAAGGGACATACCCGTGAGGAGCCGTTGCGATTCGATGTGCTTGTGGAAGGATGCGTTCTCGTCGAAGCCAAGGCGCTTGAAAAGGTTCTCCCAATCCACAAGGCGAAGCTTCTTAGTTACATGAAACTGATGGATATTCCGATTGGATTGCTCATCAATTTTCATGAAGAAAAACTAACGGATGGGATTACCCGGTTGATTTTGCCCGGGGCAAACAGATGATATTTTTGAACAGGAGGAAACGGAGGAAACGGAGGAAACAGAGAAAACAGAGAAATCCGAGAATTACGCGATTCCAGTGCTGGAAGATTCAAAATGCTGACATGGCTGAATAAAATTTTTGTATTCAGATCTATCGGTGATACGAGCGATGCCGGCGGCTGGAATTATAAATGGTTGATTTGTGCCATGGTCATTTCGTTTTTGCTGCAGAGCCTTTTCTTGCCGTGTATTGTGTTACGTCGGAGTGGCCCGGGGGCGCTTCGCGATGATATTTGATGCTTTGATCATCGGACGAATCATCATTGCGTGGATTGTTCATGAACGAGACAGAGGATGGATCTACTATTTAGTCCTGCTCTATTCATCCCCAGTCTGGATTGCGTTGATGATCCACCACAAGGCTTAAACAGAGAACCCGCCATCCGGCAGGATCTCTCTGTTTCCTCCGTTTCCTCCTGTTCAATCAAACCTTCACTTTTCCCAGCGCGGCGATGACGGTGCGCACGCGGGCCTGCCAGGAGTTGTCGGCGCCGAGGGCGCGCATTTTGGCGCGGAATTTTGGGTCGCGGTTTTCGGCGAGCGCCTTGTCCAAGGCCTTCGAGAACTCGGCCGCGTCCTTCACGATGTGCACCTCGGGGTAGAGCATGCACTCGGGCATCGGCGTGGTGATGACCGGCTTGCCGCCGGCGAAGTATTCGTAGAGCTTGAGCGGCGAGGTGGCGAGCGTGATGTCGTTGATCTTGAACGGGATCATCGCCACGTCGAACGCCTGCAGCCACGACGGGATTTCCTTGTAGTCGCGCGGGCCGATCCACGTCACGTTCGGCAGGTCGAGCGACTCGTGGCCGTGCATGGATTTGTCGTAGTCGGGCCCGATGAGCAGGAAGTTCCAGTCCGGGCGCAGCCGGGCGACTTCGGCGAGCAGGTCGTAGTCGAACCACTCGGCGATCGCGCCGTAGTAGCCGATGATCGGTTTCTTCTCGGCGATCAGGCGATCGAAATGTTCTTCCTCGGGCGGCGGCAGGCACTTTGCGGCGAACCGCCAGTCCTCGACGCCGTTGGGCAGGTAAATCTTGTCGTCTCGGCCGGGCAGGAATTTTTCGAGCTGGTGCGCGACGTAGCAGATCACGTCCGCCTCCTCGAGCGCGCGTTCGTTGTTTGCGGCCATCATTTCGAGATCGAATGGATGGACCGAAAAGTCGTCGATGAGGTCGTACACGATACGCGCGTCGGCCGGGTAGTTGTCCTTGCGCGCGAAGTTGTAGCAGAACGTCCACAGCGTCGGGCTGGGGATCTTGCGCAGCTCCTCTTCCGGCCCGCGATAGAGGTAGAGGTTCGGCTCGATCTCCTTGAAGCCGAAGAAGTCGTCCTCCCACGCGCTGCAGTCGTAGATCGAGACGAAGCCTTCGCGGCTGAAGTAGCGCGCGAGGTGATGCGGGCGCTGGAAGAGGTCGATGCGCCAGCCGATCGACAGCAGGAAGATCATCGCGCCGCGTTGCTGCGCGGCATGTGCGACGACCTGTTCGAGCGACACAAACCGCGGGCGGAACACCTTTTGGTGGATCTTGTCGAAGCGGGCGGCCCACGTGTTGTCGCGCGCCTCGCGGTCGAGCAGCGCGAGGTAATCGGCGTCGCGGCCGAGCTTGAGCGCATCGTCGAGTTTTTCGCTGAACTCGGTCGGCGTCGCCCCGATCAGCACGCCCGCCTGGCGCTCGCATTCAGGCATGGGGGTCGTGACGATCGGCTTGCCGCCGGCCATGTATTCGTACATCTTGACCGGCGAGGTCGCCATCGTGATGTCGTTGATCACGAACGGGATCGTCGCCACGTCGAAAAGGTGCAGGTAGGCCGGCAGCTCGCCGTACGGCTTCTCGCCGAGCCAGTGGATGTTCTTGAACTTGTCGAGCCCCTGTTCGTGAATCGCGCCATCGTAATCGACGCCGATGAGGACGAATTCGAGGTCCGTCCGCATGCGCGCGACTTCGCGCAGCAGCTCATAGTCGAACCACTTCGCCATCGCACCGTAGTAGCCGACAATCGGCTTGCCGAGCGCCTTGATGGGGGCGAGGTCGGCCGGGACCTTCGGCTCGTGCGTCAGGTGGAAATCCTCGTACGTGACCGCGTTGGGGCAGTTGATGGCGTCGGGGCGGACCTTGCCGACCTCGTCGCGAAGCTGCTCGCACGTGACGAGCACGACCTCGGATTCCGAGAGCAGCTCGTTGTGCTTGACCCACACGTCGGGGTCGGGGACGCCGTCGAGCGAATGCACGCGCAGGTTGTCGAGGCAATCGTAGATGATGCGCGGCTTGTTGAACTTGCGGATCGTGACGAGGTGGCGCGGATTGCTGACAAGGATCCACGGCTCGGGCAGGTCGTAGAGCGTCTCCTCCTTCTCGACAAGGAACAGATTGGGCTCGACCTCCTTGAAGCCGCTGACCTTGTCGGTCTTGAGCTGGTGCGTGCAGAACAGGACGAGGTAGCCGGAGCGCGCAAACTGCTGCAGCAGGTGGTGAGGACGCTGCTTCATCCAGCCCCAGTCGATGAGCGGCGGGTACACGATGATCCCGCGGCAATGGGCGTGGTCGATGATGATTCGCTGCAATTCGGGATTTGCGACCACCGGCAGGATGGCGTCGAGCTGCTGGTGCTGGAACAGGCCCACGCGCAGCGCGGCAACCTTGCCCCAATCCCAGCCCGGCTCGGGATCGCCGATCGTCGCCATTTCGACGCGCACGTCGATCCGATCCTGCCTGGGCGTGTGGTTCACCAGGACCGGGCAGTCGGCCGGCAGGCACAGGTCGCGCGACCAGACAAGCTCGCCCTCGACGTAGAGCCGCTTCTCGAACCGGCCCGCGAACGCCTCGTTCGGATAGTTGCTGGGGATCTCGGCCATGATCTTGTAGTTGCGGCCGGGCTCGACGGAAATCGTGCGGCTGAACACGATCGCGTCGCCGCGCTCGGGGTCGCTCAGCGGAAAGCGCACGCCCTTGTCCTCTTCGAGCAGCATCGGCCTGTCGCGGCGCGACTCGGCGATGTTGGTCTCGACCTTCCAGTCGCCGAAGCGCAGCTCGCCGGGCGCGGCAATCTGCTGTTGCGGCGGCGCCGGGCGCCTGAGCAATTTCCGCACGGTCCAGTTGAACAGGCGATCCCGGCGGCCGCCGAGCGGCAGGATCTTCTTGCGCGCCGCGGCCACCTTGAGCGCGAATCGCCAGCCGGGGCTGTTCAGGACGGTCTGAAGGTTTTGTTCGAGTTCGTTGCCGTGCTGGATGGCGTGATACAGCTCGCTGTTGAGCCGCTCCTTGAGCAGTTTTGCCTGGCGCAGGTCCTGCTCTTGGACGCGAAGCCGTTCAAGCTGGCTCTTGACGGTCGCATTGAGCCGATCGAGTTCCTGTTGCTGCCGGCCGACGGTGTTCTTGAGTTCTCCGAGTTGCGATTGCAAGTTGTCCAATTGTTCGGTTTTGAGCTGGGACATCATTTCCTCTTGTTGCAGTCGGGCGTGGAGCACTGCGGCGTCTTCCTGCATGTCCATCATGGCCGCGTCACGATCGGCGATCCGGTCGGCCATCTCCGCGATTCGCGTGTCGCGCTCCTGAAGCTCGCGCCGGAATTCGTCCAGGACCCTTGCCATGCGCGCGGTTTCCTCGTCGCGTTCGGCCATGAGGCGCACGTGTTCCTCGAACGGAATCCTGTTCTTGCCCAGTTCCGTCCGGAGCTTCTCTATCTCGGTCCGCGCCTCGGTGAGCAGCGAGGCTTGCAGGTTGGCCGACTGGTCGTGTTCGGCCAGAACATACGCCGTTTCGGCGGATTGCCGCAGGCTGGCGTCGAGCCCGGATTTCAGCCGTTCGGTTTCCGAAAGCGCCTCCGCGAACCGGTTGTGCATTTCGCCGAGTTCCGGCAACTGCTTCGTGAGCAGGACCTCAAGCCCGGCGATGCGCTTGTCGCGATCGACGATCGCGCCGGCCAGCTCGCCGTACTGGTTCGCCTTCCACAGGAGGTTGTTGTCCATTTCGGCGCGTTCGGCGATCTGCCGGTCGCGCTCGGCGATGATCTGATCGCGCTCGGCAATCAGATGGTCGCGCTCGGCGATTAAGCGGTCACGCTCGGTGATGATCTGATCGCGTTGCGCGATCTGTTGCTTGAGGCCCTCGGCTTCAGCCATCAGCCGGCTGGCGGTCGTCTGCCCGTTTACGACAAGCGCCAGGGCATCGACGAGGCGCGCGTTGGCTTCGGACTCGCTCAGGCGCTCGCCCTGGCCGCGCTTTTTCCAGCGATTGCCGGCGATCGGGCGCTGTTCCTTGCCCACCATGCCGAGCGCAACGTAGAGATACGCGCGCTGGGCGGCGGGGATGATCTTGTTGCGGTGGACGGCGAGGATCGCCTGGCGCAGCTCCTCGTCGATGTTGCGCAGGTTGAGGATGAAATCCTCGGACCAGTCCGCGCCGAGCCAGGCGTGGCAGACGTTGTGCAGGCCGGCTTCCTTGAACGCCTCGCTGAGGTCGGCCTGGGGGACTTCCTTGCCGTACGGCCACGCGCCGCGCGCCTCTTCCTGAAGCCGCCAGATCCAGTACCAGTAGCAGTCGCGGTTGGGCACGAGCGCCAGCACGAATCCCTTGCTGCGGCTGGCCATGCCGCGCACGAAGCGGACCTGTTCCTCGAACGTGTAATGCTCGAGCACGCCGGAGTTGAAGACGAGGTCGTATTGGGGCTCGCCGGTCGTGAATACGTCGCCCTGCTCAAATTTGGCCTTGAGCGATTCGCGCTCGAAGTAGCGGCGCGCGTGCGAAAGCGCCTCCGCCGAGAAGTCGAGCAGGTTGACGTCGTATTGGCGCGTGCGGGCGAGGGCGAGGCTTTGCCAGCCGGCGCCGCAGCCGGCCTCGAGCGTGCTGCCGCCGTCGGGCAGCAGGTCGTGAACCAGTTCGATGAACTCCAGCCCCGTCGAGCGCAGCGCGTCGGTCTCTTCCATCGTCGGCAGCGCCCGGTAATAATCGTCCCACTTCTTGCGTTCGTCGAGCTTGCCGATCGCTTCGTTGCGGCGGGTCATGTGCGCCGACGAGCCGTAAAACGCCGCGATATAGCGCGCCCCGGCCGTCTCGATCTCCTCGCGCGAAATGAGGCTGAATCCGGCAAGCCGCGCCGGGAACGATTCCTCGCGGAACTGGCTGCGGTGGCCGTCGGGCAGCGGGAATTCATTGAACGGAACGATCGCGACGAACAGGTCGCGGCAGGATGGTATCAGCCGCGCGACCGCCTCGATCGGGCGATCGAGGAATTGCAGGCAGTTGCAGGCAACGATCACATCGACCGGTTCTGCGATCGTGCCGTCGCCAGACTCGGCGAACTCCAGGTCCGGGTGAAGCTGTTTCGCCTGGTCAACGATGAACGCCGCCAGCTCGAGACCTCTGACGCGCGCGTTCGGAAAACTTTGGGCGAGCGCCTCCGTCCCGTCGCCCAAGCCGCATCCCCAGTCCAGAATCTGAACCGCTTCCGTTTCCAGCTTCGCGCGCTCGGGGCCCGGGATCGCGCCGATCAGGGCCTCCATCAGCGTCCGCGTGCGCCGGCGGGCGGCTTCGGCGTCGGCCGGGTCCTTGAAACGTTCATCCCACCATTGGCGTGATTCAGCGACTGGCGACATGGGAACCCTCGGACGGCAAAGGCTCGACTTCATACGCCAGTTGGCGGACCGGCGGCAGGACGGCCGAGAAAATCTGGAACTCCGAGACGACCTTGAACATGATCGCGTTCTCGACGAAATCGTAGTAATGGCGGTCGAGCGGGCCGCGCACTTCCTCGACGTTGACGACCAGCGCGTAGGCGGTGGCGAACAGGATGTTCTTCAGCTCGAATGCGAATCGCACCGCCTGGCCGGCCTTGAGCGGCGGAATGCGCAGGCCGGCGTCGTGAGTCGTGTAGGTGATGATATCCAGACCGTTCATGTTCCGGAAGGCGAAACCGAATCCGATGTCATGGGAATCGACATCCTTGACGGCGCGGAACTTCGCCTCGATGTGCAGCGTGTCGCCGTATTCGAAGAGCGGCTCGGCGGCCGGCGTGCCGTTGTCGATCGAGACGCCTTCGACGCGGATTTCGCCCGAGCCCCACCGCACGAGGTCGCTGCGAGTCGAGAAATCGGTGAGCTTGCGGGCGTTCGGGTCTTCGGCGGCCGGCGCGATCGTGACGGGTTGAACGCCGTGGACCGGCTCCTCGGGCTGCTGCTGGCCGGTCTCTTCGGTGAACAGGTGCTGAACGTATTGCGACGTGACCTGAAGCGGGGCGCCCACTTCACGCATGCGGCCCTTGTCGAGCCAGATCGCGCGGTTGCAGAGCGTGCGCACGGCGCCGACATCGTGCGTGACGAGGATGATGACCACGCCGCGGTCGATGAGCTTTTTCATCCGGCTCATGCACTTGGACTGGAACGCGACGTCGCCGACGGCGAGGGCCTCGTCGATGATGAGGATGTCGGGATCGACCTGCACCTGCACCGCGAACGCGAGGCGCACGAGCATGCCGGTCGAATAGGT
Organism: bacterium; assembly: GCA_021372575.1. Classification (GTDB taxonomy): domain Bacteria; phylum Sumerlaeota; class Sumerlaeia; order MVZB01; family MVZB01; genus JAJFUE01. The sequence continues at coordinate 7,589 of JAJFUE010000118.1, read as the reverse complement.
TTTGACCGGTTGGTTGATGAAATCGCCGATGTCGGCGAAGGCGGCGATGGCATCGAGGCGGTTTTCGATCTCGGCCTGCGAGAGTCCCAGAATCGCGCCGTTGAGGCGGACGTTTTCCCAGCCGGTAAACTCGAGGTTGAAGCCGGAGCCGAGCTCGAGGAGGGCCGTGACGCGGCCGCGGACGTTGACTTCGCCGGTGGTGGGCTTGAGCGTGCCGGCAATAACCTGCAGGAGCGTGCTTTTGCCGGCGCCGTTGCGGCCGATGATGCCGAGCGCCTCGCCGCGCTCGACGCGAAAGTTGATATCGTTGAGCGCCCAGAACTCGGTGTGGTAGTTGCGCCGGCCGCCCCACAGGATCTGCTTCAGGCGGTACGTCGGTTTGCTGTAGATCTCGTAGCGCTTGCTGACGTTGCAAACGTCGAGGGCCACGTCGGCGGGGATCGGCTCAGAGGACATCGGCGAACCCCTGCTTGGTCTTCATGAACCAGACGTAGCCGGCCACGAGCACGACGACCGAGACGCCGCTCGTCGCGCCGAGCAGCAGCCAGTCGGGCGCCTCGCCGCGCATCAGCACGCGGCGGAAATTCTCGACGATCACCGCCAGCGGGTTGATGTTGGCGAGCCACCGGATTTTCTCGGGCATTGTTTCCTGCGTGTAGAAAATCGGCGTCAGGAAGAAAAGCATCTGGAGCAGGATCGTGATCACCTGGCCCACGTCGCGCAGATAGACGCCCAGCGCCGACAGGAACCAGCTCAGCCCCAGCGTCAGCATCAGCAGCGGGATCACGATGATCGGGAAATAGAGCGCCGTGAGCGGCAGGCCGCGGAACGCGATCAGCGCCGCCACGAACAAAATCAACAGGCTCGCCAGCGCCCGCGTCAGCGCCGTCGTCAGGATCATCGTCGGCAGGATCTCGAGCGGGAAGACGACCTTCTTCACGTATGCCGCGTGCGCCACGATCAGCCCCGGCGACCGGCCCAGCGTCTCGGCGAAAATGTTATACATGATCAGCCCGCAGAACAGGTTCATCGCGAACTGCAGGTGCGACGACGACTGCGGCTGCGCGCCGTATCGATTCCCGAAAATCGTGCCGAACACGAACGTGTAGATCGCGAGCATCAGCAGCGGCTGCACGAACGACCAGAAAAATCCGAGCACCGTGCCGCGATACTCCGTATAAATGTCGCGCCGCGCAAGCTGCCGCCACAGGTCCCAGTGCGTGCGCAGGCCGATCAGCAGCCGCCCGGGGCGCAGCAGCGCGCCGAACGAATCGGATTTGGAGGAAACCGTCGTGACCGTGTTCATGCGATTCAAAGTTTACTCCGCATTCCGCACTCGAATCACTCGCCGAACCTCTCGGCCAGGACGTCGGCGATGCGGCGGCAGGCCTTCCCGTCGCCGAACGGGTTGTGCGCGCGGCTCATCTTTTCGTAGGCGGACGGCTCTTCCATGAGACGGGTGGCCTCGGCGACGATCCGTTCGGCGTCGGTGCCGACGAGGCGCGCCGTGCCGGCCTCGACCGCCTCCGGCCGTTCGGTCGTCTCGCGCATCACGAGGACCGGCTTGCCGAGGTACGGGGCCTCTTCCTGCACGCCGCCGGAGTCCGTCAGCAGGAAGTAGCACTGGTCCATCGCCCATGCGAACGGCTTGTAGTCGAGCGGCTTGATGAGGTGAATGTTCTTCTTGCCGCCGAGCAGCCGGTGGACGGGTTCCTGGACGTTGGGGTTCAGGTGGACCGGATAGACGAACTCGCAATCGGGGTAGCGGCCGGCCAGTTCGGCGATGGCCTGGCAGATGGATTCAAAGCCCGAGCCGAAATTTTCGCGCCGATGTCCAGTGATGAGAACCATCCGGCGTCCGTTGTCGAACTTGCCCTCGGGGAAGCCCTTGGGCCGGGGCGGCGGGTCGCGCCGGACCATTTCGGTCACGACCGCCAGCGCGTCAATGACCGTATTGCCGGTGACCCACATCGAATCGGCGGCGATGCCCTCATTGAGAAGGTTCTGGCGCGAGCGCTCGGTCGGCGGGAAGTGCAAGTCCGCCAACGGTGTAACGAGCCGCCGGTTCATTTCCTCGGGGTACGGGGCGAACTTGTTGCCCGTGCGCAGGCCGGCCTCGACGTGGCCGATCGGGATCTTCTGGTAATAGGCCGCCAGCGCGGCGGCAAAGGCGGTTGTGGTGTCGCCCTGCACGATCACGCAGTCGGGGCGTTCCTCGGCAAAGGCCTCTTCCATGGCGCGCAGGACGTTGATCGTGACGTCGGTCAGGCTCTGGCCGGGGCGCATCAGGTTGAAGTCGCGGTCGGCGTGTAACCCGAATACTTCCAGCACTTGATCGAGCATTTGGCGGTGCTGGGCGGTGACCCAGATGAGGGGTTGGAATTCGTCGGGCCGGCGCACCAGTTCAAGGTAAAGCGGGGCCAGTTTGATCGCCTCGGGGCGGGTTCCAAAGACAAGGGCTATTTTCTGAAGCACGGTGGTGAGACCTATCCTGGGAAAGCATTACATCACAGGGTAAATGATATTCAGCTCCCGGGCGATTGCAAGGGATTTCCCGATTGACGCGGCTGAAGTTGGCGCACGCAAGGAGCGTAAAAAAGATGCAAAATATTTGTGACGCGGCGGCGGGGCGGAACGTCCCATTAAACAGTGCATCGTTCATTATGCCACGGGGGATCACTACCCGGGCGTTAGTTTGATAGGCCTTCGGGCCACAAGGAACCAAAGCCATGAAGAAACTGCTTTGCGCCATGATTTGCTTGGGCATGCTGATCAGCAGCGCCAGCGCCGTCCAAGTCATCGGCGATCCCGACGCCGCCTGCAACGGCAACTTCGGCGCCGGCACCTCCGCCCCCGCCACCCGTTTCCACGTCAAGAACGGCGTCATGCGGTTCCAGGGCATCTCCGGCGACTCGCCGAACTACTGGGATTTCACGCACAATGCCAACAGCAGCGCTGACTACGGCCTGACGATCGGCCGCACGGGCGTCACCAAGTTCGAGATCTCGAACACCGGTTCGTTCGTGGTTAACGACAGCGCCTATCAGGGCGGCGCCATGCGCTTCGGCAAAATCGGCGATTTCGTCAATGCGATCCGTTCGGATGCTTACATGGTCGTCAGCGGTACTTCCGGCATCATGTTCAACGTGGGTGCCACGGAAGTCCTGCGCGTCAACAGCTCCGGCAACGTCGGCGTCGGGACCTCGTTCCCCTCGACGAAGCTGCATGTCGCAGGCGAAATGACCTGCGCCGTCGCCAACATCACCGGCGGCAGCGACCTTTGCGAACAGTTCGACATCACCGGCAAGGACGTCAAGCCGGGCATGGTCGTCAGCATGGATCCGGCCCAGGCGGGCAAGCTGGTCGTCAGCTCGAAGGCTTATGACCGCACGGTCGCGGGCGTCGTCAGCGGCGCCGGCGGGCTTAAGCCCGGCCTCATGATGGGCCAGCAGGGCTCGATCGCCAACGGCAAGTTCCCGGTTGCTCTGACCGGTCGCGTCTATGTGATGGTCGATGCCACCAAGGTCCCGGTCCAGATGGGCGACCTGCTCACCACGTCCAACACCCCGGGCCATGCGATGAAGGCCTCGAATTACGAGAAGGCCCAGGGCGCGATCATCGGCAAGGCCATGACCAGCCTCAAGAGCGGCAAGGGCCTCGTGATGGTGCTGGTTACCCTGAAATAACCAACCCGAAACAGCTATCCGAACGAGCGGGGAGGGACCAAATCCCTCCCCGCTTTCTTTATTTGGCCAACTCGGAATCACTACCCGCCCACGCACCCGGTCAGAGCGCAGAAGTAGGCTCTGATAGAACGAAAGAAATCCATGTGATTCCATGATTTGGGTTCATTCGTCCCTCCGGGACTTTCGTTTTATCGGATTCTTTACCCGCCACTGCCGTGCTTGTCATTCCCCAAATGTTTTCTGGCGCCCGCTTCGGGGCGCAATTTCTTCTTCCCATCCACCCCCCGGCGGCGCTGCGCTTCGCCGGGGGCTACTCGCGGACGCACCTTTGGTGCGTTCAGATCGCCAGTCGCGGCCCGAATGCAATCCATTTGCTCGATAGAATTTTGGTGATGACAAGCGCTCACGTTCGGGCTACTGCATTCCGTGCCGCGTTCGGCGAACGCGGCCTACCGAGGCAGGTGATCAGCAAACGCGGTAGGCCGCTTTCGCTGAAAGCGGCATGGGAAAGCGGCATATGCACGCTAACCACGCCCGCCACTATCGTGGCGTTTGTGTTTAGCGCGACTAATCCGAATTTTTGCGCTGAAAGCGCAAGAGAATTTAGCCTGGGGCGGAGCGTAGCGCAGCCCCAGGTTGTGAGTCGATGAAAACCGGAGCGCTGAAAGCGCGAAAGAAACCGATTTCTCTCGCGCCTTCAGCGCTCGCGACTGATTTGGATCGCTATCCTGGGGCTGCGCTGCGCTCCGCCCCAGGCTTTATTCTTTCGCGCCTTCGGCGCTCAGGTGCTCACGCCTTTCAATTGGAATCGGCTTGCGCACGCCAAACACATACATCGTGGCGGGCTGAATGCGGTCATCCCTTCGGGATTTTCTCAACAACCTGGGCATTCTGCCAGTTCCGGCAGGAGCAGTACGTTTGCAGCAAAACGCCAAGAGAAATTGGGAGCCCCACAAAAAGTGACACGCCGAAACCATCGGAATCTGTGTTGTCCTAGTTCTCACGACTACCGATACAACGCCCAATCGTGTGCGGCACTGATGGGAAGCCCGGTCTGCCCGGCCCATAGAACCGAACGATGAAGCGATACGGAACCGTTAAAAACACCTCCCGCCACCCAACCGGTCGCGCGCACATAATGATTTTGCTGAATCGGTTTTGAGAGGTTATTAAGCCGGTAGCCAAAACTTGGAACTGGAAAACCCCAGCCGAGAATTTTCCAGGCGATTCCATCGGTGGATGTTTCAAATAGAACCTGGTAAGGCCATGGGTAGCTACCGCCAAGATTCCATATTACAGTATAACCATCGTTTGAAATCGACAGGCTCTGACACGCCGCATCTGGATTGGCGAGGCGTAAAGAACTGACTAAGAGTTTGCCATCCGACTGAACCGCCAGCGAATCGGCTTCATAGTTGAATGATTTGAAACTGGAATCCACCGATCCATTTGTATTCAAACGAGCGATCCCATTTCTGCCAGAATGGCCGAAATCTTTGAACGTGCCGACGATGATCAATTTGCCGTCGGCTTGCAATGTCATTGAGCGTACCCCACCTTCAGTAATCGGGCCTGGATCGAATGATACGTCAAGTGAACCGTCGGCATTGAGTCGCGCGACATGATTACGGGAAACACCATTGTATTGATCAAACGAGCCACCAATCAGTACTTTGCCATCGGATTGTATAATGATGGCATAAACACCATTATTTGGTCCTGATGATGTTTTAAAGGATGCGTCAATCGAGCCATTGGCATTGAGTCGTAGTATGTATGGACAGGAAAGATTATTAAAACGACTAAAATCTCCACCAACAAGGATCTTGCCGTCTGTCTGAAGTGCAATTGAAAGAATTGGCCGATCCGTTCCGGATCCGGGTTTAAAGTTCACATCGAGCGAGCCATCTGAGTTAAAACGGGGAATATAACATAAAGAACCGCCGATCAGAATCTTGCCGTCTGGTTGGATAATGAGTGCATTGACGGCATCACCTACCAAGAGTGTGGTATTAAATGAACTGTCAACCGAGCCATTGAAATTCAGGCGCGCGATTGCGAAGTGGGTGGTTTCAGAGATGCGTGTAAACTGACCGCCTATGAGTAATTTGCCATCAGCTTGCGGGGAAACGGCATATACCTGCGCGTCATTGTTAAATTGAAATGCTTGTGCAGCCGAACCGTCCTTGTGAACAATTCTTAACTTTCCCAAATAACCGAGATTGGTGCCACCAAAGTAAATATTGCCTTCCATGTCCAAGCCCGCCGCATAGACGGAAAACTGATCCTCTTTCCCGGCGAAATATGGGGCGAAGTTTTTGTCGATTGAGGCGTCGGCGTACAGTTTTGCAATGTGGTTGCGGGGGTGGTCCTGGACGCGGGTGAAATCGCCGGCGATGAGGATTTTGGTGTCGGATTGGACGGCGATGGCGCGGATCGTGTCACTTGTGCGCGGGTCGGCGAACGCCGGGTCGATCGAGCCGTCGAGGTTCAGCCGCGCGATGCGGTTGCGCGACGCGCCGCCGACCGTCCGGAACGCGCCCGCCATGACGATCCGGCCGTCGGGTTGCGTCGCCAGCGCGCCGATCGCGTCGTCGGCGTCGGCGGCGCCAAACATGGCATCGATCGATCCGTCCGGATTCAGCCGCACGACCTGTTGCCGCGAGCCGCCGAAGCAGCCGCCGAGCAGGATTTTGCCATCGACCTGAAGCTTGACCGCCGTGACGGTGCTGCCGGCGGCGATGCCGGGGATGAAATTCGGATCGACCGAACCATTCGCGTTGAGCCGCGCGATCTGGCTGTGTGGCGTGCCGTCGAGTTCGGTGTATTCGCCGGCAATCAGGATTTTGCCGTCGCGCTGAAGCTCGATGGCAAAGATGTTTCGATCGGCGCCCGGGACCGACTGGAAGTCGGTATCGACCTGGCCGTTCGGCATCAGCCGTGCAATCCGGTTGCACGCGGCGCCGTTCACCCTAGTGAAATCGCCGCCGATCACGATCCTGCCGCCAGGCTCCAGCGCCATCGCGTTGACGAACCCGTTGGCGCCCGTGGCAAGGAACGTGTCATCGATCGTGCCGTCGGCATTGAGCCGCGCGATGCAGTTGTGCATCGCTCCGTTGACCGTGTTGAATTGCCCGCTGATCAAAATTTTCGAATCGGGCTGAACGGCGATCGCGACGACGCGGCCATCGGCTTGCGCGGCGAACACGGTGTCGGTCGTGCCGTCGGCGTTGATTCGCGCGATGCGGCTGAACGCGCCGCCGCCGACCGCCGTGAAATCGCCGCCGATCAAGGCCTTGCCGTCCGGCTGCAGCGCGATCGCATAAACGGGCGCGTCCGCGTTGGGATCATAACCGTCGCTGGACGCGGTCGCGGCGAATGAATGGGAAACGGCGCAGGCAACAATCAAGGCCGCAATGAGGATCGCTTCGATTTTCATGCCGGGACTCCATCGGGTCGATACAAATCCGGGCGGAAACGGAATTCATCTTCAGGAACTCGAGCGGCCATCATGATAATGGAAAACAGCTCGAATTGGAACGAAAAATCCAAAACTGTTTCGACATGTGCGGCGCTTTGGAGACTCGTCAATCAGCTTTTGATCGCAATTGAAATGGTTTGCATGAACGCCTTCAGCGCGGCCTTCCAGAGTTTCCATTTCACGATCGAGACTTTTCCGGTGCGGCGGCCGGAGTGCGGCACTTCCGTGTTGAAAATCCGGCAGCCCTTCTTCGCGCACAACCCGGAGATGATCACGTTCGGCGCGAACGTGTCGTCGGGGATTGCCCACAGGATGGCCGCCAGCGCGTCGGAGCGCATCAGCCGATACGGCGTGTTGACGTCGCGCACGCCGCCCTTGAACATGACGCGCACCGTCAGGCGCGCGACGGCGCTGATCAGCTT
>JAJFUE010000107.1 GCA_021372575.1 bacterium | reverse complement strand
ATGGACGCCGGCGGACGCGACGACTGTCTCCCTCGCGATGCGGATCAATTTTTGGATTTCAATAAAAAATTATTCGAGCATAAAGTAAATGTTTACAACGAAATATAATTTCAATAAATTTCAATAAATTTTAATAATTTTGACTTATGGGTTGTTATGGGTGTAAGGAGAGCGCGAGGTGAATGGGTCAATGCGCGCCACCGAGTCAATAAAGCCTGTCGGAACCCAGTCGAGCCCGCCTCGAGGAGTCAAGAGTTTAACCGCGATGAGTGGTGGCGTGTTGGCCGGCGGCGTGGAATTCAAGGCGTCGCCGATCGCGGCCGGGGGAGTCGGCACCCTCTCCCGGCCGATTGATCACGTGGCATATGCCAGCGCGTGCCGGCGGGGATGTTTGTTTTTCGTCGAGAACAGTGGGTTTTGGGGTCGCGTGAACAAGCATTACCAGGCGCATCGGCTTGGGTGTGAAGTGCCGGAATTCGCGCCGACGCACGTCGGAGTGATTGGGCGTGCGCGCGGCGCGTATGAGTCGCTGATGGGGCGTGGACCGACGCGCGACAGGTCGGTTGACCGGTATCTGGCTGGTGCTCGTCGGTTGGCGATCGGCCGGGTCAAGGGCAATTACGGCGACGCTGATGTGGAACGGGCGTTCAACGCGATCACCTGGCACATCCAGCGATACGCGCCGCGCTATGACTGGGCATCGCTGCTGACGTTCGGGCTGGTGCAAAGCAACAACGCGATGATCTGTTCGGAGCTGGTTGGTGTTTTCGTGAACGAGCTGTTGAGGCTGGATCGGAAATGGCGGCTTATGGTTCCGGACCGGCTGGTGCTGCCGTGGGAATGGCTGGAATTCGTTGACATCGAATGGATGGGCTGAATGGCAGAGGTTGCGCAGTGGCCGAAGCGGCGTGGTGTTTACAAACTTGACCCGGGCGTGCGAGGGGTCGGGGGGCGTGAAGTGGCTAAAAGCGAGTTAAAAAACCTGTCGGATCATCACGTTCGGATCATGCAGCTGCAACTTGCGGGGAAGCGGCCGGCGGAGATCGCGGAGGAGGTGGGGCTGAAGGTCGGGACGGTGCGTGTTGTTCAGCGGCAGGAGATTTATTTGCGGCGGCTGGGGGAGTTGCGGCGCGAGCTGGAAGTGGCGCACAAGCCGCTGAAGGAGAGGTTCGGGGAGATCGCTCCGAAGGCATTGAGCGTAGTCGAGGAGATCATGGAGGACAAGGCGGTAACGCCATCGACGCGGCTGGCGGCGGCGCAGGACGCTTTGGACCGGGCCGGGTATGGCGCGCCGAAGAAGGTTGAAGGTTTGATGGGGGTTGCGTTGTTCACGCCGGAGGACCTGGCGGCGCTGCGCGAGCGCCGGCGGATCGTTGACGTTCAAGCGGGAACGCCGGAGGGTGCGGTTGTCGGTTAATGAGCTACTGACAGGCCGGCTTTCGAAGGCTGAGCTCAAGGCGGCGATGGCTCCGGTTTTGGACCGGTGCATGGACTCGACGCGCGAGTTCGCGCTGACGTTTCTTCCGGAGACGTTTTTCCGTCCGTTTTCGGTGCCGCATGAAAAAATATTTTTTTTGATGGACGAATCAAAAAAGCAAAAGCGGCTGATGATTGCGCCGCGCGGCATCGGGAAAAGCTCGATTACAAAGGCTTTTATTTTGAGGCGGATCGAGTTCGGGTTGTCCAAGTGCGTCGTTTACATTTCGGCGTCGGGCGAGCTGGCTACCAATTTTTGCGAGAATATTAAGCAGGAGCTCGAGGAGAACGAGCTCCTGCTAAAGGTGTTCGGTCCGCAGAAAACGGCGAAGTGGTCACAGGATCGCTGGGTGACAAAGAACGGCGCGATCGTGATCCCGCGCGGCGCCGGCCAGCAGGTGCGCGGGCTTTTGTTCAAGCATATCCGGCCGGACCTGGTTGTGATCGACGACCTGGACAACGAGCTTTCGGTCGCGACGCCCGAGCTGCGAATGAAGACGATGAAATGGCTTCAGGGCTCGGTCTTGAACATCGTCGACCGTGGTTCGGACGATTACATGATCCTGCACATCGGAACGATGCTTCACGAGGACTCGGCGATCGCGCGCCAGGCGAAGGATGAGGCGTGGGATTCGGAGACGATCGCGATCTGTGACGACAACTACAAATCGAATTTTCCCGAGTTCATGGGCGACGCGGCGATCGCGGAGGAAGTCGCGCAGCACCGGCGTATGGGAACGATGGACGTGTTCGCGCGGGAATACATGTCCATCCCGATGGCATCAGAAGACCGCATGTTCGATTACGACATGTTTCGACAGTATGACGAGGCGGCGCTGGGGCAGGTCGCGCGCCGGCTCGAGCACTTCGTCTTGTGCGATCCGGCAAAGACGCACGAGGAATATTCGTGCGATACGGCTGTCGGTTGCGGCGCGTTCGATTGGCGGACGGGAAAAGTTTACGGGCGGGACCTGGCGCTGGGCAAGATGACGCCCGAGGAGCTCTATGAATCGATCTACTCGATGATCCAGCGCTACAACGCGCGCATTGTCGGGGTGGAAGTGACATCGCTCAATGAGTTCATCACGCGGCCTCTGAAGGATTATTTGCTGGCCAAGCGTTGTTACGTGCAGATCGTGGAGCTCCAGGCGCGCGGCCGCAAGGACGACAGAATCAGGGCGCTTCAGCCGTACTACAAGGCCGGCATGATCGAACACTCGCCGGCGATGAAGCCGCTTGAGCATCAGCTGGTGGCGCACCCGCACGGCCGGCGCAAGGACGCGGCCGACATGTGGGCTTACATCGTGGAGCTCCTGGATTTGTCGGGACGCGTGTTCGGCGGCGCCGAGCGCGGCGAGGACGACGAGGAGGACCTGGAGGCGAAGTATCGCGAGCTCGAGTCGCGCGAGGATCCGGAACTGGCTGAGTGGAGGGTCGCATGACCGACAAGGTTTTCCACATCGGCGGTGTTGGCCCGTTCGAATTCGATGCGGACCGGGAGTATGTGACGGACGTTGACCCGGAGAATCCGGCCGGATCGCTATACGAAATCACGGAGGACGCGCCGGCGGACGCGACGAAAATGCGCGCGCTGCGGACAAATTCCCAGGTCTTGATCGAATCGGCGCCGTCGCAGGCCGGCGAGGTTGTGCGGCTCGAGGATCTGCAGGGGGCGGTCCAGGCGGTTCAGGTGGCCGACATCGACGACCCGGCGGCCGAGCTGGCCGGGCTGAGCGGGACGGTGGCCGGGGCGCTGCTGCTGGCATGGGAGGCGTCGGTCAACCAGGACCTGTTCACGCTTTACGCATGGGATACCGAGGTTGCGACCGGCGCGAACGGTTCCTACGTTGTGGCCGGCGACGGCGGTTTCTGGATTGCGATTTCAGGCCGCTACACGCTGGGCGATGTGATCGCCCAGGGCGACATCATTTTGAACGCCGGCAAGAAATTGATCTTCAACGGGATCGGCGGCGACACGTATTTCGTTTACGAGGACGGACAACTGCGGCTTTACAAGGGCGGGGAGCTGGTTTCGTCATGGTGAAATGGCTGGCCATCATCATGCTTTGTGTTGCGGCCGCGCACGGCTCGCAGGTCGCGCCGCGTTTTCGCGTTCAATCGTCGCTGCCGAGCGGCGCGATGCAGTTCGAGGTCAGCGACACATCGGCCACGGTGCACGTGCCGCTATGGATCGGCGGCGCGCGCGATGCGCAATTGTATCGGGCGTCAAGCGGCGTGATCGCGGTGAACGGCGACATCCAGACCGACGGCGGGGCGTGGTATGCGACCAGTTCCGGCGCGCTCGGTCCGGTGATAAATGGATCGATCGCCGGGACGTTTCATAGCGAATTCGGTTTTAATTTGCCCGGGACGACCGCGGTAGGAACGTGGAACTTCGTGCATGGGGCGGCGCCAATCTTTACGGTGACGCGCCTCAACAGCGATTACGGCCAGATCGCGATTGGTTCCGGCAGCGGATTGCAGATGACGCAGACCGGGGTGGGGACGGCGAGCGTCAGCGGCACGTGGGATTTCGCAGGGCTCAAGGTTGGCGGATCGGCGCTTTCGTTTCCGCTGGCGATCACGCTGGGCGGGACCGGCGCGGACCTGAGCGGGCAGACGGGTTTGTTGAGAGTCGATGAAAAGGACAACGCATTTCAGGTCGTATCGGACAACACGGCGAATTGGGACGCGGCTTACTCACACAAGGCGACCGAGGACGCGCTGAACGGCTTGGTGAAAGTGAGCGGCGGGACCTACACACAGGTTGCCGATAACAGCGCCAGCTGGAACGCGGCTTACTCGATGAGCCACACGGCGGCGACGGTGACGGGGCAGAATTACCTATCGATTAATGGGAGTCAGCAGATCGCGGCTGGGCAGATTGACTTGAGCGGGAATCACGTGACGGGAACACTGCCGGACGCGAAGGTTGACGCGAACATCGCTCGCGGGCAGGCCGTCTATACTTCATCATCCCCCCAATTTTATGGTTTGACGTTAGGCGCCGAATACCCAGTAATGGATATCCAAAACAACACCCTTGAGGCAGGAAACGATTTTGGCATCCAGATCCGGGACGCGGCGCTCGGCTCCGGTTATTATCCGACGATCGCCATGGGCGGGACGATTGCCGCTTATACCCACGCGTGGGTCGAAGAAGATGGAACGCTCAAAATTAAGGATGCCGGCGGTGATGTGATCACGCACGACGGCTCGACGATTGAGATGAAAGAACCCGTTCATGTTTCGGCTGTATCGACGGCGGCGATCAGGGCCGGCAATGATTTCTACATCGATACATCCGGGCACCTGCTTAAGCTGGGCAACATTCAACTTCAATCAAATACGATTTCGACACTTAACACCAATGGCAACCTGAGCGTGTATCCAAATGGCGCGGGCTATTTGTATGCCACAAATAATGGTGGTTCGACGCTCCAGCGGTGGGCCTACTACAACGGCAACGACATCTACCTGGATTTAACGGAAACCTACATGGGGTCCGGCGTGATGTCATTTGGGTTCACGCAACGAGTATCGGCCGGAGGCGGGACAACGTATGCCCACATGCTTTTCATGGATCGCGGCAAAATCGGGATCAACACGAACGCGCCAACGGACGCTCTCGACATCAACGGCTCGACGTTGCGGTTGCGCACGCAGAAAACGCCGTCATCGGCCAGCGACACCGGCACGGCGGGCCAGTGGTGCAATGACGCAAATTACATCTATATCTGCGCGGCCGCGAATACATGGAAACGTGCGGCAATTTCAACGTGGTAGGGTAGCATGAAACACCTATTTACAATTCTCTTTTTTGTTGTGGCGGCGATGGCAGCCCAGGCCGAACCGCGGTTTGATCATGTTGTTGTTCCGGGCAAGATTCAAATCGGGATCGATTACGATCAGTCGATTGAACCCACAACCGTGACAACGATCTCATATGACGGGCAGACGACACAGACAAACGACGCGAAGGTTGATGACGCCAACACCGTCATCTCGATCGATACGAAAGACACACCGACGACATACACCGTCGAGCTCAAGGTGCAGAAAATCCGGATTTACGGGCCGGTGAAAATCCAGACGGCGAATATCGAGGATTACAAGTTCGGGCGGCGTGGCGGCGCGACGATTCGCGCGCTGCTTTCGGAGACGAGCGGTTCATTGACCTACGACCGCGAAACACTACCAGCGTTGACGCAAGCCGAGCATGAGGCGTTTCAAAAACGCTTCCGCGTATTGGTCCGCAAATTATACAAGCGCGACGCCGACCTGGCCGCAGCTCGCGCTGAGTCGGTGGCCAAGGCGATGCGGGCGAGGGTTGCCGAATGACTCCATCGTGCGGCAATCCGCAACGCGAATGTCCCATGGACGCCGAGGCCATCAAGCAACTCGGTCGCATGGAGGAGAAGATCAATGCGACCTCGAAGGATATTCAAGGGCTGCGAATCGACATACGCACGCTGCACGATCGGATCGATCGCTCGATTGAAACAAAGTCCGGGCGCTCGGGCGGCGAATCAAAATTGAAGCGCGCCGCCACTCACCCCGCCGTAAGCGCATCGACGGGTGGTCTCATTGGAGGAATCATCGTGACGCTTTACAACTACGCGAAGACAAGATGGCCGTGGCTGCCGATTCTGATCCTGTCCGTGTTTTGTGCCAGCGCGCACGCCGAGCGCTACGTTGGCAAGCGCGGGGTCTACTACCTCGAGCGGTTCGGCGCGGGGCAGGCTCATGAAATCATCGGGACGACCGAGACGGCCGCACGGATGGCGGCGGCGGCGCTGGGCGGGACGGTGATCGATCCGGCGACTGGTTACGTCATGCAGCGGCTGAGCGACGCCGCGGCGTGGCGGCCGACGGACGCGGCGCGGTTCGCGAAGGCGTGGCAGTTCGGGGCGACGAACGGCTACGGGACCTACAGCAACGCGAGCAGCGACGGGCGGTATTGCCTGGCCTATGAGGTGACGAGCGACCGCAGCTTCCTGATCGAGCTCGAGCCGGCGGTGCGGCTGGTGCGGGCGCTGGACTATATCGGGATCTCGTCGAACGCGCGATGGCGCAGGGACGCGGGGGCCGAGCATAAGATCGTGTTCGACGGG
>JAJFUE010000097.1 GCA_021372575.1 bacterium | reverse complement strand
ATCTGCGCCGCGAGCGCCGCCGAACTCGTCGCGCCGATCATTGCGCATTTGAACGCGAACGCGACGCCGTGGTTGTTGATCCACGATTCGAATGAACCGATCGTCGCCGCCGCCGAAATCGAGCATCCGCTCATCCGGCGCGCGATGTCGCGGGCCGGCGACGATCCCGCCGCCGACTGGCGCGCCGCATTCAGCAACCTCGAAACGGAAGCCGCGGCGGCCGGGCTTCAAGTCGAGCCGGTCGCGATCGACCTCATGCCGGCGCTTGATCCGGCGGTGTCGCTCGCGGCGTTGCCGGCGAAAACCACCGTCACGCAGCTGCGCCGCGCGCGCGAAACCGAAGATGCCGTTCGCGAGGATGAACTGTTCGTCGAGCCCGAGATGCTCGGCCCGGCGTTTACGCGCGAGTCTTCGCTCTCGGGCCGCAAGCCCGCGTGGACGGCCGGCAAAATCAAAATCGATGGCGCGATGCGCGGCAGCTGGACGCACGCGCTGCTCGCGAACGTCGCTCTCGATCCGCCGCCGACGCCCGACATCCTGCGCGCGACGATGTCCGACCTGATCGCGCGCAACCTGATCGACACCGCCGGCATCGAGCAGGATCGGGTTCTCAACGCGATCGATTTCGACGCGCTCGAATGGTTCTTCTCGACCGAACTTGGCAGGGACATGTGTGCCCGCGCGGGCGCCGTGAATCGCGAACTGCCGTTCAGCGCGCGCCGGCCGATCTTCGATCTCGACCCGGCGGCCGGCAGCGAGCACCCGACCGAATCGTTCCTCCTTCAAGGCGTGATCGACGCCGTCATCGACGGCGGCGACCGCGCAACGCTCATCGACTATAAGACCGAATACATCGCCGACGATCGCGCGCTCGCCAAGCAGATTGAAAAACACCGCCTCCAGATCGAAACCTACGCGAACTGCCTCAAGTCGATCTGGAACCTGCGCGAAGTCAAAACCGCGCTCATATTCCTGCATCTCCGGCGAGTCATTTGGATGGAATAAAAATTCATCACGCAAAACAGCAAAATACGCGAAAATATTTTTTCGTGTTTTTTCGTGATCTTCTTTCGTGTGTTTCGTGTTTGCATTTTTGGGTTGCGGCTCCGCTGCGCCAAGTTTTTCTCTTCGTGACTTTCGTGACCAGAGTTTTAATTTTTCGCGGTTTTCGCCGTTTTGCGTTTTTGCATGGTGTCTTTATGTATGGTTGTTTTGTTGTTTCGCCTGGATCTGTTGAATGTTGGGATTGGTTTCGAATCTCCCGCGCACGGATTCGAAATCAACATCGGGATTTTCACTGTCGAGGCCGTAACTGAATTTTGCGGATTCATTGAATTCCTTGGCGGCGTCGGCGAGAAGTTTCTGATGGGCCATTGCATCCCACGCCGACGCCTGCGCGGCAAGGCGGTCGATGTCGGCGGTCGAGAGCGAATCGACCGATTGGCCCGTGCGCGATTCAAAAACAACGCGCGCCCACGCTTGTTCATCGGCATCGTATGCGTTGGCGGCTTCGGCCATCGCGCGATCAAAATCGTCGAGGGACGCAATGGCGCCCGATTCGATGTGCTGTTCAATGAACCCGAGCTGCGCGCGGGACATAAAAAGTCCGGCGACATCGGACCAGTTCGTGAAGTTCGTAGTTCCGCCTTCAGGCGGAAGATAACTTTTCGAAGCGCCTATTCCGACTGAAGGCGGAACTACGAACTTTACAATCTTTCGCGCAAGCCACGCGTCGATCGCGGCGGCGTATGTTTTTACTCCTGCCGAGAGCGCGCCGCGCCTGATCGTCAGCCCCCGGTAAAGAACGCTCTCCTCGTTCGTCGAAAGCCCGCCGAGGATTTCTTCCGCGCGCATCATCAGCGCCATCACGTACGGGCTGAACAACTCGTAGTTGATCAGGTCGCGCCGTTTCGTGGCGGTGCGGCGGTCGCGGCGCGGCCATTTCCCGCTGTCGCGCACGATCCCGATCTTGAACAGGTTCATCGCCGGCATCAGCGTCGGGCGGCCCGCCTCGGCCACGATATACGAGAACGGGAATTCCCCCGCGTCGAAGCCGCTCTCGTGCCGGCCGAGCACAACGCTGAACGGCCCGACGACCGACGGCAGGAACATGTAGGCATACGATCCCGTCTTGCTGCCGCGCGCAAACACGCCCTGGTGCACCGGCCCCAGCTTATACATGTGGTTGCTGTGATTGGTCCCGCTGCCCGCGTTGAAGAAGCTGTACATCGCCGCGATGAGCAGCGTGTTCTTGTGGTGCGTGACCGTGAACGGCCCGGCGAAGATCGAGCACGCCTCGCCGTGGAACGCCTCGCAGTTGGCAAAGAACAGCGAATCCTGCGCGCTGAAGTTCTTGCCGATCTGCACGCCCTGGCCGACGAACACGCGCTCGAGCACGGCTCCACTTTCGACGATCGACCCCTCGCCGATCATGAAGTCCGAAGCAACAACAGCGCCCCCGACGCGCGCCGGCGACTGCGCCTCGGACAGGATCGTCCCGTTGCGCAGGCTGGAGGCGCCGATGATTTCGGCGTGCGCCCCCACCGCAACGTCGATGATTTCGTTCACGCCCGAAATTCGCGCATTTCGCCCGATCATGCCGACATCGGAAATCTCGATTTCGGCGTCGATGATTTTGTCCAGCGCCCCAGTGAGTTCCTTCCGCCCGCGGTGCATGCAGTAAATGTATGCGAACTGGCCCGACATCCGGTTGAAAAGCCGGATGTCGCGGCCGCCGGCTTCGTTGACCGGCTTCGCCACCGCGCCGTTGCCGAACCTTGCGCCCTGGCGCGCCACCAACGCGCCGACGTGCTCGATGACCGCGCCCTCGTCAATTTCGCAGCGCGCAATCCGGCCGACCTGCGAGATGCGGCATCCGTCGCCGACGTCGCAATCGATCAGCGTCGCGTCGCGGATTTCGCACGGAAGCTCGAGATCGCGCTCGACCTGAACCGTGCCCGTGAGCCGCCCCACGCGCACGCGCCCGACAAACCGCACGTTCCACACGCGCGCCGGGTCAAAACCCTCATCGACGCAGACGCCCTGCCAATCCTCGCACGAGCATCCGCGCCGCTCGAGAGCCGCAATCTCATCGCCGGAAAGATGTCGCTCGGTTGGCATATCAACATGATAACGCGGAACGTGCGCGAGAGCTAAAAATCGGAAGAGATTCAAAGGACCAAAAGGGCGAAAAGGACGCAAAGGACGGAGAAAATAACAACGAGCAGAAAAGAATTAAATCGGCTTCTTGACTCTTTGGAGTATGTCCATGATGACGAGACGGTCCAGGAAGTAAGAGACAAGAATTCCAATTGGAAGCACCACACATACGAATGTGATGCGACCAAGCGATGGGTGAACGAACATAATCCCGATCAGCACAAAGAAGAGAGCATCCAGCAGCATCAGTGGGAAGAAGAGGCCGTCGAAGAGGGCCAGTCCGAGGCCATAGACGCGGCCGCGCGAGTGGCGGATCTGCGAGACGGCCACCCAGCCGAGAATCGTCGTCCCGAACGGCGCCAGCAGACCGATTACGCCCAACACACCGATGTTCAGGAGATACGTTGGGAGGATCAGCGTGAAATAATTTTCAATGTTAAAGCCTATGAGCATTTTAATCAGTGTGACAAAGAAGAATGGTGCCCAGATCGCGCCGACCACCGCCGTGATGGAAAACTTGCGCTCGACGGGTGCGGCGTTTTGGAGCGGTAACTCGCGCGAGGCTGCCGGTTCGTCACCGTTGGCATAAGCCTGCGGCGGATCGAGTTGGGCCAGGAGCTCGCGGACGTCCTCTTCGGTCGGGCTCTCCCCGCGCGCGGCGAGCATGTCGTGGATCTGGACCTCGAGCTCGTCGATGATCCGCCGGCGCTCGGTGCGGCTTGTTCCGCCGCGCGCCAGCGTGGCCTCGACGGCATCGAGGTGCTCGTCGATCAAACGCACCGAGGCGGCATTGATTTCCGGCGATTCGTTCATGTTCCCGCTCCGTTTCGAGGGGTAGGTCGGGTCTGTGACCCGACTCTTCCGGTCATGTCGGGTCAGAGACCCGACCTGCCCAGCAGTTCCTTG
>JAJFUE010000096.1 GCA_021372575.1 bacterium | reverse complement strand
GGGCGCAATTCTGATTGCCGTCCCAACCCCCGGCGGCGCTGCGCTTCGCCGGGGGCTACTTGCTGCGGCCTCTTCGAGGCCAACAAGATTTGGGAACCAGCTGACTGAATCTTCTTTTTTCAAAATTTGCGCGTTTTGCGGGTTTGGCGTTTTTGCATGGCGAATTTTTTAGCGCGAAATCCGGATGCGTTTTGTTGGCCACTCCGCTAATCTGATCCCAGAGGAATCAGATGGCCGGACGCAAGGCCTATAACCGTTGCCCCGTGGACCATGAGCCGCTTGTGATTTGCGAGCTCGACGGCGTCGAGGTCGATTACTGTCCCACATGCGGCGGCGTGTGGCTCGATCGCGGCGAGCTCGACCTGATCGGCGCGCGCGCCGGCGAACGGGCGACGGAATTCGTCCTCGAGGCCGCCGCGCGCGGTTCGCAAATGATCAGCGAACGCAAGTGCCCGCGCTGCCTGCGCAAGATGAAGACGATCGAGACGGTCGGCCCGCAGATCGAATGCTGCGCGCGCGGCGACGGCTACTGGCTCGACGGCGGCGAACTGTTGGAGCTCATCGAGGCTTCGGGCCACCCCGCGGCCGATTTCCTCGAGCAGATGTTCCTCTCGAATCTGGAAAAGCGAAGGTTCGAAACGGATTCCGAAACATGAAAGCGAGGGCACCGAGATGACCGGACCGATGATTGCCTTGATCGTCGTTGGCGTGATCGTCCTGATCGCGATCCTGTGGGTGGTGGGGATTTACAACGGGCTCGTGCGGATGCGCAACATGGTGCGCGAAGCGTGGTCGCAGATCGACGTGCAGCTCAAGCGCCGCCACGACCTGATCCCGAACCTCGTCGAGACGGTGAAGGGCTACGCCGGCCACGAACGCGGAACGCTCGAGGCGGTCATCCAGGCGCGCTCGGCGGCGGTCAACGCCAAGGGGGTCGAGCAACAGGCGCAGGCCGAGGCCGGCCTCAGCGGCGCGCTCGGCAAGCTCATGCTGCTCGTCGAACAATACCCGAACCTCAAGGCCAACGAGAACTTCATGGCGCTGCAGGAAGAACTGACCGCGACGGAAAACCGCATCGGCTTCGCGCGCCAGAACTACAACGACAACACCATGCAATACAACACGAAGGTGCAGAGCTTCCCGGACAACATCATCGCCGGCATGTTCAACTTCGCCGAGCAGCCGTTCTTCGAAATCCAGGACGCCGCCGAACGCCAGGCGCCGCAGGTTAAGTTTTAGGTGACGTGAATCGTGGATCGTGAATCGTAAAGCATTCGATAGGCAACCAGCGTTTTTTGACTGGCGATTCGCGATTCGGATTTGTTGCAAGGCCAACAGGAGTTTGGCGCTCACGATTCACGATCCACGATCCACGATTCACGAAAGACAAACATGTGGGAAGCCATTGCCAGTAATCGCCGGCGGTCGTTCATGCTCATCTCGCTGATGGGCGTGCTGCTCGTGCTGTTGGGATTCATCATCGGCGCGGCGTCCGCGCCGAATGCCGGCCCGATGGGCGCGCTTGTTGCGCTCGGCGTGTGGTTCGTGATGTGGATCGTGGCGCTTGCGAGCGGCGACTCGATCCTGCTCGGCGCGGCCGGGGCGCAGAAGGTCGAACACGCCGATGCGCCGCAGTTGTTCAACGTCGTCGAGGAGATGAAGATCGCGGCGGGGCTGCCGGCGATGCCGGACGTTTATATTATCGACGACCCCGCACCCAATGCGTTCGCCGTCGGGCGCACGCCCGAAAAATGCGCCGTCGCCGTCACCAGCGGCCTCATCAAGCGGCTCGGCCGCGACGAACTGCAGGGCGTGATCGCGCACGAGGTCGGCCACATCGTGAACCGCGACACGCGTTTCATGACGCAGGCGGCCGTGATGCTCGGCGCGATCGTGATGATCAGCGACATCTTCCTTCGTGCGACGTATTGGGGCGGCGGATCGCGCCGGCGCGATGACCGCGACAACCAGGCCGCGCAGATCATGATGCTCATCGCGATCGTGATGGCGATCCTCGCGCCGCTGGCCGCGCGCCTCTTGTGGCTGGCGTGCTCGCGGCGGCGCGAGTATTTGGCCGACGCGACGTCGGCGCGGCTCACGCGCTACCCGCAGGGCCTGGCCGCGGCGCTCGAAAAAATCTCCGGCAGCCAGGCCGAGGGAAGCGGCCTCGCCGCCAACCGCGCGCTCGCGCCGCTTTACATCGCGAACCCGCTGCGGGTCTCCGGCCTGTTCAGCACGCACCCGCCGATCGAGGAGCGCATTCAAATCCTGCGCACGATGAGCGGCGGCGCGGGCTTTGCCGAGTATCAGGCCGCGTGCGAGCGCGTCCACGGCAAGGGCGTGATCGGCGGCGACACGCTCAAGCAAGCCGAGGCCGTGGCGCTCCGCGCGCCGAGCGCCGAGGACGAGCCGCGCGTGCGCGCCGACGCGGGCATCGCCCGGACGCGCGAGGCGCTCGGCGTGCTCGACCGCGGTGCCGGCCTATTGACGATTGCCTGCGCGTGCGGCATGACGCTCAAGGTCCGCCCCGACGACCCGCGCACGATGATCGCCTGCCCGCGCTGCGGCCGCGTGCACCAGATCAATTGAGTGCTTAGTCCTTAGTCCTTAGTGCTTAGTGCGGCCAATTTGATTGGAGCGTGCGCTTCCCTGAGCTATCATTTCTTTCGTGCTTTTTATAGGACCTATAAGACTTATAGGACCTATAGGACCTATTCTGGAGAAACCCCATGCCAGACGATCGCAAACCCGAGCCCATCGAGCCCGACAAGGCCGAACTGGCGACGTTCGCCGTCGATTATCCCGACGCCGCGAGCGTCTCGGCGGAATCGGCCGAGGAATGGTCGGACGAGCCGAAGAAACCGGCCTGGCGCCGCCGGCTCGAGCGCATCAGCCGCGACCCGCGCCTGTGGTTCATGCTTGCAATGGTGGTCGTGTTTGCCGTCGGTGCATGGCAACGTTGCTGGCGGCTCGACATGCCGCCGTTCGACAACCCCGCCGCGCGCCAGCGCAGCAACATTTACGCGATGGACAGCTTTTTGCACGGCGCGCCGATCCTCGCCGCCCGTTCCGAGTTCCACGAGCTTCAGCTTTACCCCTGGCTTGCGGCGAAGACCTACAGTGCATCGCTGGGTTGCGAAACGTGGACGTGGGCGCGCATGTGGTCGGTGTTCTGGAGCATGGTGATGGTCGCGTTCGCCGCGCTCGCGGGCTATTGGAGCGTCGCCTCGTCACGCGTCAGCGACGGCCGCCGCTGGCTGTTCGCGCTGCTGGCGATGGCCGCCGTGGCGTTCAACCCGTATCACCTCGCCCTGTCGCGCATCATCACCACCGAGCCGATGACGCTGGCGTTCCAGACAGCGGCGCTTTCGTTTTTCCTGATGGCGATGGCGCGCCCGAACAAGATCGTGTTCCACATTCTGTTCGTCGTTTCGTTCACGCTCGCGGGCCTTGCGAAAATCCCGTCGCTCGTCTGGCTCCCCGCCTTCCTTCTCGGCTACCTGGCCCACCGCCGCATCGCGATCACGTGGAAAATCGTCGGCCTCGTGGCGATGGCCGCCGGCCTCACGATCGTGTTCTGGGTCTATAAGCTCAACCCGCTCACGATGATTCAAACCTACGCGACGAAATACAGCGGCCACAGCGGCCAGGCCGGGACGTGGTTGTTCCACGAGCTGTGGTATAAATCGTACTTCACGCGCGTCGTGATCATGCTGACGGTCCCGGGTGTGATTCTTGCGGCGGTCGGGATGCTCGTCGCGCCGTGGACGTATCGGCTCACGATGCTCCTGCTGCTGTTCGCTTTCTATTTCCTCAACAACCTGCAAAGCTACAACTTCTCGCACATGATCCTGCCGGGGATGATGCTCGCCATCTTCGGCGCGAACTTTATCATCGAGGCCGGATCCAACAGGAACCTCGCGCTTGGCCCGCGCGCGCAATCGTTAACCCCGTTTGCCGTAAGGCGCCTGCACCAGGCCTACGGGCTTGCGATCGTCCTTATCATTGCGGCGACGTCTTGCCTGAATCCGCCGCACGACCTCACGGCGAAGCCTTACGGCCAGATTATCCAGGCGCTCAAGGTCACGGACGAGCTGGTCCCGCCGGACGCCTCGCTGTGCACGAACGATCAGATTTTCGATTTCTATCCGCAGTACGTGAGCAAGACGCGACGCAAAGCAGTGCACTACAGCCCGACGCTGAACCTGTCCGGCGGGTGGTTTTATTCGTTTAACCGCACCACCGTCGCGCATGACATCTCAAACTCATGGGTGCGTTGGGCGAGCCTGCCCGGTGAATACGGAAGCCTGCTCCTGACCGACAAGCCGGCGATCATGGACGTCGCGGAGGCCGCTGGTTACGCCCGTCTCGACAAGCCGGCGGGCTCCCCGCCCGTCGAGGGGCTCGACCTCGAAGCCGTATTGATGCCGTCCAACCGCATCGACCAGCGCCGCGGCGTGATCCGCGTCGAGCCCGGCAGCCAGGTCGCGATCGGCCTGCAGTGGAACAACACCGGCGGCTACAAGCTCGCGCGCCTGATGAGCCGCCTCGACAAGTGGGACCGCATCATCATCCCGCCGCCGATCCGCGAAGGCGGCATGGTTCGCGGCCGCGGCGACCTGCTGTGCGTCCCGCGCCAAGGCCGCCACATCGTGCGCTACACGTTCGATTTTCCGAAGAACTACCCCGCCGGCCAATACGCGCTCTTCTACTACCCAATCACCGAAGAGGCCGCCAGTGGCGAGATCGCAACTGTGCGCGCATACGGCCTGCCGATCATCTTCGAGGTCGCCGCGTCGTCCGAGCCGACCGGCAAATCGATCGAGCGCCGCTTCATCGACCTTTACCCCGATGCCTACCTGTGGGAGACGATGGACTGGAACGACGCGTCCCGCTTTAAGGACATGAAGCTCGACGGCATCACGCAGGCCGGCACCGTGATCCGCATCCTGCCGTGCGCGGGGTCGCCGTCGGGCAAATACCGCCTGACGCTGACCGGCAGCGGCACGCCGATCTACGGCTCGACGCCGGCGAACGACTGGCCCAAGGTCGATGTGTTCCTGCCGGAGCGCGCAGACACGCCGACGACGACCGTCCTGTTCAACTCGGAAAAGACGGCGACGTTCACGACCGAGTTCACCGCGACGAAACCGTTCGATTCGATCAAGTTCCAGATCACGACGCGCGGCGCGACCGCCGGCCGCACGCCGTTCTGGCTCACCGATTTCGCGCAGGTCAACTACGGCCCCGAGGCGCTGCAATACATCCACCTCGGCGACATCAAGCTCGAGCGCCTGACCGCCGGGAAATAAAACACGTTCATGAAATCGCTTGCCGAAGGCATCGCCCGTTGTCTGCCGCGGCCGCTGGCGCAAGCCGCGCGTTCGCTGTGGCGCCGGCTGCCGCCGAAAGACAAGCGTTATCTTTTGCAGGATTTGGAGACTGAAAAGAAGCGCGGGCGGTTTTTGAAATCGCGCGAATACCGGGAGTTTTGCGAAATCGAGGGCCGCTTCTGGGCGGGGTTTGCCGAAGAAACGGATCAGTCGGATCAGTCGGATAAGAATTCACCCGCGACGCTGGGCCATTTCCTCGAGCATTCCGTCGCGCGCGAGATGTTCTATCGCGCGCCGGGCCTCGCCGCGCCTGATTTCTGGCAGTGGCTCAAGTCGCACGGGCGCACGTTCGATCGCGTGTTCGTTCCGGCTGCCGGCGAGGGTCTTCACGCCCGCATCCTGATCGACATGGGCCTCGCGAAGGAAGTCGCAGCCAACGACATCTCTGAACAGCTGGCGGCCCGCGCCCAGCGCGAATATGAAAAATTAAATTATAATATTAAATATATCGCCGGCGACTTGAATACGATTTCGCTGCCGGCCGGGCGCTACGACGCATGCGTTGCGATTCATGCGCTGCATCACGTCATCGGCATTGAGCACCTCGCGCGCGAACTGGCCGGCTCGCTCAAGCCCGGCGGCGAGTTGTTCATGGAGGACTACGTCGGCCCGCGCTGGCTGCAATATCCGGATTCAGTCAAACAGCACGTGCGCCGCTGGCACGCCATGCTCCCCGACCGGCTGAAGCTCGACCGAAGCGGAGCCGTGATTCGCGAACTGCATTTTAGGGATCAATGGGAAGTCCAAAAAAATTCCCCCTTCGAATCGATCCGCTCCGACGCGATCCTCCCCGCATTGATGCAATATTTTAATATTAACGAAAAATACAATCTCGGCGGCGGCCTCGTCATGCCGCTCCTCGAGCAGACGATCCACAATTACAATCCGGCCGACGAAGAGGCGAACGCCTGGCTGCGCAAGATCATGGCCGAGGACAAGAAACTCGCCGCATCCGGCGAAATCCCGAATTTCTTCGTCCTGGCAGGCGCAAAGCCGCGCTAAATAAATCCAAGCATCACGCAAAAACGCAAAACAGCAAAACCCGCAAAAATACACAAATTTCATATCTCACAGAGACACGGAGAATCAGAGACACAGAGAAATCATTCAAATCGGGGGCTTTGTTCTCCGCCTCTGCCTCTCTGCGATCGGAATTGAATTTTTTGCGAGTTTTGCAGTTTTGCGTTTTTGCGTGGTGATTTAATTCCGGCCCGCAAAGATCCCGATCAGCATCAGGGCCCCCGCCGCGGCTGCGCCGATCGTTGCCGGCTCGAACACACGCGGAACGGCGGGGTAAAACGACTGCGCGGCCTGGCATGCGACCGCGCCGGCAAGGCCCGCGATCATCGACGCCATCGCCCAGCCGCTCGCGGGTTTGCGCCGCTCGCCGACAATGAGCGTGATCAGCACGGGCATCACGACGCCCGCCACCAGCAGCGTATAGCCGAACTGCATGATCTTGAGCAGTCGGCCGAGCCAGAGCGCCAGCCCGAGTCCGCCGAGCGCGAGGCCGAGCGTCACCGCCCGGACCGGCCAGGCGCTCACGCGCTCGTCAAGCCGCAGCACGTCGAGCGTCAGCACCGTCGCGCCGGTCAGCAGCACGGCGTCGCCGGTCGATATCAGCGCGCCGAGAATTGCCAGCACGATCAGCTCGAACAGCGCCGGCGGCAGGAGTTCGCGCGCAAGCATCGGGATCGCGAGCGTCGGCTCGGCGAGGCCCGGCAGCAGCGCCCGCGCGCAAAGCGCCAGCAGCGCGACGATGACCGCCAGCGCGCCGAGCGTCAGCCCGCCGATCACCGCGCCGCGCGAGGCCGACGTTTCGTCGCGCGCGCTCAGGATTTTCGAGAACACGTCGCCGCCGACCACGCCGGCAAGGCCCATCAGCACGATCATGTTGAATGCGAACATCGGCCCGGCGCCCGGGCCGAACGGCAACCGCATCATGCCGGCCGGCAGCGCGCTGAGCGGTGCGCGCGCGATCCCGAGCGGCAGCAGCGCCAGCGCAAGTCCGGCCACGATGAGCGCGATCTGGAGCGGATCGGTCGCCGCGATGGCCTTGTGGCCGCCCAGCAGCGTGTAGGCGAGGATCACCGCGCAGGCGACGATCTCCGCGCGGCCGGCAACCGCGAGCCAGCCCACCCCTTCGGCGAACGGCCCGAGCAGGAGCGAAAAGCTTTTGATCGTGAGGCCGAAGAACGCCATCGCGCAGACGACCAGCAGCGCCGACGTCATCCGCCGCGCCGGCCGGCCGTATTGCATCTCGACGAAATGCGCGAGCGAATGCGCGCCGCTCGCACGCACGCGGCGGGCAATGAACAAGCCGTTCGCGATAAAACCCAGGGCCACCGACCCGGTAAACCACAGGCCGGCGAGCCCGTGCGCATAGACCAGCGATGACGCGATCAGGATCGCCGAGCCGCCGAACCCCATCGCGGCTAAAGCGAACCCGACCTGCCACGTGGCAAGCTTGCGCCCGGCCAGGAAAAACCCGGCCCCATCGGCGGCATCGCGGCGGAACCACCAGCCCAACGCGAGCAAGGCAGCGCTGTAAAGAACAACCGTCATGCGCAATCCATTGATGGCGGAGTTCTTGTTCGGAGTTCAAACTTCAGTTTGCTTGAGGTTGAATTAATTTGTCCGTGCTCAGGCAAACTTAAGTTTGAACTCCGAACCGGAATTCCCGGATCATGTTTTTGAGGAGGGCGCTTTGGCGAACAACATATCACTCCCCACCCGAATCATCGTCGATGCCGACGCGTGCCCTGTCAAGGAACTCATCGAGCGCGCAGCCGCGCGGCACGGCGTGAAAGTCTTGATGGTCACGGCCACGGCCATGCGCGACCGCGGCGCGGGGATCGAGGTCGTCCGCATCCCGAGCGGCCCCGACGCCGTCGATGACTGGATCGTCGAACACTGCGAGGCGGGCGATATTATCGTCACGCAGGACATCCCGCTGGCTGCCGCGGCCATCGCGCGCGGCGCGCGCGTCATCGAAAACCGCGGCGAAATATTTGATCCGTCCAACATCGGCGTGCGCCTGGCGATGCGCGACCTCACGATGGGCCTGCGCGACGCCGGCGTGCTCGATCCCATGACGAGCGGCCCGCGCCCGCTTGCCCAGCGCGACCGCCACCGCTTCGCGCAGGCCCTCGGCAAATTGCTGGACGAGACCCGCAGGAATTCGGATTAAAAAAATTTGTCGCAGAGACGCAGAGAAAAGTATTTCTTATCCCCGCCGCAATTTCAGCTTGCGCAGGATCGTGTCGGCGGCCTTGTCGGAGTCCGGGACGCGCAGCGCGTGCGCGAGCAGGAAGTAAAGGGCCGCCACGCCGGCGATGACAGGGAACAGGTATAACGCCTGTTCGATCGTGCCGTGGGCCATGCCGCGCCACGCGACGAGGCCCGAATACACGAGCCGGCCAATGCCGCACGCGATGA
Source organism: bacterium (assembly GCA_021372575.1). Taxonomy (GTDB): domain Bacteria; phylum Sumerlaeota; class Sumerlaeia; order MVZB01; family MVZB01; genus JAJFUE01. Next base: position 34,959 of record JAJFUE010000096.1, on the reverse strand, counting down.
GGCCGGCCGTCATCGATTTCCAGAACGTCTCGGCGATACGCGGCCGTTCGCCGGCCTCGCCGATCACGGCCGACGGATATAGGCGCTTGAGATACCACGCCAGCAGCAGGTAATTGGCGAGCGTCGAAATCGTGTTGGCGAGCGCCAGGCCGCCCTGCCGCATCGGCGTGCACGTCGCGAAGAACCAGTTGACGACGATGTTGATGAACAGGTCGATGAACGCGGCCTTGAACGGCGTGTAGAGATCCTTGCGCGCGTAAAACAGCGGGGTCACCAGCCGCAGCCAGCCCATCGGCAGCAGGCACGGCGAATACCACAGCAGCGCGATGTAGGTTTCGTGCGTGGCCTGCGGCGTCCAGCGGTGATGCTCGTAAATCAGGCGCAGGATCGGCTCGCCAAAAAAGATCAGCCCCAACATCGCCGGGTTGATCAGCAGCATCTCGAGCCGCTTGGTGAACGCCATCAGCTCGCGCAGTTCCTTGTGGCGGCCGTCGAGCAGGCACGCCGTCAGCTGCGGCAGCATGCCGGTCGCGGCGGCGGTTGCCGTGAGCGCCATCGGGAACTGGATCAGCCGCTGGCTGAACGTCAGCGCGCTCTTGATCCCCTCGCCCATCCACATCGCGAACTGGTTGCCGACGATGATGTTGACCTGGCTGAACATCATCGTGCCGACGGCGAGGCCCATCATCTGCATGAGGCGCAGCATCTCCGGGTCGCGCAGGCTCAGCGACGGCCGCCAGCGCCAGCCGGCCTTCCACAACACCGGCGCCATCAGCAGCAGCCGCGAGTAGCCGCCGATCAGCACGGCCCAGCACATCGCGAGCACGGCCTTGTTGTCCGACCACGAATATTTGATCGCGAGCGTGCCGGCGGTGATCGTCGTCAGGTTCAGCAACACCGAGCCGAGCGACGGCATCGTGAAGTGGCGCAGCGCGTGGCAGCCGCCCATGAACACCGACGCGAGCGTCAGCGCGATCACGAACGGAAACATGAGCCGCGTCATGCGCGTGCCGATTTCAATATACGCGTGCAGATCAGCCGCGCTGACGTGGCCGCTTCCAATCTTGAGGCCGAGGCCGCCGAAGAGCAGGAAACACTCCTTGGAGAACACCATGCCGACCATCGTGATGATCAGCGCGACGAGCGTCGTGAAGTTGCAGGCGCGATTGAAGAATTCCCAGCCGGCGGCTTCGCCCGACTGCTTGCGGCGCTCGCTCAGGAGTGGCACGAGGAACGCGCTCAGCGCCCCTTCGCCCATCACGCGCCGCACGGTGTTGGGAAGCTCGAACGCGACCTGAAAAATATCCTGCAGCCGGCTGTTGCCGAATACCGCCGTCATGATCGCGTCGCGGATCAAGCCGGTCATGCGCGACAGCAGCGTGTAAAACCCCACGACGCCGGCGGATTTCAGGATTTGTCTCTTCTCGCTCAAGCCGGTGCGGCCTCTCCGGAGAATCCTAATCTTTTACTCGTTTTGGCAGGCGTTTGGCAATCGGACTGTATGAAATAAGAAAACCCGCCGGACGGAAAGCCGCCCGGCGGGCAAAAAGATGGAGCGGGAAACCGGACTCGAACCGGCGACATCCACCTTGGCAAGGTGGCGCTCTACCAACTGAGCTATTCCCGCCTACCGTGGTCGCGTGGCTTCCACCACGCGCCCGAATTCCCTTTATAATCAATCGCCGGGGGCGATGTCAAGGCGTCTGTGGAAAGTTTTTGTTTCGGTTCGTAGTTCCGCCTGAAGCGGGACTGCGAACCCATTCTACGGCACGATCTGGTTGCCGTTTTCGTCGATGACGATCAGCGCCTGCACCGGGCAGACGCGGCACGCCTCGATGAGCCGTTCGCGTTCGGGCCGTGCCGGCTCGCCGACGAACGAGCAGATGCGCTCGCCGTCGAGCACGAACACGTCGCCGGCGACCTTGATGCAGTTCGTCGTCCCGATGCACTGGCCGCGGTCGATGCGCACCATCAGCCCGCCGATCTTGCGCTCGAGAAAATCATCCAATTTCACACCGCCCCAAGCCGACACGGCTTGACCGCACACCCAGAAACGGATTTAATGCAAATATACCACATACAAGCGTGATATGTGGGAGGAACAAACGATGCCGCAAATGCATTTTTACATTCGGGAAGAGCTCGCGAAGAAGCTGCGCGAGCGCGCCCGCGCACGCGGTCTTTCCATGTCTCGATACCTCGCAAGTGTCGTGCGCCGCGAAGTAGGCGAGGGCTGGCCTGAAGGATATTTCGAAGAGGTCATCGGCGGCTGGCAGGGCAAACCCCTGCGCCGAGCCCCGCAAGGCAAACTCGATAAGCGCGACCAGCTATAATGTTTCTCCTCGATACCAACGCCTGCATCCGGCTGCTGAACCGCTCTTCAAGCAAGCTTGTCTCACGCATTCGCTCCGAAGATCCGGCCGAAATTTTTCTGTCTTCCGTCACCAAGGCGGAACTGATTTACGGCGCTCGACACAGCTCCCGCGTTACGGAAAATCTCAAGCTGCTCGATCGATTTTTCGCCCCTTACATATCAATGCCCTTCGACGATTCCTGTGCCGAAGTGTATGCGGCAATTCGCGCGGAGCTGGCCTCAAAAGGCAAACCCATCGGCCCTTACGATCTTCAGATTGCAGCGATCGCGCGAACTCACGAGTTGATTCTGATCACGCACAACACGAAAGAATTTTCCCGCGTCGCCGGATTACGCATCGATGATTGGGAATGAATCCTGGCGCCATGCCGACAAATCACATCGTTGACAGCACCTCGTCCAACCAATCGCGATACCAGTGGTAAAAAGTGATTCGTTCAGAGTTTTTTCCGGGCAACGGCGACAGCCCTTTCAAATCGACTCTATTATCGGCCCAAACATGGCCGGCTTCGGGACCGGAAATCACAAGCCACTGCCTTAGATTACATCCCAAATGACAAATTGGTATCGCCCCGTCGAGCGGGGCCCAATATCTCGATTCGAATACGTTTAGTTGTCTTTCATATTCATCCTCGTCTTTATCTAGCAGATCATCCGCGGGCTCCCCGGTTAGATCGTTCCACGATTCGGTGTATGGAAAAGGATTGGCCAGTATTCCGACAAAACCATCTCCTTCATTCCACGCGCCGTCGTCCGTACACTGAAAATCGAACAGTCCATAAAAGGGACCTGCACCGCCACGCCCGCAGCGGAGCAGGAAACCCCTGTATTCATCAGGCAAACGAATTTTGTGTTTGCGTTCGAATTCGACCAGCTCGTTTTCCAGCACCGGTGGGTGAAGTACAAAATCGTGGTAATCCGAGCCGAAAACAGACACGCTCGATGCCGATAGTATTAAAAGATCGTCAATGATCTGGTCGTAATTCTCGATTTCGCTCATAGTCGAACCTTATTGATACGCTGGCCAGTTCCCACTCCGCACGGCGTTCTTATAGATGATCGCGACCGGGGTGGCGCCCGTGCTCGAGAGCGCGGGGTTGACGAGGCTGATCGCGCGGATTTCATATGAGCCGCTCGCGAGCACCGGCAGCGTGAACACCTGGTCGAAGCTGCCCGACGAGCTGAACACTTCGCCGAGCACCACAACCTTCTGGCCGCCGCGCCACAGCTCGATCCGAACCGTATTTCCGACCGTCGGCGTGTAGAACCACCCCGTCACGCGGATCTGGGTCCCGGTGAGGAAGTCGCCCTGCGGCGCGTTGACCAGGATGTCGTTCGGGATGTACTCGTACGCGCCCATGTCGTAGTTCGAGCCGTCGCCGCGGCCGCCGACGACCAGCACCCCGTGCGGTGCGCCGTTGATGTCGAACCCGGTCCCGGAATTCATCCCCGCGTCGATGCACGGCGACGTGGCCTTAAGCCGGTAATCGCCCGCCGCGGCATTGACGAACTGCGGGTCGGCGCTGATGTTCGCGTTGCCCGACGAGGCGATGTCGATGCACGAGTAATCGGCATTCACGGTTTCGTGTTGATATATGGCCGTGTTGTCGCGGACGATGCAGTTGATCAGTTTCGTCGCGCACGCCGCGGCCACGGCGTAATTGGTAGCGGTGTTCTTGACAATCGTATTGTTCCTGATCTGGGCGCACTGATAGAGCGCGCCGCTGTAGGCCGCCATGTTCGAGACGATGAGATTGTCATCGACGTAAATGCAGCCGCTCAGCCCGCCGCCGGTGTTGCCCGACTTGTTACCGCGGATGACGTTGGCGCGCACGTGATTGCAGTTAAACAAGCCGGCGCCGTAGTATGCCTTGTTTTCGGCGATCTCGTTGTTATGAATGCTTCCCTTGCAGTCGGACAGCCCGCCGCCGGACGTGCTAGAGGCCCCTTCAGCCCCGTTTCGCGCGATGACGTTGTTGCGGATCTCGCCGTTGCAATAATAAACGCCCGCCCCGTTGTTGCTGTGCGCAAGCTTGTTCTGAACAATCTGATTGAACTGGATGATGCCCTGGCAGTGCGAGATCCCGCCGCCATTGCTCGCCGTGTTCATCGTGATGATGTTGTGTTCGACGGTCGCCGTGCAGCCTTTGCCGTAAACGCCGCCGCCATACCCCGACCAGCCGTTGCGGATCGTGAACCCGGCGAGTACGCAACTGGTCGTTTCCGTCCCGGAGAACGAAACCGTCGATCCCGCCCAGTTGCCGTCGATGATCGTCGCCGCGACCGTGTGCGTGTCGAGCACGTCTTCCGAGCGCAGCGTCACGTTCCTGCCCTTGAACTTGATGTTTTCGGTGTAAAGCGCGCGCGGCACGACGATCGTCGAACCTGCCGGCGCCGCGTCGAGCGCCGCCTGGATTGTGCCGAACCCGTCCGGCGAACCCGAGACCGTGATCAGCCGCTCGACCGTCCGGAACGAGGTCGGTTTCGACCACGGCGTGTCTCCGTCCGTGAAATGCCGCCGCGCGCGGAACCAATACGTCGTGTTCGGCTGCAGCGATTGTCCGATGACGATTTGCTGCAAGTTCGTCGAATAGCCCGAATCATACACGAGCGTCGGCGTGGTGAATTCAGAGTTCGGGGCGATCTGCCACTGTGTCGCGGTGTGCGTGTTGACCGACATGTAGTCCGGGTCGTCGATGCCAAGCCGCGGACGGACCGAGACGACCTGCCCGGTCAAAGGCGTGCGGTTGATCGGCTTGAGGTCCTCGGTTCTGCGGTAACGGCTCCGGGCAACGTAAACATAGTTATCGACCCACGCATAATCGGGATACGCATCGGCATCGAGGCGCGCGACGGCATTCGAGGCGGCCTTGTTGATGTTGCAATTCAGGTAGTATGCCTGGAACGTCGGGGTGGCGCCGCCCTTGTTGCGGAACCAGAGATTACCGGTGACGATGTCCGGCCGGCCGTCCAGATCGACGTCGGCCGCCACCGCCGCGGCCCCGATCTGGTTGTTGCTTATGTGAATCCCGTATTTTGTGAAACCCGGAACTTGCCCGCCGTTGTTCTGGAACCACGCCGTGTCATCGCTGTACTGACCGTAGCCGAAGATGTCCAGGTGGCCGTCGGCGTCGAAATCGGCCGCGCCGGCCTTCATCGTCCATGTGAGCGACTCCGAAACCAGAATCGGCGTGAACGTCGGGTGATGGGCCCCATTGTTCAGATAGAGCACCAGCTTGTTCTTCATGCCGGCGCAGGCGATGATGTCGTTCGCCCCGTCGCCATTGATGTCGGCCGTCGAAACGCTCACCGATTCGTCCAATTCCCGGTCGATGACGTGGCGCGTGAACGTCGTCCCCTCGTTCTTGAACCAGACGACGTTGTCGCCGTCGTACTTGACCTCGGCGATGTCCATGTCGCCGTCGCCGTCGAGGTCGGCCACTGCAACGTCCCGCGTTTCGCGCTCGACGGCACTGATCACGTGCTTGGCGAACGTCGGTGGCTTTGTGCCGAGGTTTTCATACCACACGATCGTCTGCAGGCCGGGATTCGCCGTCAGCACGTCCATGTCGCCGTCCTGGTCGAGGTCGGCCGTCTTGACGTTTGCCGTGCCACCCGAATCCCTATCGATCGTGTTCCCGCTAAACGTCATGTCGCCGTTATTGATAAAGCCCGCGACAAAGCCTCTGAGCGGATTCGAAGCGACCAGGTCCATGCTGCCGTCGCCGTCCAGGTCGCCGACGGCAATCGAATTGTAACCGGTACTCGTTGCGATCTTTTGGGGCGCGCCGAACACAAAATTCGCATGCGTGTCCACAGCAAACGCCGGGTGGCAAGCGAGCGCGCAAAAAATCCCGATCGCGGCCAACATCCGAAAGCGCCCGAGCCAAAACCGATCGAAAATAGGCCTGTTTTTCATAATGGCACCTCGGGTGAGAAAGGATCAGGGTTGAAAAAAGCCGTAGTTGTACTGCAATTATTTTATAGCTCCGCGTGTCTGATTTGTCACGCCAAACAGAAAAAACGCGTGTCCATCCGCTCGGCCGCGATTGCGCGGCGCGTCCGATTTCCCGCGTGGTTTGCTCGAACCGATCCGTTCGCGAGGCATTTAGGCCCGGCTCTCTACCGGTATAATTGCCACCCGCCGCGCACCGCGTTTTTGAACGTGATCACGATCAGGTTGTCGCTCGCATCGGAGAGCGCGGGGTTGACGAGGCTGATCGCGCGGAGCTGGTATGAGCCGCTTGCCAGCACCGGCAGCGTGAACACCTGGTCGATGCTGCCCGACGGGCTATAGACTTCGCCGAGCACCACGACCTTCTGGCCGCCGCGCCACAGCTCGATCCGGACCGTATCGCCCACCGTCGGCGTGTAGAACCACCCCGTCACGCGGATCTGAGTCCCGGTGAGGAAGTTGCCTTGCGGCGCGTTGACCAGGATGTCGTTCGGGATGTACTCGTACGCGCCCATGTCGTAGTTCGAGCCGTCGCCGCGGCCGCCGACCACCAGCACCCCGTGCGGCGCGCCGTTGATGTCGAACCCGGTCCCCGAGTCCTTGCCGGCGTCGATGCACGGCGACGTGGATTTCAGGCGAAAATCGCCCGCCGCCGCGTTCACGAACTGCGGGTCGCTCGTGATATTGCCGGTCCCGTAGGCGCCACGCTGGACGCATGAATATTCGGCATTAAACGACGTGATGCAGACCGTCGTAGGAACATCCCACACAATGCAATTCACGAGCGGTCCCGTGCAATCATAAACGGGCGAGTTGTTGGACCGTGTCGTGTTGCGCACGATCGTGCAGTTTTTGACATCGGCGCAGTGCAACAGGGCGCCTCCGATATACGCCGCGTTGCCATCGATCAGGTTGTCCCCAATCGACAGGCACCCGTCCAGGCCGCCGCCGTCGCTATAGGCGTAGTTCCCCCGAATGATGTTGGCCCGGATGTTCTGGCAGCCCGACAGCCCCCCGCCGGTCGTCGCGATGTTATCGGTGATTTGGTTGTTGTGGATGGAACCCTTGCAGTCGGCCAGCCCGCCGCCCCAGGATGTATTTTGCTGCGGATTGTGGATGCCGTTGCTCCTGATCACGTTGTTGCGGATCTCGCCGTTGCAGTAGAACAGGCCGCCGCCCCGGCTGTTGATCAGTCCATTTTCCACGATCTGATTGTTCTGGATGATCCCCTGGCAATGCGACATCCCGCCGCCGGCGCCGTCCGCCGCGATGTTGTGCATGATCACGTTGCGTTCGATGAGCGCATGGCAGCCGTTGCCGAAAACGCCGGCTCCATACATGGCCCAGCCGCGCTGGATCGTAAAGCCGGCAAGCCGGCACGACGCGTTCTCCGTCCCGGCAAAGGCCACCGTTGCCGTGCGGTAATTGCCGTCGATGATCGTCGCGGCGACCGTGTTCCAGTCGGAAGGATTCTCCGAGCGCAGCGTCAGGCTTTTGCCCTTGAGGTTGATGTTCTCCGTGTAGTGCCCGCGCGGCACGACGATTTCCGAACCGGTCGCCGCGGCGTTGATCGCGCCTTGAATCGTGGCATACTGGCCCGGAACGTTTGAAATCGTGATTTTCCTCGCGATCGTGCGGAACGAGGTCGCGTCCGACCACGGCGTGTTTTTGTCCGTGAACTGCCGCCGCGCGCGGAAGTAATACGTCGTGTTCGGTTGAAGCTCGACCTTCACCATGATCTGGTTCAGGCCACTCTGCGAAAAATTGGAATCCCATGCGAGCGTCGAGAAATCGGGCTTCGTGCTGACGTGCCACTGCGTCGCGATATGCGTATAGACCGACATGTAATCCGGGTCGTCGATCGCCAGCCGCGGATACAGCCCCACGGTCTCGCCCTCCTGAGGCGCCCAGTTTTCCGGCTTGAGGTCTTCGGTTCTGCGGTAGCGGTTCTTTGCCCAATAGACCGCATGGTGTGCATAGACCAGGTCCGGGTAGCGATCGCCGTCGATGCGCGCGACGAAATTTAAAACGGGACTGTCGCTGATAACGTAGTGATGAAATGTCGGGCCGGAGTCGCCTTCGTTGCGCATCCACGATCCGCTCGCCACGATGTCGGGCCGGCCGTCAAGATCGACGTCGGTCGAAACCGCCGCGCGCCCGCGATCCTGGTTGTCCATGTACAGCAGGTTGCGCGTGTAGCTCGGAATGGTCGTTCCGCCGTTTTTAAACCAATCGATTTCGGCGCTCAACTGGCCGAACACGAACAGATCCATCTTGCCGTCGGCGTTGAAATCGGCCGCGCCGACTTTGACCGGCATGGCAATCTGGTCCGAGACGAACATGGGTGTGAACGTCGGCGCCTTGCCCCCGCTGCTCAGGTAAACCATGATCTTGTTGAGAGTCGCGGATGAGGCCGCGAGGTCGGGCGCGCCGTCCTTGTTCAGGTCGGCCGCCGCGACGCACACCGCGCCGTCAAGATTATTCTCGATGACGCGCCGCTTGAAGGCCGGCGGGCGATTGCCGTCGTTTTCGAACCAGACGATGTTTTCGCCGGTATTCTTGGCCTCTATGACATCGAGGTCGCCGTCTCCATCCAGGTCGGCCGCGACCACGTCGGTCGGATCGGCTTCGGCAATGCTGATCACGTGTTTCGTGAACGTCGGCGTTTTTGTCCCGAGATTTTCGTACCAGGCGAGGACCTGGCTGCCGGCATTCGCCGAAATCACATCGGGATCGCCATCGCCGTCCAGGTCGGCCGCCTTCACGCTGATGACGCGCGACGCAGCGCCATCGATCACGCGCCGCGTGAAAGTCGTCCCGTTGTCGTTGTTCTGGAACCAGACGATCGAGTTGCCGCTGTAAATCCCGGCCACGATGTCCGTGTCGCCGTCGCGGTCCATGTCGCCCGGCGCGACCGACTGATAATCGGCACTCTCTGAAATCTTGATATCCGAACCGAACGGGAAATCCGCGTGCGGGTCGATTGCATCAGCCCGGCCAAGAAAAGAGCACGAAATCCCGATCGCGAGCAAACACATCCGAAAGCGTCGAATGTAAAATTGAATCACGCGCATGATGGGAACCCCTGTCGAATGATTGGCCAGAGATGAAAAATACAATGTTGCTTCGCAAACCGATATATACCCGCTTGTCATTTTTGTCACGGAATATTGGATCGGCGGGAATGGCCAAGGATCGTTCCGATCGCTTGTATCGGCAACTTAGAACGTAGTCATGATGGCAGGTTGACTCATTACCGGCGCAGGCGCGCGGCGACCTGGTCGGCCAGATGCTGCGTCGCGCGCTTGATGCCCCACGGGAAATTGCGCTCGAGCTGGCCGATGCGCCCGCGCAGCGCCTCTTTTTCCTCGGCGGCTTTGGCCAGTTGCCTGACCCACGCCTCGACGATCTCCGGATGTGCCCGCAGGTGCTGGTCATCGACCAGCTTGTCCAGCAGCGCCGGATCGAACCCCGGCTGCTCCGCCAACAGGTAGAGCATCTCGTAGAAGTGATAGATCTCCGGCGCGACGTTCACTCGCGGCCGGTCGATCGTGTTGATGCGCGTGAACGGGAAGAACACGACGTGCTTCAGGCTGATCTTGGCCGCCTTCGGCAGCCGCGCCAGGATGTGCACCGTCGCGCGCAGGTCTTCCTCGCGTTCATAGGGGCAGCGGCTCAGCAGGTCATAGACGATCGTGTCCATACCGGTCTCGGTCAGCTCGTGCCCGAACTCGATATAGCGCTCGTTGGTCACGCTGCGGTTGTAGATTTCCTTCGAGATATACGGGCTGCCCGACTGCAGGCCCAGCGCGATGTAGGCGCAGCCGGCCCCCTTGAGCTGCTCGAGCATCGGCCTGGTCGTCGCGCGCGGGTGGCCGTAGCCGCCGAACGGCCGGCCGATCCGCTTGGGGTATTTGTCGCAGAATTCCTCGATCCAGTCCGGGTGGATCATGAAGATGTCGTCCCAGAAGTTGAGCGTTTCGATCGGGAACCGCTTGAGCAGCGTTTCGATCTCGTCCAGAAACCGATCGACGCTCTTGCGCCGGAGGTATTTCTGGCCGCGATACATGTCGCGCACCACCCCATGCAGGCAATACGTGCAGCTGAACGGGCAGCCCCTCTGCGAACTGATCACCACCTGGTCGTTCTGGACGTCGATCGGCAGCTCCTCGAGGCGCCACTCGCGGCCGTCGTCGATCAGGATCTCGCCATCGCCGTAAAGCGGCAGCGGCAGCTCGTCCATCGCCTGCATGAGTGGCCGGTGCGGGTTGGCGATGTAGGCCCCGTCCTTGTTCTTGAAGTGCAGGTTCGCGATGTCGGTGCGGCGCGGATCGTTAAGGTATTCGAGCAGGGCCTCCTCGCCTTCGCCGACGCAGGCGGCGTCCGCGTATTTGAGGCACCCCTCGGGATCCATCGTCGGGTGAATGCCGCCCCAGACCTGGAGCATCTTGGGGAACCGCCGGCGAATCGCCTTGGTCACCTGCAGGATCGCCGGCATGTGCGAGGACGTGATCGAGAAGCCGACCACGTCGGCCCCGAACGCCTCCAGCCGCTTGAGCAGGAGCTCCACTTCCCCGTCGGTGACCGGCGTCGGATACGGGCAGACGAAATCGTTGAACGGGTGGACCTCGAAGACTGGCATGTGCCCGCCGGCCTCGATCTCATTTCGTTCGCGCGGGTCGTCGCGCGAGATCGGCCGCGAATTGAACCGCTTGAAATTAATAATGAGCGGCTCATGCCCGGCGCGGGCCACGAAAGCCGCCAAACACCTCGCCCCGAAGGCATACTGGTTGTAGAAACTGAGAAAGGCAATCCTCATGCCCCATTTCTATCACACCCGCAACCCCTTGGAAACAACAGCTTTGCGGCAATGCCGGCAGGCCGCGGTCGCCAAGGCCTGGGAACGCCACTCTCCTGAGTGGCGACTTTCATGGCTCCCGGCATCGCTACGGCGCATCCCACGTAGGCCGCGGTTGCCAACCGCGGCATCATATCCAGCAGTGGCCCGAGCGTGAGCGCTTGTCATTCCCCAAATTATTCAGAGGAAATCACGGCGATCAGCCAATGGTCGGTGATCTGGACGCACCAGAGGTGCGTTCGCGAGTAGCCCCCGGCGGAGCGCAGCGCCGCCGGGGGTTGGCAGCGGTGATGAACATGCGCCCCGGAGGGGCGTCCGCGACCTTGGGATTGCGGGCGCCCGCTTCGGTGAGCGAGGGACGTGCGAACGTTTTGATATTTCCCGGACTCAATTAGAGATTTCGTTAAGATTTCTTTTTCGCGACGAGCTGGCTTGGCTCAAAACAAATTTCAAGAACCACCCAGCCCCGTCAGGGGCGGGCGCCTTCAGCCCGCCATGGCAATGGCGGGTATGAGTTTGGGCGTACGGCAAGTCCCGTAGGGACGGTTGAATGACGGCCCTCGAGAAGCGAGTTTGTCAGTCTTATTTCCTGGCCAAATAATGATCCAAAAACATACGCGGAGTGACTATCTGTATTCCGCGAAAACCCGAAACGGCCAGCAAGGCCTTGTCGCCGGTGACAATCACATCCGCTCCACCTGAGATCGCGCATGCAATAAATTTATCGTCGTCCGGATCCGAACACACCTGATTTTTAAGTGGTTTTACGGTGATCAGCTTCACATTGCTTAGAATGAGTTGCATCCACGGCGACAGAGCCACATTGGGAAATTTATGGCTCAGTTCTTTCCCGGTTTCCAGATACTCCTCGAATATCTTGGTGCTCATGATGATTTCGATTTTGCCGCTGCGCCAGGCATCAAGGATCAGGTATGGCGGGCCACCAAAGAATACGCCGGAGACAAAGACGTTTGTATCGATGACAACTTTCATTTGCGCCCGCGTGCCCGGCGGATTGCATCGGTCACATCCGATTTCTTCAGGCCCGCCTCGCGCGCCTGACGCCGAGTTTGCTTGATCAATGAATCAAACTCTTTCATCGAGGGCGTCTGGATCGTCTTGAGAATCACGACGTCGTTCTCGGCCGCGACAATGAATTGAGTTCCCGTTTCAAGCCTGAGTCGCTTGCGCACTTCCTCAGGGATGACGACCTGGCCCTTGGATGACAGGCGCGTGGTTGATATCGTTTGCATCGGTATTGCCTCATCTTACTGGTAAGACTACTCTACCACGCCTCGCGGCAAGCCGCCCATTGAAAACAGAACGGGCTAAAGCTTCTCCCCGTTCTTGATCCGGCGCAGCGCCTTGTGGTATTCCCACCACGACTCGTGGTAGTAGTCGTATGGCTGGGCGAGGCACTCCTTGACGCGTGGATCGTCCGGATTTTCGATCCGGTATGCCTTGGCGCAGGAAAATGTCCCCTCGCGATCGAATCCCTCGCCATACCAGCGCACCGCGTTGGCGCCGTGCCGGGCGGCCTCTTTTTTCCAGCGCGCGACATGCCCAGGCTTGCTGAGCCACGGCCACAGAAGATCAACCCGGATCAGCCCGATCTCCTCGGCCCCGGGAACTTCGTTCCTCAGCAGGAGGACCTTGCCTTTGTACGGGGCAAAGCTCTCGTTGGTCGAAGCCGTGTAACTGGTGCGGGCGCACCCCGCACAAAGCACGAAACAGCACAAGACACCGAGTTCGCGAGCAATATAAATCTGGCGCATCATCCGTGGCCCCCTGAAAAGATGCTTTACAATCAAGAGGACGAACAACGAATCAAAATGTCATAGAAAAAACAGATAAAAAAATGGCCGGCGCCATTGCCGGCCATTATGGAAATCTGGCGGGATGATTTACTGCCGATTCTTGAAGTAGAACGTCACGTTGACCTGCAGCTGGTTCTGGCCGAAGCCTTCGTAGAGCGGCGGGAGCTTGCCGGTGTCGATCAGCGCGCGGCGCGCCGCCTGGTCCAGATGCGGGAAGCCCGACGAACGCACGATCACGATCGACTCGGGGCTGATTGTGCCGTCCTTGAGGATCGTGAACCGCACGTCGGCCGAGACGTCCATCTCGTTGGGGCGATGGAAGTTGGCCTCGATCATCGCCAGCACCTGGCGGAAATACGTCTGGGCCAGGCCGCCGCCGGAGCCCGTTCCGCCAACCACGCCGCCGACCACGCCGCCCGGCACGCCTCCGGGCACGCCACCCGGCACCCCACCGGCGCCGATCGACAGGCCGCCGGCACCGGAACGCATCCCGCCCGAGCCTTGGCCCAGGCCACTCCCAACCGAGGGCACCGCCGGCGGATGGCCGGTTCCGCTGCCGGGCGACCTGTTGGCCGCCGGGACCGACGGCATGCGCGAAGGAACGGCCGGACCGGTCTTGAAGGCGGGTGTCGCAACCACGGTCGGCGCAGGCGTCGGGCTCAGGTTCTCGACGACCTTAACCTCTTTATTGACAACGGTCTTCTTCTTGGCCTTGACGGCCTTGATCGTGGCTCGCGGAGTCGGCCGGGGCGTCGGCGTCGCCGTGTGCGTTGGCCGCGGCGTGGGCGTGGCCGTCGCCTGCGGGGTCGGCGTCGCATTCTTGTCCGGCCGAATGATCTCCGGCGTATCTTCCGGTGTTGGCTCGGGCGTCGGTTCCGGGGTCGGCTCGGGCGTGGCCTCGATCGTCGGTGCCGGAGTCGGCACGGCCGGCTCGAGCGTCGCCGCCGGCGTGGGCTCGACCGCCGGACTGCCAGCCTCACCACCACCGCCCGGCGGGGGCGGCGGGGGCGGCGGCATGATGTCGCTGATGTCGATGACGTTGTCGTTCCTGATCGGCGGCGGCACGATCGCCAGCACGAACAACGTCAGGATCAACATCCCGTGAATGCAGATGGAGATGGCAAAGCTGCGAATCATGAATGAGCCGGTTGACGTTTCGTCGAGTCCTTGGGTTGGAAAATAAGCCCCACGCTCTTGATCCCGATTTGCTTGACGGTTGCCAGAACCTGGGCGACCGATTCCCACGGCACCTCGCGGTCGGCCTCGATCACGACCGACACCGATTCGAACGTTGACATCTTGTCCTTCAATTTCTCGGCCATTTGCTCGATCGTCAGGCGCTGGTCCTCGATGTAAATCGGGTTGGTCGTGTTCCCCTCGAGCGCCTTGTTGATGACGATCGTGATGGTGCTTTGCTGCGTTGCAATCGAACCGGCATTGGCGATCGTCGGCAGGCGCAGCTCGATGCCGTGTTTGAGCATCGGCGCCATCAGCATGAACGCGATCAGCAGCACGAATGCCGTGTCGAGCAGGTTCGTCAGGTTCATTTCGGATTGCAGGTCGAGGCTGCGGCGGTGGCGAAGCATGGCGTTCCTCAGCGAAGCGGTGCGACGTTCGAATTCTGCTTGATGATTTGTTTCTGGATCACGTTGCTCAGCTCGAGCGCGAACGCGTCCATGCGGGCGGTCAGCTTGCGCACGTTATGTGCCAAGTAATTATACGTGACGGTCGATGGGATGGCGCACGTCAGGCCGCCGACCGTGCACAGCAGCGCCGTGGCGATGCCGGGTGCCAGCGAGGCGATCGCCGCCGAACCCGTCGCCGAAAGCGCCTGGAACGAAACCATGATGCCCCACACCGTGCCGAACAGGCCGATGAACGGGCAGACGGTTGTCGCGGTGGCCAGGATCACCAGCTTGCTTTCCAGATGCGCGATTTCGTGCGTGATCGTCCGCTCGAAGATGCGCTCCAAGCTGACCTTGGCCAGTTCGATGCGCGTCTCGGGCGGCAGGTCATACTCGCCGCGATACCAATCCTCGACTTCCAGCTCGAGGTAGCCTTCACGAAGGATCTGCGCCAGCGGCGAGTCGGGAAAGTTGCTGCTGGCCGCGAACGCCTCCTCGAGGTTGCCGCCCCCCTGGTTGCAGATCTCGACGAACTGGTCGGTCTGGATGCGGGCCTGCCGGATGTGCAGGAACTTATAGACGATCACCATCCAGATGACGATCGAGAACCCGGCCAGCAGGATCAGGCTGATCTTGCCGACGATGTCCGCGCTCGTGATCAGCGAGACGATATCGACGCCGATCCAGCTTTTGAGATGATCCTCGCTGGGGGCGGCGGCGACTTGCGCGCGCGCGATCGCGATCAGCGCTCCCGTCAGGATGAGCGCCATCAGTCCCCCGCGCAGCCAATGGCCCAGCGGTCTGGATTCCGAACTCAACGAAGCTCGTTGCATGGGATATTTCCTATTCGACGGTAATGCCAAGATGATCCAGCAGAGCCTGGAATTCTTCCAGGTTTGCATAATAGACTTCGACACGACCCGCAGTGTTTGATTGCGGTTGAATATGAACTTTAAGGCCGAGGCGCAGGCTCAATTTTTCTTCCAGTTCGCGGGTGTGGGCGCTGGCATCGGGCCCCTGCGCCGGCCGGGCGGGTTTGTCGCGATCGCGCACGAGGCGCCTGACGCGCTTTTCCGCCTCGCGGACGCTCAAGCCCTTTCCCATGATTTCACGGGCGAGGGCCATCTGTAAAGGCTCTTCGGCCAGCGTCAGGAGCGCCCGCGCATGCCCGGCCGAGATCCGGTCCTCTTCGACCCACGAAAGGATCGACGGCGGAAGCTTGAGCAGACGCAGGGCGTTCGTGACCGCCACGCGGGACTTCCCAACGCGATCGGCCACCTGATCCTGCGTCATATTGAATTCCTGAACCAGCTTCTGGTAGGCATGGGCCTCTTCGACTGGATTCAGGTCCTCGCGCTGCAAATTCTCGATCAAGGCCATCTCGAGCATGTCCTGATCGCTGAATTCCCTCACCCAGACCGGCACTTCGGCCAGCCCGGCGCGCTGCGCGGCCCGCCAGCGGCGCTCGCCGGCCACGATTTCATACTCCGCGCCGGCCTTGCGCACGACCAGCGGCTGCAAAATGCCCTTTTCCTGGATCGAGGCCGTCAGCTCGTCGAGCGCTTCATCATTAAACGTCTCGCGCGGCTGGTAGGGATTCGGCCGCAGCATGACGACCGGAAGCGATTTCACGCCGTTTTCGGCCGGCGCAACAGCGGTTGCTACGGCAGTTTCGGGGGGATCGCTCCCCAAGAGGGCGTCAAGCCCCCGTCCGAGCGCGCGTTTCTTCATCGCAGACATGGATAATCTCCCGTGTGAGGTCGAGGTATTGTTCGGAGCCGGTGGAGCGGGGATCGTAATACAGGATCGGTTTGCCGAAGCTGGGGGCTTCGCTGAGGCGCACGGAGCGCGAAATCAACGTATGGAGCAGCTTTTCGGGGAAAGCGCGTTTCAATTCTTCCAAAACCTGCTGGGCAAGGTTCGTGCGGCCGTCGAACATCGTCGTCACGATCCCGAGCAGCTTGAGGTCGGCCTGATAGCGCTTCTGGATCTTCTGGATCATCAGCATCATCCGCGAGAGCCCCTCGAGCGCCAGATATTCGGCCTGAACCGGGATCAGGACCCAGTCGGCCGCCACGAGTGAGTTGATCGTCAGGATGCTGAGCGAAGGCGGGCAGTCGATCACGATGTAGTCGTAAATATCCTCGAGCCGGGCGAGGCTGCGCTTGAGGGCGTATTCGCGCTCCTCGCGCTCGAGCAGTTCGATCTCGGCGCCGGCCAGGTCGATCGACGCCGGCAGGAGCGCCAGGTTCTTGCATTCGCCATCGACGACCTGCGCCCGCGGCGGCTCATCCGTCACCAGCGCGTCATAGGTGCTGGCCTCGAGGTTGTTGGGATCGAGCCCGACAGCGCTCGTCGCGTTGGCTTGAGGATCCATATCCACTAACAATGTAAAATGGCCGAGCGAACCGAGGGCGGCGGCGAGGTTGACGGCGGTCGTGGTCTTCCCAACCCCGCCTTTTTGGTTCGAAACGCAGATGATTTGAGGCATCGCAGCCGCCTTCGCCAAAGAATTGCGCCACTATACGGAAAGTCGGCCAAAATTTCACGCGAAGAATGATGGAGAAAGGGTGAATTGTGAAGGGTGAAGGGTGAAAGGTGTTTCACGTGGAACAATGGGGGACGGCCAAAGCATATTCACGCAAAAGCGCAAAACTGCAAAACACGCAAAAGGTAACTTTGAATCGAGTTCTTTTGCGGTTTTAGCTTTTTTGCGCTTTTGCGTGGGTCCGGGATGTTTCATGTGGAACGAATGAATACAAACAGGAGGAAACAGAGGAAACAGAGAATTTCTCCGTTACCTCCGTTTCCTCCTGTTTCTTGAATGATCAACTATTGCGATTCACGATCCACGAGACTCACTTTGCGCGGCTGCCGAGGTATTTGTTCAGGCCCTCGACCCGCTGCTGCAGGTCGGGCTGCGTCCCGAGCTGGCTGAGGCTCTGCTCAAAATAATGTAGTGCTTGATCATACTGTCTGGCCATGAACGCCCAGTCGCCACGCAGGCGCAGCGATGACGC
Organism: bacterium; assembly: GCA_021372575.1. Classification (GTDB taxonomy): domain Bacteria; phylum Sumerlaeota; class Sumerlaeia; order MVZB01; family MVZB01; genus JAJFUE01. The sequence goes on along the minus strand of JAJFUE010000096.1, from coordinate 17,310 downwards.
CGACACGCCGCGCTCTTTCTCGATTTTGTCGATCTGCTCGCGCGCCGGCTCGAGCTTGCCTTGGAAGATGAGCGCCGATGCCAGGCCGAACTCGGCGTCGGGCATGGGTTTGTTCCCGATCGACAACGCGCGCCGGAATGCCCGCTCGGCGCGGCGGGGATGTTCGAGTTCGAGCTCGGCCTGGCCCAGTCCGATCCACCCGGCGGGATCGTCGGGCGTGACCTGCGTCAGCCGGTTGAAATACGCGGCCGCCCGCTCATATTGACCCTGAGTCAACAAATGTTGTCCTTGGAGATAAATTGCCCCGGGATTGCGCGGCTGACCCCTCAAGACGGCCTGATAAAATGGATCCAGCGTGGCGCCGAATTTGCATCCGCTCAGGCATAACGCAAACAAAATCAAAGCTGTAACTCGAACCATGGCCCGCTCCTCGCGCGTCAGATGTCAAGAGAATCAACTTGCCTCCGCTTCGGTCTCTTCAGAGTCTCCACGCCGCATCCGCGCCATCGGCCGCGCCGCAATGATCGACAGCTCATACAGCAACACCATCGGGACCAGCCCGACGATCATGCTGAACGGATCGGCCGGCGTGATGATGGCCGCGGCGATCGTCAACACCACGTAGGCGATGCGCCGGTTGCGTGCCAGCATCTCCGGCGTGACGATCCCGATCCGCGCGCCCAGCGCGACGATCAGCGGCAGTTCGAAAATGACGCCAAACACGACCATCATCGTCGTCAGCAGCGACAGGTATTCGTCGATCCCGATCAGCGGCTCGATCGACGGCGGCATGTAATGCTGCAAGACCTTCATCATCATGCTGACCATCATGAACGCGAACATCGCGCCGATCGGGAACAAAAAGACTGCGCCGAACAGCAGCGGCTTGACGAGTTGCCGCTCCTTGGGTTTCAAGCCCGGCGCGACAAACAGCCAGATTTGATACAAAATCACGGGCAGCGCGAGCAGGATCCCGACGATAAACGCGACCTTGAGCGGAATCAAGAACCCGGCCAGCGGATTTCTCGCATAAACGCCCTGATTCGTCGGTTCGCCGACCGACAGCGTTGCCGTCGTTTTTTTGTCCGCATCGAAATAAACGTAATTGACCTGGCGGTGCGAGATCTTCGCCGGATCGAATTGGGCCAGCTCCGACGGGGGTATTTTGAACGTCCCGTCCGGCGCGACGTGGATCGTCAGCACGCGGTCGCGGCCCGGTTCGCGCTTTAAGTTGTGAATGGGAAACGTGAGCAGGTCCAGCACCGGCCCGGCGACGAACAACGACAGGCAAATCGCGACGAACAGCGCGGCGATCGAAATGATCAGCCGCACGCGCAATTCGGAAAGATGCCCCACCAGCGACATCTCGCGTTCGGAATTTTCGGTCATTCAGCGGCCCCGTTATAAAAAGTGGCGGGGACACAAACTGTTGTTCATGCCCCCGGCTCAATGCTCAATTTGGACTGGATTCATGGGGCAATCCGAGTCATGTGTTCTTCGGTTCTTCCGGCTCATGCTCGCTCGTCTGCGAAGGGGCCGGCGTGGAAGGTTCCGTCGTCTTCGGCGGCTCCTTCATCGCCTGCTGCATCTCCTGCCCGACGCCGGACATGCCGTCCTTGAGCTCGCGCATGGATTTGCCGACCGCCCGCGCCAGTTGCGGCAACCGATCGGGTCCGAATATGATCAAGATGATGACCAGGGCAATGATCCAATGCCATGTCGAGAGACCACCCATGTTCATCCTATCCTTATGTGAATCAAAGAGTTGAAGAAACGGCGCCAATCTGGTGTCATGAATCCAGAATGACCGGCATCATGATATCACCGGGCCGATCCCGTGCAAAGCCAATTTGAGGCGTTCAGGGCTGAATCTCATGCCAAAGAAGAACTACACCATCGGCATCGACGTCGGCGGAACGAAGATCCTGGCCGCGATCCTCGATCAGGATCAGAACATCGTCGGCCGCGCCAAAAAAAAGACGCGCGTCGAGGAAGGCGTCGAGGCCGTCCTCGTGCGCATCGTCGATACGGTCAACGAGGCGCTGGCGGCGTCAAAAGTCGCGCTGGACCAGGTGCGCACGGTCGGCATTTGCGTGCCCGGGCCGGCCGAGCCCGACACCGGCGTCATCATCGAGGCCCCGAACCTTGGCTGGCGCAACCTGAACATCATTGAATTTCTGGTCAAGACGATCGGCCGGCCGGCGTATCTGTCGAATGACGTGACGGCCGGCACGTGGGCCGAGTTCAGCATGGGCGCCGGCCGTGGCGCGCGCAACCTGCTCGGCGTGTTCATCGGAACGGGCATCGGCGGCGGCATCATCATCGATGGCCAGCTTTACGAAGGCTCGGGCCGCCAGGCCGGCGAGATCGGCCATATCTGCCTGAATCCGCACGGCCCCGTGTGCGGCTGCGGCCGGCACGGCTGCCTTGAGGCCTATGCCTCGCGCACGGCGATGACGCGCGACATCAAGGCCGCGCTCGACCGCGGCATCAAGTCGAGCATCACGAAGGAAATCGACGAGGACGACCGCCAGATCCGTTCGCGCCAGCTGCGGCAGGCGTTCCTCGACGGCGACAAGGTCGTGACCGACGTCGTCAAGCAGGCCGCGTATTTCCTCGGCATCGGCCTCGGCTCGCTCGCGAACGTCCTGAACCCCGATTGTATCGTGCTCGGCGGCGGCGTGGTCGAGGCCTTCGGCGACGCCTACGTCAAGCAGGTCAACTCCTCGTTCAAGCGTTTCGCGTTCCAGTCGGTCTATGACAAGATCAAGCTCGTGCAGGCGGGGCTGGGCGACGACGCCGGCGTCGTCGGCGCGGCGCTCATCGCCAGGCGCAAGCACGCCGCCGCGGGTAAAGACCAAGCGTAAGTCACAGCCGTCGTGCTCGTGCTCGTAATCGTAATCGAAACCCATCGATTTTATGTTCGCCATCGACCGCGATCGTCAGCGCGCAGAATATCCCTTAAACATTTCGCCCTCGCCCGCTTGCATGTTTTACAATTCCTTCAGCTTTATTCTCGCGGAGCTGTGCTCCTGCGAATCATGACGGTTGAATCAGAGCCATGAGTTCCGATGTCCGCAAACCGCACGAGGCCCGGGAACGCCGATCTCCAGATCGGCCGCATTTGCATTCGCCACTCGGCAGCGTTGCGTTCCCATGCCTCGCGTTCCTCGGCTCGTATGGCCTCGCGTGCGCCTTGCTTCTTGCCCTTTTTGCCCTCACGCTTTTCGGCACGCTCGAGCAGGGGAGCATCGGGCTGTATCAAGCGCAGCAAAAGTATTTCGAATCGTTCTTCGTGCGCGCGCGCGGTGTTCCGGTCTTTCCCGGCGGCTATCTGCTGATGTTGCTTCTTGGCGTCAACATGCTCATCGGCGCGTTCATTCGCCACCGCACCCGCCTCGGCCTCAAGCTCGTTCACGGCGGCGTGTTCGTGCTCCTTGGCGGCGCACTCGTCACGCACCACATCGCCGACGAAGGCCGCATGATCCTCAACCCCGGCAAAACCGCCGCGTCATTCGAGAGCAGCGACGAGTGGGAACTCGTGCTGACGTCGTGCGGCCCGGATAAGAGCGCCGAATACTTGATCGGCCAAAAAGAGTTCGCCGATCTGCGCGGCGGCCGCAAGCGCGAGTTCGCGAATCCCTCGTGGCCGTTCAAGCTCACCATTTCAAGTTACGCGCCCAACGCCGAGCCGCGACGCGATCGCGCCGGCAACATGATCGAGCTAGCGCCGCAACCCATGGATCAGGAAAACGAGGCGAACGTGCCCGGCCTGAGCGTCGCGATCCCAAATCGCGAGGCGTTTGTCTGGGGCCTGGAGCGCGCGCCAATCACGTTCGAGTCCGGCGGCGCGTGGTCGATTCACCTGCGCCGCCGGCAGTATCCGCTTCCGTTTTCGCTCAGCCTCACGCGCTTCATTCATGAGAACCACCCCGGCACGCAAATCCCGGCCGTCTATCGAAGCGATCTCGTGCTGAACGACGGTCGCGCGAAGATGCGGGTCTCGATCAAGATGAACGAACCGCTGCGCCGCGCCGGCTACACGTTCTTTCAGTCGTCCTATTTCGAAGACCCTTCGACGCACGAGACCGCTTCGGTGCTGGCGGTGGTGCGCAACCCGCTCGAGCAGCTGCCGCTGTGGGCAAGCGTGCTGATTTCGATCGGCCTCGCGCTGCACTTCGGGCGCAAGCTCGCGCGTTATCTCAAAGGCGCGCGCAAAGCCGCGGCCGTTGGCGCGGTGCTCTTTATTTTTTCTTTTTTTCCGCCTGAAGGCGGAACTACGAACACTCCACACGAAGCGATCCTCACGCCGGAAAACATCGGCGCGTTCGGCGAGATCCCGATCCAGGATCAGGGCCGCATCAAGCCGCTTGCGACGTTCGCGCGGTTCAAGCTGATCCAGTTCAGCGGCCGCTCGACGCTTCATGGCGAATCGGCGACGCGCTGGCTCATGCGTGTTCTGCTTCTTCCCGATTCGGCGGCCGACGACAAGGTCTTCCTCATCGAGAATCCGCAGCTCATGAAGGCGCTTGGCCTGCCGGACACCGCTCCGCGCGCGCGGTTCAGCTTCGCGGAAATCCTTCCGCGCCGGCAGGAGCTTCTCGAGCTGGCGCAGGCGGATGACGCGTCGCCCGGCGACTCGCGCGATCTGCTGCGCCGTCAAACGCTCAATCTTTACGAGAATGTCACGGAGTTCCAGGCGCTGGCGCGCGCGCTGAACTTCCTCGCGATTCCGGATGAGCAGGCCCCGCCGCTGGCGATCATCCCGCCCGGCGCGCCGAGTCGGCAGCAATGGTCGAGCCCGCTTGAAGTGCTTGCGAGATCGACCATGGGTGATCAACCCTCCGACGCCGAGCTGGCCTATCTTGAAAACCTCGTCGATCTTGTTTCCCACATCGACAAGCCCGGCCAGTTCAGCGCCGATCTCAAGGCGCTTATGCAGCAAGCATTAAAATCCGCCGAAACGCGCATCGATCCGCGCCGGCTCAGGCTCGAGGTCCTCTACTACAAGCTCGACCTGTTCGGCAAGGCGCTCGCCCTGTTCATCCTCGCGTTCGTCGGGATCGCGATCAGCTGGCTGGCGCCGCGGCGCAAGCTCGTCTGGAGCGCGTCGCTCGCCGCGATGGGCCTTGCGACGGTTCTGGTCGCCATCGGCATCGTCCTGCGCTGCGTGATTCGCGGCCGGCCGCCGGTCACGAACCTTTATGAAACGACGCTGTTCGTTCCGGCCGTTGCGGCGACGATCGCGCTCGGCGTCGAGTGGTTCGACCGCCGCCGGATCGCGGCGGGTCTCGGCGCGCTCCTTGGCGCGGTCGGGCTGTTTATCGCCGCGCGTTACGAGCTCAAGGACGGCGCCGACACGATGGGCAGCCTCGTCGCGGTCCTCAACTCCAACTTCTGGCTCGCGACGCACGTGACCACGATCAGCATCGGCTACTCGGCGGGCCTGCTGGCCGGCGCGCTCGCGCACGTCTATCTCGCCGGGGCGTTGATGGGCCGCCGCGTCAGTCGCGATGCGCTTGCGGCGTTTTCGAAGATGATCTACGGCGTGATCTGTTTCGCGCTCCTCTTCTCGATCGTGGGAACGGTGCTCGGCGGGATCTGGGCCAACGACAGCTGGGGCCGGTTCTGGGGCTGGGATCCCAAGGAAAACGGCGCACTTCTCATCGTGCTGTGGTGCCTCGCGATCGTGCACGCGCGCAAGGGCGGTTACATCCGCGAGCCCGGCATCGCGCTGAGCGCGATCGGCCTGGCGATGGTGGTGGTGTTCAGCTGGTGGGGCGTGAACCTGCTCGGCATCGGCCTGCACAGCTACGGCTTCACGAGCGGAATCCTCAATTGGCTGATGGCATACTGGCTGGCCGAGTTCTTCGTGATCGGCCTGGGTTGCGTTTGGGCACAACGTCGTCGGGGCGCGGACCCGACCCGATAGGCAAATGTGAAATCGCATTCACCGCAGCCGCGCCCGATGAAACGATTTTCATGCGCGCGCAAATGATGTTGTATCAAATTCTGTAACACCGCGCTCTTGTTACAGCCTCAAGACCCCGTAATTCCCCCAATCTTTACAGGCCTTGGCGATCGAAATCGGTGTTTGAATCGCTGCCGCCCATATGGCACGCGGGTTGCTTTACACCGTGGTCGGCAGTTTATAAACTGCATCATTATTCGAGGTTGCTTTAACATGAAGAAACTTGCGCTCCTGATGATCATGGCTTGCGTGCTGACCAGCCCGAGGGCGTGGGCCACCGTCAGCACGTTCACCTACTCCCCGATGCCCGCGAATCTGCAGGACCTGGATCATTCCTATTATTACTCGTGGGGTATTCAGGCCAACATCGACGCGTCGAGCATCGTCGGGGCGCGGTTGACGATCAACGACATCAACGACTGGCAGATCGAGTCGAACGATCGTCTATACGTTCACATGTTCGACGAAGCGCCGGTGCTCTCGACGCGCATTTCATCCAACGTAACGCGCGGCACGGATTACGAAGGCGGCGGCGACAGGTTCGCCGGTCAAGGTTCGCTCCTGTTCACTTACACGGACGATAATGATTACACGCAGTGGCAACGGATCAACGGCTGGTGGCGCCAGGTCTCGTATAATCCGGCCGAGGACCTGATTTATGATTTTAGCATGCAGGACCTCAGCACCTTGCGCATGTTCCTGGCGAACGGCGGCTTCGGATTCGGGTTCGATCCCGACTGCCACTATAACAATTGCGGCATCAGCTTCACGATTTATACGGAAAACACCCCGACGACGCCGGTCGTGCCGGAGCCGGCCACCGGGGCGTTGATGCTGATCGGCCTGGGCGGCATGGCGGGCTACCGCCGCCTGCGCAGTCGTTTCGGGAACAAGTAACCTGCCGGGCGCCGGTTTCATTGGCAAAGGATGGACCGGGGGCGGAGTGATCCGCCCCCGGTCGATTGTTTCTGGCCTGGGTCCGTTTGGCTACTCGCCGTATGCGGTGATCGTGAAGCGCGAGTAAATGCCGAGGATTTGCATGACTTCGTAATCGGCATATTCGACGTTCTTGATCCCGCCGTTGCGGGCGGCCGTTTCGACGCTGGCCGGATCCATGACCGAAACCGACAGCATCGGGTAGAACAAGGCGACATAGTGCGTCGTTGCGGTGCCGACCTTGCCCGGGTTAACGGCCGTGGCGTGATAGTTGAGCGTCAGCGGCGCCTTGAATTGGGAGAACAGGATTCCCTGTGGCGGCAAAAGCGGCGTTTTGGGAAATGGCCCCATGTGGGCGCAATCCAGCGTGCCGCAACCGGCCGTCATCATCAACGCCGCCATCGCCAGCAGGAGAGCCAATTTGTGTGGCATCATAAGCCTCCTTTGGCTTCAAGGGCCGGATTATTGGCCATAGACGACGGTGTTGTAACGCTGGATGACGCCCAGGACGTTAAAGTAGGAGTAATCGGCGTGCTCGATGGTGGTGATGCCACCGCGCGCGGCGGCTTCTTTGGCGCTGGCGTCGCCGAGCGCGACGCAGCCCAGGATCGAGATCGACTCGGCCGAGCCCATCTTGCCGGTGACGGGGGTCTTGTTGTAGTCGATGTCGAGCGGGGCCTTGAATTCGGAATAAATCCAGCCCTGGGGCGGGATGACCGGGGCGCGCAGGCATCCGGGCAGGCCGGCGCAGGCCAGCGCCAGCACGGCGAGCAGTGCGAGATGCTTCATCGTGAGTTCTCCTTACTGCGGGAAATGTGATACACAGCTCAAGGCGCACGCGGGCCAGGGTATCCGGACGGCGACTCGCCTTTATACATCAAACGATAAGTGATGAACTGATCGGCTGTCAAGCAATCGGGGATTACCGGGACAAGCTAAAGCTTGAACTCCGAACAGGAATTCAAACTCCCCACGGGAATCGCTGTTGGAATTCTGGTTCGGAGTTCAAACTTTAGTTTGCCCGAAAACAAACCCTCCGGTGCGGCGAAGCTCATTACAATTGCACGTTCATGCCGCCGCCTGTGTAGATCTGCTCGTCGACACGGCATGCCGGTTCCGGCCGCCAGTGCGGCTCCACGTCGCGCACGGACTGGGTGATCATCCGCGCAACGATATAGATGATGCCGATCGCCGTGGTCTGCCAGCACGTATTGGTGGCGTTGCCGAGTTCCCGATTATAGATCGCCAGCATCGTATCGAAAAAAACGCGGGCCCAGAACTTGCGCTCATCAATGGACGGAATTTCCTCTTCAACGTGGAAATCCTTGCCCGGGAAATAGGTCTCCTCGTATCTCTTTTTGAATTCTACCGTATAGTTGCGCTCGCGATCGTTGCGCGCCGTTTTCTCGGCGACCTCAATTGCCCAATCGAGCGGCCAATACATCCACCGGTTCGCAACGGACAGGTGCTGTTCTTTATATATAAAAAAGCCCGACATCTATTTCGGCCTTCCCTTTTCGAGCTTTTCTCGTTCGGCCATAGCCATCGTCTGCGGATGCCAATCATCTTTCTCTTGCCACGGCACCGAAGCCAGGGTGAAAAACGCGAGCAAAGAAGCGTCGGCCACGGCGGTATAATCATTGAACCCGGGGTCGTCGGCGCCGATCTCATGCCTGAATGCCAAGTATGCAAGATCGTCGAATACGCGCGCCCAAAATTTGCGCTCGTCAACGGAAAGGAAATCGGTTTCGAGCGTCAGTGCATCGCGCTGGCACAGGTCCGGGATGCTTTCGCGCAGTCGGTTCGCCCATGCGCGCTCCCGGTCATCATTCGCCGTTTTTAGCGCGACAAACACGCCATACACGAGCAAGTCGGCAAAGCGCCGGCTCGAGACGTAAAAGAAACGGTCTTCGAATCGAAAGCACCTCGGCATCGCGATTCACCCGCAAACGGATTCTTAAACCCGGCAGTCTCCCAACCATTCCGTTCCGAAGCGTTCGGGAACTGATGTAAATCGCCGCCACCGTTCGCGACAACAAATTCGAATCGCGTTTATTTCCCGCGGTGACGATGTTGTTTTTTCGGGCCAGCAGCATTCAAATCCACGACCTTGCCGTTCTTCCAAACGTAAAACGGCGTGCCGGTTTGAATTGACAGCTTGCGGGCCTTGCGGATGCCTCGCCGCATCGCGATCAAAGCCTGCGCGCTTTCCTTGCTCATTTTTGATATGGGAACGCCTCTCATCGCGACTTGCCCTCCTCGATCAAAACCGGTGAAATTCCCGATGCATCATATAAGCGCCAATAATTCACCAACGGCTTATAAATCTCCTGAAAATTGTGCCAACCACGATCGAAACGACGCCTGATATCCGATTCAGGAACATTATGGCCACCACGAGCAACGCGCGACCGAACTCGCGAAAGCGCAATGTCAACATTCGCCAAGAGCAGATAAAAAAGTTCAACACGGTAACCCGCTGATTGCCATTCAGGTATCAGGCGGGCGTAACGCTTTCCGCTAAGAGTCGTCTCGAACGAGAAGCTCTCGCCCTTCGCTACGTGGCGGGCCATTTCTTGCAACGCCAAGCGCCCGGCCATGATGGCGGCTGATTCCAAATGAAATGGCGACAAACCCGCCGCAATTAAATCGGCGTTGATGAAATTCGGGCAAGCGGCTTCACGAGGCAGGAATTCGGTGGCGAACGTCGTCTTGCCCGCGCCATTTGGTCCTGCAACGATCAGAATTCTCCTATCACCGGTCATGATCCCTAATTTCCCTCGCGATTCCGACAGTTCGACTTTAACGCAAAACCGCGCCATTTGCCAAGGCGGACGTCTCCTCGTTAGCCGTACGAACGTACCAAAATCCAAGGAAAATCCGCGCCGTCGCTTTTGGGCAACGGCGCGGATGTTTTTTCTAAGGACTAAGGACTTCTTCTCGCCCTTACTTGCCGTAGGCTTCCTTCATTTCGGCGAGCGTCATCTGCTTGTAATCGGTGGCGTGGCCGGCCTGGCCGAAGGCCTTCATGCGCGGGATATAGACGAGGTCGCGCATGGCTTCGCGCGCCGGCTTGAGATAGTCGCGCGGGTCGAACTTGTTGGGGGACTCGACGAACACCTTGCGGATGGCGCCGGTCATGGCCAGGCGGCTGTCGGTATCGACGTTGACCTTGCGCACGCCGTACTTGATGCCTTCCTGAATGTTTTCGACCGGAATGCCGAACGTGCCGGGCATGTTGCCGCCGTACTTGTTGATGATGTCAACGAGTTCCTGCGGCACCGAGCTCGAGCCGTGCATGACCATGTGGCAGTTGGGCATGCGCTTGTGGATCTCGCGGATGCGCTCCATGGCGAGGGCCGGCGGCAGCATCTTGCCGGTCTTGGGGTCCTTGCGGCCGCTCTTGTAAGCGCCGTGCGACGTGCCAATCGCAACCGCCAGCGCGTCCAGGCCCGTCTTGGCGACGAAGTCTTCGGCTTGCTTGGGGTCGGTCAGGTGGGCGTCCAGTTCGTCGGCCTTGAGGCCCGCGCCCTGGCCGTCCTCGATGCCGCCCAGGCAGCCCAGTTCGCCTTCGACGGTGACGCCGAGCGGGTGGGCCAGTTCAACGGCGGCCAGCGTGATGGCGACGTTGGCTTCGTAGGTGTTGGGAACCTTGCCGGTTTCGTCGAGCGAGCCGTCGATCATGACCGAGGTGAACCCGAGCGCGATGGCCTGCTTGCAGGTCTCGATGCTGTTGCCGTGGTCGAGGTGCATGGCGACCGGGATGTGAGGATACTCCTGGACGGCGGCCTCCATGAGCTTCTGCAGGTAGATCATCTTGCTGTATTTGAGGGCGCCGCGGCTGGCCTGGATGATGACCGGGCTGTGCGTTTCGTTGGCGGCCTCCATGATGGCCTGGATCTGTTCCATGTTGTTGACGTTGAACGCGCCGACGCCGTAGCCGCCCTTGGCGGCCTCGTCGAGGATCTGACGCATCGGGACAAGTGCCATGATTGAATTCCTCCTCAATCAGTTGGGTTCATATCTGATATCGCCGGGGCGATATGGTTCGGGGTAGTTGAGACGACGAGTCGCCAGGGACCACCACGTGCAAATTCTCGGCGACATTCTGGCTTTCCGGCGGGGTAAAGTCAACCCTGCTCGTCGCGTCGGTTGCGCCGGGTGTCAGTACGATTTGCGGTCTTGTAGGTCCTATGGATCTGATGGGCCTGATGGACTTGATAGGCCTGATGGACTTGATGGGGCGGATTCTTCGGGTGGAGGAGCGGTTCCTGGTTCCCCGCGTTCTTCCGATTTTTTAGCTTTGGCTTTCTCCTCCCGCAATTTTCGGGCTTTGCGCTCGGCCTCGTATTCCCTGAATGCAACCCAGGGGAGGCGGCCGTCGGGCGTTAATTCGGGAAACGGCAGTTGCGGAGGGGTACCGGGTGAAACCGGGCGCCTTGGAAGGTCTTCGAGAGCATCGTTCACGCGATCGAGCGCGGGCTGGATTCGATCGAGGGGCATCACGGCGATTTCGCGGATTTCGCGGATGGAGGGCTCGGGATCGGGCGCGGAGAATGCGAACTCGCCGTGGTTGCAGAAATAGGGCGGGCGCGGTTCGAGGCCGGAGTAATAGACGGCGTTTTCCGTGACATACGGGCTGGGGACCGGGGGCGCAGTGAAGGAAGGCTCTTCGAGCGCGGGATTTTCAACCACCGAAGGCGTGGAAGAAACGGGAAAAGAGGAAGAAGAATTTGCCGCGGAGGACGAATCGGCGGGGGATGGGGTTGCTTGAGATTCGGAACCGACGAGGGTGGCCAGGGCGGCGTTGGCGGACGAAAGGTTTTGGCGGAGTTGCTCGATTTTTCCGGGGATCGGCTGTTTGGCGCGATGGAGGCGAATGAGCGATTTGCGGATCGCGGTGAGGCGGGCGAGGATATCGATCGTTTCATTGAGTTGATGCGTGGCGGGACATTCGGGGAGCTCTTCCATATATTCGAAATGCTCGAGGAGCATGCGTTCGGCGGAGGCCGCGGACCTGTGCAGGAGCGCGAGGTCGTCGATTTCGGGGATCGGCGGCCGGGAGGGCGTGGGGGTGGATTCGGTGAGAGTGGCGAGGTCGGCAAGGGGCATATGAAGAAAAGATGAAAGATGAAATATGAAAGATGAGATACCCGGAGGGCGGGCCGGGGATCACGGCTCCGGGAGTGGCCCGAAGCTGGGTGCGATCATATACCGAATAGTTAGTAAAAGTCAATTCCCTTACAGACCCTTAGGAAACTTATGACACTTAATTTGAAAAATAATTAAGAAAATGCAAACACGAAATACACGAAAGAAGAGCACGAAAAAGCACAAAAAAGATTTCGTCGAGGAGTATGCGGAGATTGGCAGAGAGGTGGAGAAGCAAGACCCTCAATGAAGAATGATGAATGAGATACCCGGAGGGCGGGCCGGGGATCGCGGTTCCGAAACGCAAGCCTATTTAGTAGGCTGTCCCCGAAACTCTCAGTGGCCGTGTAAGTCCTTAATAGTCAAGGGTGCACAAATAAGTCGAATTTTTTTAAGGATTGATGTTACAAATTCACCCCTTTTCGACACGTTATGTAGGGAGGAGTGGATGAATCCAAGAAGAATAGTCCGTAGATTTCAGGAATGCTTCAATTGCTGGCTGTTCGTGTGCCCGCTTGAGATCGACGCCGAAGTCCTCGTTTGCGTAGAGCAGCCGCGGGATCGCAATCAGCGTGATCTTCGCATCTGCTCTCAGTTGCCGCGGCTGGCGTTCACTGGCGTCGGGCCAGGGTGCTGCGCGAGATCGGCGAAAACCGGCGTTCCTTGAACGCGGCCAGGCAGTTTTGGATGTCGCGGACGCCGAGTGGTATAGGCCGTCTGAAATCGTCACCAAATCCTAATTTAAGGGGCATTTTAATGAGATCAAAAATGAATTTTCGACATTTATATGTTATGATCTTATTTGTGTGCTTATTTAATACCGAAATGTGTATGGCCCAGGTGTGGTGGGATACTGGTAGTTATTTTACTGGAAGCTGCAGCCCTGCTACTGTTTCCGATCAGAAACCGGGTGATTCTGTAGCATTTTCATGTAACTATAGTGACGTCGATAGCTATGGGGTCTCATGTGCGGGACCCGAATATAATGTAAATGATCAGATTGTAAAGAATTTCGCTGTAGCTTCCCCGACGAACAGCACAATTGGCAGTTCATCAGGACAATACACAGCAGGGAATAGTTGGCCGACAAGCGCATCGAGTGATGTAGTCACAGCCACTTGGGATGACGTGCCATTACCAAAAAATCCTGACGGAGAAGGGACTCGTGATGATACACCAGCGGGATCAAAAAGCTGGTCTTTTAAAGTTCGCTTTCCTGCTCACGCATACTTGTATCAGACGGATTCGGTTGTTTACGGCGCTGGAACGAGTTGGACACAGAAATATCATTTTCTTATTAAAGATCAGTTTTATAACATATTGCCTGGCGTTGGCATAACTGAGAACCCAACTACGTGGTGCAGCACGGTCACTGGCCACGACTCTAGCTATCATTTATATGGATATGATGTAACAGGCGAGACGGTTACCGGTGCAAATGGCACATTCACTGATACATACGGTGTTGGTGCGGGGAATCAAACGTCTAAGGCACAAACAGTTTACCAAAAATACGGCGTCTCGTATGGCACATTCTCTCTAAATCCCCTTTTCTTATATACAATTAAAATAATACATTACCGAGATAATCCCAGCACGGTAATACATATGACAGCGCCTCAAAACCTGACAATTAATCAGCAATTGTGCACATTAAATGATTAGTTAATAAGGAGATATAAAATGAAAACTCTTATGATTATCAGCATGTTCGTAATTGGGAGTCTTTCACATTCGTATGTAATGGCGGCCGAAACAGATTACGAGCCACTTCTCGATTATAACCCTTTGCTTGAAGATAGTGTTAGTACAAACACTTATTGGTTGCGCACATTAAAAGCATTTTCATTAGCTTCTCGTTATCCAGAATCCAAGAGAATAGAAATTACAAATGCTTTTTTAAAGATTGATATAGATAAATTGCCCCCAGAAGGACGGTTCGGATATTATCAGGCCAAGCTGTGGTGGCTTAAAAACAAAGGCGATTGGGCAGGCATGAATGAGATACGGGATAAATTAATGTTAAATACAAACATTACCCGGCGCAATATCACAGACTCCGATTTGCTCGCCCTGATTGAAAAGTATTATTCAAGTGTTGCGTTCTTTCCTCCAGAACAGGAAGACATTGATCGGCAGGATATGAAGGCAATTATGGATTATTGGTCAAAGCACTATCAGAATTATGCTGAAGCAGAAAGAATATCGCAGTTCATTATTGATAATTATGACTCAAAATACATTACAGTGGCATCTGAGCTCAATGGAATTGCATACTTAAAGGTATCTGCGGCAAGTCGCGAACGTGATCCCGCTTTAAAACAAAGAAAAATAATTCAAGCATATGAGGCGCTGAAAAAGGCTGATATGGTTGATACTGGAACTTTATATAGCATTGATCGAATAGATGTGAATGGAAATAATATTGCCGCGAAGAACCATCTTAAGGTTGGCATGGACGAAATTCGAGTCTACAAACGAATGTTGCCAAAAAATATGGTTGACCTTGCATCACAACTTCCAAGTGATCGCGTCATGCCTGAACTTCAACGATTAGAAAATCGATTCGAGAATAATACTGATATTAAGAATTATATTCAGAAACGAGTGCTTGATATTCTAAGATTGGAAACTCCGGATACGAGACAATTAGATCCCGATAAGGGGCTTGAGATTCAAATACGGCCCAAAAAATAGCAATCGGATTGAAAATCGGGTCGGCACTTTATTAAATATCAAATATCGGGGACGTTCGACCAAAATATCGGGTAGAGTAGAGCGCAGGCGCGGGTGTGTTTAGGTCGGCGGCTTCCGGTGTATCGGCCGTTTCCGGTGGCGTGGCAAATGGCCGCCAGTCCATGCATCCCGTCTCCTGCGCCCCCTCATCAAACCGTGCTTGCGGATCTCCCGCACATGGCTTTCGAAGTTCCCCTTCTTCCTCAGGCATGCGCCGCGGCGCCGGGCCGGTGTCGGCCGCGTCCACGGCCGACAACCGCCCAGCCTCCTTTTTTTGTGCGGCGGCGAAAACAATCAATGAGTTCAAGGCTATGCCGTCCGGCCGGCGAGACGGCGGTGGAAGCTCGGCTCGGCATAGATTTTCGTTTCCCCAGCCCGAAACCACCAATCCCGTCAGGGTTGATAGAAGGTGGACCTTGCATCGGTTTGCGGGCACCCCTCCGGGGTGCATTATTTTCGCCGCTGCCAACCCCCAGCGGCGCTACGCTTCGCTGGGGGCTACTCGCGAACGCACCTCTGGTGCGCCCAGCCAATTCGATTTCGAACACCTCGCACGAGCCTGGAGACAGCGGGAAACCGTTGGAAACGGTTTCCGAGGGGAAAGGCTGCGTATATACCCCGCGATAAATCGCGGGGTTATGAGGATGTGTAATTGATTTTTGAGAGCGGATCGGGACTCGTTCTCTCAAAAGTGTCGAATGGAAACGGTCGGATCGGGTTGAGCCGCGCCTTTGGCGCTCCATGCTCGGTTGGACCGTGTCCTGGGGCTTCGCTTCGCTGCGCCCCAGGCTGGGATGAATTCGCGCCTTTGGCGCTTTGGTTATCATGCGGCCGCGGAATAGAAGCAACCTACTTGCCGATCCATTTCGAACAGAGCAGCGTCACCGTGTCGGACGGCAGGGCGGGGTAATCGCGGAGGGCGATCGTGTCGCCTGCCGCCGATTCGATGTCGAATCCGGTCTGGGGCATCGGCGCGCCGGATCGCAGAGGTTTGGGGCCGCGAGTCAGCACGAGAGTGGCGGCCCCGGCCACGGCGGGCGGCAAGGGTTGCGCCAGCCGGATCGTCCGGTCGTCCACCGAGCGCACCTTGAGCGACTCGCTCGCCGCCGGCAGCTCGATCTTCAACTCCCCGCATTCGAGGCCGGTTCCACCCAGCAGATACGCCTGCGTGGCGCGCCCCTGCCCGTCGAGCGAGACAAAGCCGAATCGGCCGGCAACGCTGACCGGTCCGTATTGCCGCCGCTCGCCGTCCATCGTCGAGACGATCACATCCGTGCGATCGGCCAGCCGCACCTCGATCGCCAGCACGCCGCTCGCCGGATCGTTTTGAAGCAGCCGCGCGCCGCGCACCGGCGATTTTTCGCCTTGATACGGCACGATCACCGCCGCGTATTGCGTGGCGAGCTTCCCGCCGCCCGCGCCGGCGCGATGCTCGGCCAGGATCTGCTGGATCGGCGGCTTGTCCAGTTCCGCCGGCGGCGAGGCCTGGCGCCAGCCCGGCGCATCGGCGATGACGATCCGGTCCAGGTCGGCGCTGTTCAGCATCCGCAGGTCGAGGTTGACGCCGCCCGATCGCCACGTGAACACGCGCGGCTGTTTCGCCGTCAGGGCGCGGGGATGTTTGACCCACTTGTCCCAAGCCGGCGCCAGCCCGACCGGTTGCGCCGCAGGCTGCGCCGGTTCGAATCCGGTCATGTTGCCGGTGCAGTGAAACGCGTATTGATGGACCTTGCCTCCGCGCACGCGGAAGAAATCGACGGCGTAGTTCCGGCCGTCGGGCAGGCGCACGAGGGCCGTCGTTCGGCGATAAAGGTCGCACTGCGGATACGCGTTATAGGCGGAAGCCTCGATGACTTCGACGCCCGGCGCGGCGCCGAACAGCTCAAGGTTCGAGCCGCACGCGCTCTTCACCTGGTTCTTCTCATCGACCACGACCCCATTGTGCGAGAGCGTGCCGCCGGTCCAGTCCTGGCCCCGCAGGCCGTCGCGCGTCAGTTGCCCGCCGCCGGTGAAATAGCCCCGGTCCGAGGCCAGTTCGCGGCCGAATGCGTAATAGCTGAGACTCAGGACGTCGGAATGGCGATGGCTGGTCTTGATCGTCCAGTGATTCTCGTTGCCGTTGATAAACAGGGCGGTATCGTTGGTTTCGCGGCCGCCGCGCAGCACGCCGACGTGCCAGCCCGGGAACCATTCCGACCGCAGCGGCAGCTTGACCGTCCCGGCGGGCGCCTCGATGTCCGCCGGGCGATACCAGAGCGCGTACTCGCTCCCTTTGTCAGCGAGGGGAGTGCCCTGCGCGGTTTCGAGCAGGCCGGCGTACTGGCCGCCGTAGCGCGCGGCCATGATCTCGGCGTAAATCGGGCTGAGTTTGGACTTGTAACCGGTATCGCCGATGATGGGCATCCGGTTGCCGGGGGCGAGCATCCGCACCATGTCCTGCAGCGCCAGGGAGACCCGCCCGGTTTTGTACGGGTTCATCTTCTCGACGCGCGCGCCGGATTTGGGCTGATAGCCGG
>JAJFUE010000082.1 GCA_021372575.1 bacterium | reverse complement strand
TGGGCAAGCTGGTTGTAACCGAATGGCGGTGTCAACCAGAGCGCCGAAGGCGCGAGAGAATACAGCCTGGGGCAGAGCGAAGCGACGCCCCAGGATAAGATCCCAAGAAAACGAGAGCGCTGAAGGCGCGAAAGAAATGGATCACGGGTTTCTTCCGTTCTTTCAGAGCTTCCTAACGTGATGCGATTCTGACCTGGGGCGTCGCTTCGCTTTGCCCCAGGCTATATTCTTGTTGCGCTTTCAGCGCGCGCGTTTCACCATGCGCTCGCAACAACCGATTACCAACGCGCTAAACACATACTTAGCTTCGCTAAGCCCCAGGCTGGGATGTTTCGCGCCCTTGGCGCTTTGTAATTCTCATTTCCATTTCCATTTTCTCATTCTAAATTGTGGGCATGGTGTCGCCTGCTGCCAACACTCATGAGTTCGAACCCGGAGACTGGATCGAGGTGCGCGGCATGGGGGGCGTGGCGCGCGTGATCGAGATCGACAAGCGCCGGCGCAGCGCGCGGGTCGAATTCAACAAGCAGGAGTGGATCGTGAAGCTCAACCGGCTCGCGCCGGCCGAAGCGCCCGAACCGCCGCGCAAAAAGCCCGTCCAGCCCGTCATCAACGCCGCGCCGACTTACCACGAGATCGACCTGCACGGCGCGCGCGTCGAGGACGCGCTCGAGATGGCCGAGAAGGCGATCGACCAGGCGGTCGTCGGGCACCTCGACAAGGTCAAGCTGATCCACGGCCACGGCACGGGGGCGGTGCGCAAGGCGATCCGCGAAATGCTTGCGCGCAACCCGCACGTCGAGTCGTACCGCTTCGGCAGCCCCATGGAAGGCGGCCTGGCCTGCACGATCGCCGAGCTCAAAAGGCCATGACGGAGCACGCCGCCAATACGCTCGCGGCGGCGGAAACGCTTTGTGTATATTTCGCGGCCGTGCTGGGTGTCGCGCGATTCAACCGGCGTTTTGCGCGCGAGGCGCTCGCGGTGTTCATCGCCGTGCCGCTGCTGAGCCTTGTGTATCCCTACGACTTCCGCGTGACCGAAGCCAACGTGCTGATGAAGATCCTGCAGTATCAGGATCCGGCGCTGTTCCATGCCGACCTGACGATGCAAAGCACGCAGGCCGTCGGCGGCTATAATTTCTTCTCGCGGCTGTTTTCCATTATTCCGTACGGGGCGATCCCGCAGGTTTTCTATTTTTCGTGGCTGGCCTGCCTGGGTGCGATCGGATGGTTCTTCCGCCGCGTGTTCGAGAATCATTTCGGATCGAAGCGCGGGTTGCTTTTGGCGTATGCCGCGCTGATCGTGCTCGGGCTCACGTTCAAATGGCAGCGCTATGGCGGATTCATCCTCGGCGACAACGACCTGGCCTACAACTGGTTCAGGCACCAATCGCTGGCGTGGGCGCTGTGCTTGTGGGCGCTCGATGCGTATTTCGGGCGGCGCTGGGTTGCGTTCGGCATCCTGACGGGGATGGTGATCAACGTCCACATCAACACCGGCCAGCACTTGCTGATTCTGGTCGCGGCCGACTGGGTCTTGTTCAACCGCGCCGAAACGCGCCGCGTGCTGGCCGGTCTGGGGCTTGCGGCGGTTGTCTCGTTGGTTACGATCGCGCCGGTGGTCTGGCACGAGGTTTTGCATGCGCCGCCGAGCCGCGTCGAACACGGCTTCACGCTCGTGGCCGGTTACTTCCGCCACCCGTTCCACTTCATCCCGTCATCGTGGAGCCCGACCCTGTATCTTCAATACGGCGTCTTCCTGGTCCTGGGTTTTGCATGCTGGCTTCTGAAGCGCCCAAAAACCCGGGTCGATTTTCGGCTGTTGGGCATGGTCGCCGTCAGCCTGGTTGGCCTCGCGGCCGGCTATGTTTTTGTCGAGATCTTCCCGGTCGATTTCGTGACCCGAACGCAATTCGCGCGCATGACCATATTTACGAAGGTCATTTTGTTGGTGTATATCCTCAGCGCGGCGGAACGCTTGGCCGCGCGCCGGCCGGTTGAAATATTCGCGAAATACGGCCGCGAGCTGGTGGCCGCCGCGGTCGTCCTGGCGTTCCTCGCGACGGTAACGATGCGCCATTACGTGATCGATCCGCCGAGGACGCCGCTTGAGCAGTTCTTTCTCGAAAAGACCAGGCCGAATGCGACCGTGATGCTGCCGCCGGCGTTCGGATTCGACCATTTCGGCGAGCGTACACGCCGCTCCGCCGCCGTGAACATGAAGGTCTTCCCGTTCGCGCGGCCGTGGTTCCTGGAATACTACGAACGCCTGATGGCGCTGGGCGGCATGCCGGCGGTTTACGACCGCGAGGCGATCCGCAAGGTCTCGCTGGTGGCGCTCATCAGGAACTACAATCGGCTGTCCGAGGAGACGCTGCTTGCGCTGTGCCGCCGGTGGGGGTGTGGCTACATCGTCCGGGACCGCCGAGCGGCACCGCTTTCGCGCGCAGAGCAGGTGTTCGAAGATGATCGGTATGCGGTGTTCGAGGTGAGACAGGCTGTCGGATTTGATGATCACCCATCCCGGTAGGCCGCGTTCGCCGATTGCGGCATTCGAAGGGACGGGATCGTGCTCGTGCTCGTGCTCGTAATCGTAATCGAAAAACCTCTCGCCCGTTTATTCCATGCCGCGTTCGCCGGCCGCGGTATTCCATGCAGTAGCCCGAGCGTGAGCGAGGGACTGGCGTGCGTGCGGTTATCGATTACGATTACTATTACGAGCACGAGCACGATTACGAGCACGAGCACGACGGTTCCCCACATCTTTCCATGGAAGCACTAATTAATGTAAAGACCTTAGTAACTTGACATCAGGACCCCGGTGGGCGATAGTCGATTCATCGGGGCAAAAGCCCCGATCGGCCCGTTTTTTCCGTTATCTTTTTACGAAAAGGGCCGATCCGAACAGTAAGAACGTGGTGGGAGCGCCCGGCTCTTGAATACAACTCCTGAATCGCTCGAGACCAAAAGCCTGATCAAATCCTACGGCGGGCGCCGCGTTGTCAACAACGTGAGCCTGCAGATGACGACCGGCGAAATCGTCGGCCTGCTGGGCCCCAATGGCGCCGGTAAAACGACGACGTTCAACATGATCGTCGGCATCGTGAAGCCGGATTCGGGGCAGATCCTGCTGTGCGGGCGTGACGTCGCAAAGCTGCCGCTTTACCAGCGCGCGCGCGCCGGGCTCGGCTACCTGACGCAGGAGACCTCGATCTTCCGCAAGCTGACGGTCGAAGAGAACGTCATGGCGATCCTCGAGACGACGCGCCTGACGCGCAACCAGCAGAAAGAGAAGCTGGCCCGGATCCTCGAGGAGCTGTCGATCGCGCACCTGGCGAAGAACCTGGCCTACACGCTCTCGGGCGGTGAGCGGCGGCGCGTGGAGATCGCGCGGGCCCTCGCCATCGAGCCCAAGTTCATGCTCCTCGACGAGCCGTTCAGCGGCGTCGATCCCAAGAGCGTCGAGGAACTGCAGCAGATCATTTTCCAGATGCGCGACCGCGGCCTGGGCGTGCTGATCACGGACCACAGCGTCCGCGAGACGCTCAGTGTCACCGACCGTTCGTACATCATCCATCAGGGAACGATTCTGCACCACGGCCCGGCCGAGGTGCTGGTCAACGACGAGGAAGTGCGCAAGCTCTACCTGGGCGAGCGCTTCTACATGCAACCGGTCGGTCCGGGCGCGCAACTCGGCGACGAAGACAACAATTCCGATCCTGGTAAATCTTGAAACAAGGAGGTTCAGACACGCTGGATTGAGTGATTTCTTGCCGGATGACCCATTCATGCGCCATCCACAATCGCATTCGCTCCGGAAAGGAGTGCTTCTTATGCCTTTGCAAATCACCGGTCGCCACATGACTATCAGCGCTGATCAGAGGCAGTATATCGATAAGAAGGCCGACCGCCTTCGCCGATTGTGCACGAAAGTCGATGAGATGAGCATCACGCTCACCCGCGAAAAACTGCACCACGAAGCCGAATGCACCTTCCGCGCCGGCTCGATCGCCGTCGAGGCGACGATCTCCGCGGAACAGCCACTCGAAGCGATCGATCTTCTGATCGATAAAGTCGAGGCCCAGATAAGAAAAATCAAGACCAAGCGTTCCGATAAAAAGTGCGCCTGCCGCGTCAAGGCGAGCATGCAGGCCAGATCCATGACCGAGTCGCTCGAAGGCTCCGAGGAAGAAGTGCTCGAAGCATAGCACCCTTCCGGCATTGAACCCAAAAGGCGCGGCGAGCGAAAGCTCACCGCGCCTTTTTAAATTGAAAAGGGTAGGTCGGCTCTACGAGCCGACTCTGAAAATCGTCGGGTCGAAAACCCGACCTACCGCAGCTCCTCCAATATCTCTGCCGCGTCCTTCACGAACAGCGGGCACTTCGTCCGGAACAGGCCTTGTTCCTGCGCCTTCTTCGCTTCTTCCGGGATGCTCAGGTCGTAGCCGAGCAGGTCCTTGCACTGGATGCTTCCGTTGCGCGCCTCGAAGCGCTTGATCAGCTCGCGGGTCAGGCGAGTGCTTTCCTGCTTGGGGATCGGGTCTTTCGGATCGAGCCGCGGGCACCTGAGCCCGATGACCATGATCGCGCCGGTGACCGCCCCGCAGACGCGCCCCGTGCTGCCCATGCCGCCGCCGAACGCCCCGGCGATCGCCAGCAATTGCTTGCGCTCGAGTCCCAGCCCCTGGCCGCATCCGCACGCAACCGCCTGCGCGCAGTTGAATCCCTTTTCAAACAGCGCCGCCGCTTTTTCGACTTTCTTGCTCATCGAACGACTCCTTCCCGCAACGATTCGGGGATGCCCGTCACAAACTCTTTGATCTCGTCGCGGACGCGGCGATAGATGTCCATTTTCTCACGTTCGCTGTTCGCTTCAAGCGCAAGTCGCGGCGGATCCTCGAATCCGACGTGAACGATTTTAACCCCGCCGCTGAAAACGGGGCAATGCTCGCGGGCATGATCGCACACGGTAACAACATAATCGAACCGGATTTCCGCCAGGTCATTCACGTGCTTGGGTCGATGTCCCGAAATGTCGATGCCGACCTCGGCCATGGCCTTGACGGCGCGTGGATCGAGCTCATGGATGGCGATTCCGGCCGAATAGGGTTCGACAACACCCGCCTTCAGCGCACGCGCCCAGCCTTCCGCCATCTGGCTGCGGCAGGAATTTCCGGTGCAAAGAAACAGGATCCGGGGCACTGGCATGGCTCGATCTTAGCACGGGTGCGTCCGCATCGCGCAACCGGCATCTTCTTGGCGGAAGAAGCCAAAATGATCTAAAATCGTGCTAAAAGAACGAATATTTCGCGTGGACGGGGTCTCAAAAGAGGACATGGAGGTAAACAATACATGTGTTAAACATTAGGACCCAAGGGCAAAAACATGATAAAATCGCGTATAAATAAGGCGAAAACGAAATTCCGGAATACGTGTTTTCAAATAGGAATTTAGTTGTTGAATTTTACAAAAAGATAATATATAACTCTTGTTTAGAGAGTAAACATCCAACATCGAATTTATGGATTTGGGTGGCAAGTATTCTCTCCAAGGTTCGAGCGGGGCTGACCGTTTCCGACCAGCGGCTCCCCAACATGCAAACACTCATTGGAAAACGGGGGAGGATTCCCATGAGAATGAAAGCTTTCACGCTGATCGAATTGCTGATCGTCGTCGCGATCATTGCCATTCTGGCCGCCATCGCCGTGCCCAACTTCCTGGAGGCCCAGACCCGCGCCCGTGTTTCCCGCGTCGTCGGCGAGGCCAGGACGGTCGGCATTGCGCTGGAGTCATACTGTGTTGACAACCGCGCGTATCCGCCTGACGGCAGCAACCGCGGGTGGTATTACCCGACGTTCGCGATGCGCTGGGGTGACACCTATTACTCCGGCCAGTACCTGACCACGCCGATCTCGTATGTGACCGACATCCCGATCGATATTTTCAACACCAACGCCGAGATAACGGGTTATGTTTCCAGCCAGACCCAGGGGCTTCGCGTTGGCCAGCACTATGCCGTGCAGAAATACACGACGAACGACGGCGCGCAGACCTCGGGTTCGATTCCGTGGGCGAAGGAGAAGCCGTTCTATGACAAGCTGAAGAACGCGGCGTGGATGACGTGGTCGATCGGCCCGTCGCACAACATCGGCAAGAACTCGCTCGGCGACGCCTGCTGGATGATCCCGTATGACCCGACCAACGGCACGGTCAGCAACGGCGGCATCTGGCGTCTGTCCAGCGGCCCGATGTACTAAGTCACTTACCTGATATCACGATTGGCCCCCGAAGCACTCCGCTTCGGGGGTTTTTTTATTGAAACGAGCTTTAAGACCTGTAGATATTAATGTCTTATGTTGACACGTAAATCATTATCCCGGACTCATGTATCTTGTGTTGATAATATATGGCTTGCGTGT
>JAJFUE010000061.1 GCA_021372575.1 bacterium | reverse complement strand
GATTCAGATCTGGCGGCTCATGCGGCGGCTTGGACTGCCGGGCGCGTGGATCGGCGCCGCGCTGTTTGCGGTCCATCCCGTCCACGCCGAAGTCGCCGCATGGATCATCAGCATCAAGGATCTGATTGCAACGCTGCTGTGCCTCGTCGCGGTCGAGATGTTTCTGAATCACGAGGACCGGGGAGGGTGGAAATGGCTCGCGGCCGCCGTGTTCGCAATCGTGCCCGCGATGCTGGCCAAATCGACCCCGACGATGCTCCCGTTCGGGCTCGCGGTCCTGGTCTGGTATCGCCAGGGCCGCTTCACGCGCCGCGACGCGATCGGCCTTGCAGTCCTCGCCGCGATCACGTTTGCGATGGCGCTCGCCGACATGCATGTCGTCGCGCTCAATCGCTTCGGCGTCGAAATGCACGTCCCTTCGTTCCCCGACCGCCTTGTCCAGTCCGGCATGGCGTTCGGATTCTACCTCGCCAAATTCGTCTGCCCGGTCGGGTTAAGTCCGATTTACCCGCAGTTTACCCGCAGCGCGACGAATCCTGGCGATTGGATTCCGCTCGCGCTGATTCTGCTCATGACATTCATCTTGTGGCGCGCGCGCAACCGGATCGGCCGCGGCCCCCTTGCGTGCTGGCTGTGGTATGCGGTGATGCTCGGCCCGACGCTCGGCATCATTTATTTTGGCTTTCTGAACGAGTCGCCGGTCGCCGACCGCTACCAATTCATGGCGAGCATCGCCCCGCTGGCCGGCGTCGGCGCCCTGATCGGGAGCTGGATCGAGCGGCGCAAGGCGATCGGCTGCGCGCTCGCGGCGGCGCTCGTCTGCCTGCTTGCGTCCCTTACCTGGCACCACTCGGCAATTTATCGCAACGAAAAGGCTTTCTTCGGCCGCGCCATCGACCTCACGCCCGAGTCTCAGCTGGCCTACTACAACCTGGGCGTGGGCGAGTGGCGTCGCAACCAATTCCTGGCGGCCGAGTTCTTGTTCTCAAAAGCGCATCAGTACGCGCCCAAAAACAGCGAAACGATTTACGCCCTCGGCCGCGTCATGACGCGCCTGGGCAAAACGGCCGATACCATCCGGCTTTACCGCGACGCAATCAACGGCGGCTGCATCAACCGAAACGTTTATGGCCAGCTCATGTGGCTCCTGACGATCTCGCCCGATCCGAACCTTCGCAATCCGAAGGAGGCTCTCGACCTCGGGATGCGCTACGTCGCGATGTCGTCGAACTTCGATCCCGAATTCCTGAACGCGCTGGCCGCCGCGCAGTCGGCAAACGGCCGCACCCGCGAGGCCGTGGACACCGCGCTGCGCGCCCTCGATCTGGCCAGGAAAACCGGCGCGACCGAGTCGCAGCGCAAAATCGAGCTCATGCTGCCGTTCTACAAACAGGGCAAGCCGTATCTTGCCGCCCAATGAATCGCCGGCCGCATGTGATATCAAATATTTTTTATTTTAAATAATGGGCGACCGCACTCCAGATGACCTGGATCACGCCGCTGATGACGAGATAAATGATAAGCAGCGCGCCGTGGCCGCGGTGCATCTCGAACACGTTGCGCATGAAGTAATACGCGCCGATCAGCCACACCGCGAGGATGTAGAGCGCGACGGTCAGGTTGCCGACAAACAGGCCGATGATCGGGTTGCCGGCGGCGAGCGGCTGGCGCGAGGCGTATTGCAAGCCGACGAACAGATACATGACGGCATAGCTCCAGACGCCGAGCAGCGCCGCGCCGATCACGCAGCGCACGTATGACGGCCGCCGGGCAGGGATGTATTTGCCGAGCAGCGCCCAATACGCAAACCCGATGAGAAACGCCTGGATCGCGACGATAACGAAGCCCATGTGGAATTTGTAGCCGCGCGATCCGCGAAAAGCACGAAAATAATTTGTTCGTTATGATTTTTGCCCGAGGCGCGGGATGGTCGAGCGCCGCACGCGATCGGCGCGCCACGACCTTAAATTCCTAAGTGCGTTCCAATATGCGCGCAAAATCGGCGCGAGCCGCCGCTTGCGCGTGAAATCGACAAGCCACGGCAGCTCGGTGCGCAGGGCGGCGAGGCGGCCCTTGGGGAACCCGTTGAGCGCGACGAACCGCAGCCGGTTGAACGTGTAGTTATAGACGAACTTCGGGCTGCCGGCGCCCTGGGTTTGGGACTCGTGGTGAATGAGCCACGCCTTCGGCTCATACCAGATCTTCCACCCCGCGCGCGCCATGCGGCGCTGCAGATCGACCTCTTCAAAATAGATCGGGAAGAACGCCGGGTCGAGCAGGCCGACATCCTCGAGCGCGGCGCGGCGGAGCGCAAGGGCCGCGCCGGTGACGTAATCGCGTTGGCCGGGCGTGTCCCACTGGCCTTCGTCCGGCTGCCGCGCGCCGAGGTGCAGCGTGTTGCCATTGGGGTAAATGATGCCGCCGGCGTGCTGGATCGTTTTGCGGTCCGGATAAAACAGCTTGCAGCCCGCGGCGCCGATATGCGGGTCGGCATCGAATGGCGCGCACAGGTTGGCGAGGCAGTCGGGCGGGACTTCGGTATCGTCGTTCAAGAGCAGGAGGATCTCGCCGCGGGCGGCCTGCATGCCGACGTTGTTGCCGCCGGCAAAGCCCAGGTTGCGCCCGGTCTGAAGCAGGCGCGCGTGCGGGAAATCGCGCCGGACAAGCTCGGGCGTGGAATCGGACGAGCCGTTATCGACGACGATGATTTCGAAGTCGATGCCCACGCTTGCGGAAAGCGAAGACAGGCACGCCGGCAGGACGCGCTCACCGTTGAGCGAACAGATGATCACGGAGCAACGATAATGTCCGGAATCAGGTTTCATCACACACCCATCACACACCCATCACATACACGCAACGATGGCACGTCTTTGCAAATAAAGGACTTATGTATCCAGCACGCATCCCGCGGCGGATATACACGCCCGTATACATCATATACATCATATAGACGATAGATACACATAAGAGACGCATCGCCTCTATAGCCAAAATGGAATATACTTCGCATCCCGTTTGGATTTGCTCGATGACTCTGCCAGTTTGATTAGCCCCATTTTTATAGTTTCCGCAATGATCCTTGAGGCAATTGCGTAGTTTCTTTTTTCAATGCCAAACCGCTTGCGCAAAGACGTATTAGTCATTAAAGCATTCGAAACCCAACATAGGCAGGCATGCTGATAACAGGCGCGCTGGCGATCCGACGAATCCATATCATTGAACTTTTTAGCCGCGTAGAGAATCGCTTTCGTGTGGTTCGATGAAACCTGAAAATCGGGCGCGGGCAATTGACAACCCTCGACACTATCGATGACTTTATCAATACCACTACCTCTCTCCTCGCAAATATTGATACGTCTCATCATCGCGGCAAGTTCTTCGTTGCGAGAACGTGGGGGTTCATCAATGAACCTCAATGTATTGATGAGGGGGGTTCCTGGATTGGTGATTTCAATGCGATCGTCAAAAATCTCGACCATAGGACCAGTACCGGAAATTTCAAAATCCTGATGGATGAGCGCATTGGCAACAAGTTCCCGGACGGCGATTTCGGGATACATTTTGACTTCCTGTCGCAACGCATGAGTGATTTCCTCATTGCTTGGCAGCAGGCCATTGACATATCTCATTAGTTCTTCAAAGGATGCGGCGTAACCTTTGCTCCAGGAATTCTCTTTGACTGTCCGAATCCGATTCGACCCGCGATATTGAATAACGCGCATGGACTTGCGTGATAAACCACCACAGGTTTCGAGATTTTTCGCGAATAAAATCGCTCCGAGGTTTGTAATGTCATAACGCCCGGTTCCTGTGGGCTTTATTAATTTTTCTTGGGCAAGTCTCTCGAGTATTCCTTCTCGTGCCGGCGGCAGTGTCTGTCCTAATAACTCAAAGACGGATGGATAATCGATCATTCGCAAAATTTCGTCGGGGTCCAGGTGGTGAAGCGCAGAAAGTCGTTCGAAAGGTTGTCGCTGAAAACATGCCCACAGGGTCCGTTCTTTTTCCGGATGCTCCCTCAACCTTGTTTTGCATGAGCCAATTCGAATGAAACGTTCCGTTTTGAAACTGATTGGAGTATGTGATGCCGCTGGAATTTCCAGCAAGACAATAGGTTTTCCGTCATAATGAAATTCATGAAAACGAAAATCGAGCCGGGGGAACAAAGAATGGCTGAGCCAGTTCTCAATTTCCTCATTCCCAACCTTGGTTGATCGAGGGCGAAAACTTGTGCCCACTATATCGTGTTTTTTATCACCTATTCCCCAAACAAGATATCCAGCTTTTTTGTTGTGCATAGCCGCGCTGTTGGATAGAGCTGAAATATACTCTCCTATTTCATTAGGCTCTGCGTAATTATGTTTAAATTCAATCCACTCCGCCTCCGTAGGCATAGACACAAGTTCCCGAAGGAGTGGATTGAAATCGCTTGGCTGCATTTGTTGATTATTACATTTCCCCGAACCACAGCTTGATTTCGCGTTCGGCGCTGGCGGGGGAATCGGAGCCGTGGACGAGGTTCTCGGTGGCGTGCAGGGCGAAGTCGCCGCGGATCGTGCCGGGGGCCGCCTGGGTGAACGTGGTCGATCCCATCATGAGGCGGACGATCTCGACGGCCTTGTCGCCCTCGATGATCATCGCGACGACGGGGCCGGACAGGATGAACGCCTCGAGGCGCGGGTAGAATTCCTTCTCGAGGTGCTCGGCGTAATGCGTGCGCGAAAGCTCGCGCGTGACCTTCAGCATGCGCATGGCCGCGATGCGCAGCCCCTTGCGCTCGAAGCGCGAGATGATTTCGCCGACGAGGCCGCGCTTGACGCCGTCGGGCTTGATGAGGACCAAAGTGCGTTCCATGGAAAGCTATCCTTCGGAAAAGTGCGCATCAGGCTGAAATCCGAAATGCGAAACAATCAGACAGAATCGGGAGTAAATTTTCAATGATGGCAGCAGAAGGCGAACTCAATTGACGATTACCGCCCGCCTTGCATGGCGCGGATGATTTTGCCGTTGATGTCCTGGCGCACGCAATCGGCCGCGCGCAGGATCGCGTTCTTGATCGCGTCCTTGCCCGACGCCCCGTGGCTGACGATGCAGATGCCGTTGAGCCCCAGCAGCGGCGCGCCCCCGAGCTGGTTGCCGTCGAGCTGGCGCTTCAGGCTGCGGAAGACCGGATACATCATCTGGCCGCCGAGCGCCGTCAGCATGTGCTTGCGGCTTTCGGTGCGGACGTAATGGCCGAAGAACGAGAAGAAACCTTCGGCGAACTTGAGGACGACGTTGCCGACGAAACCGTCGCAGACCACGACGTCGGCCTTGCCAGTAAGAATGTCGCCGCCCTCGACGTTGCCGATGAAATTGAGGGGGCCGTCGCTGAGCAGTTTGTAGGCCGACTGGACCAGGTCGTGGCCCTTGCCTTCTTCCGAGCCGATATTCAACAAGCCAACTCGCGGGGTGCGGCGGCCGATGATTTCGCGGGCGTAGATCGAGCCCATCGCCGCAAAATCGGCAAGGTGCACGGGCTTGCAATCAATGTTGGCGCCGACGTCGAGCAGGACGACCGGGTGGGAGGGCAGGGGGATGACCGTGGCGAGCGTGGGGCGCGAGACCCCTTCGAGCGAGCGCCACTTCTGGACGGTGGTGGCCAGGGTCGCGCCGGTGTTGCCGGCGGAAACGACACCGTCGGCCTCGCCACGCTTGACGAGATCGACGGCGACGGAAATCGAACTGGTTTTTTTGCGCAGTGAGGCCTTGGGCGCCTCCTCCATGCCCACGACCATGTCGGCATGCGAGATGGACAGGCGCGGATGGAGCGCGTTTTCGCGGTTAAGGATATTCTCGAGGACCTCGGCGTCGCCGACCAGCACGACATGATGGTCGCTCTGCTCGACGGCCTCGATGGCGCCCTTGACGAGCGGCTCGGGACCGAAATCCCCAGCCATGGCATCCAGCGCGATCCGCATGTGGGCCTCCGGCCGGGGCCTTAAGCCTTGGTCACGGTCGCGTTATACGGCCGGCCTTTGTAGTAGCCGCACTTGGGGCAGATGCGATGCGGCTGCGTCGGTTCGCCGCAATTGGAGCACTTCTGCTCGCCCGTCATCTCCAGCTTCTTATGGGTGCGGTTCATGCCCTTCTTGGCCTTGCTGCGCCGCCTTCTTGGGTTTGGCATCGAACTGAACTCCTGGCCGGCGCGGGCCTTCGTGGGCCAAAAACCGGCGGTGAATAACACGCCTCGCGGAACGGCCGCGGGGCCAACCGGGGGAGCCGAAGGTGTGCAGGCGCGCAAAACCCCCACGCACCGGGGCCACCCGGAACCTACCTATCTTAGGAATCCGAAGAAGGATGTCAATAGCGAAGGTAATCCGCACCCACGAAATGCACGAAAGAAAGACGAATTCGGCGAAGGCCGACTGAAAGTTTCTTCCCCGCCGGTTTCGTTTGGGATAAATCTTATTTATTCATTCGATTGATCCTGCACGGGAGCCTGACCCATGAAATGGCCCACCAAGTCGGTGTTCAACTTCCTGATCGAGTGCGTCAGCCTGCTCGTCCTCATGGGCATGATCGCGACGGGGCTGGCGATGAAATTCACGCTGCCGCCCGGCAGCGGCCTGCGAACGGTTCAATGGGGGCTGTCGCGCCACGAGTGGGGCGACGTGCATTTCTGGCTGGCCGTCGCGCTGGTCTGCCTCATCGCGCTCCACCTGCTCATGCACTGGCGCTGGATCTGGACAATGGCGCTCGGGCAAAACCCGAGGCTGCGACGGGCGCGCGGGATCGTCTTCATCATCCTGACTTTAATCATCCTGGCCATGGCGGCGCTGCCGTGGATCGTGCCGGTCGAGTCGGCGCCCGGCGGCGGCGGCCGCGGCCGGGGCTACCACGGCGGCCGGGCGGACCGGCCAACCCTGACTCAACCGCGGACGACGCAAGGAAAATAAGGGATATGGGTCCTATGGGTTAGAGTGGGTGACAAAAGTTTTCCGGCAATGCGCCAATCGAGATGGTTCCAAGTTTGGCGATTCGATGATGGGTTCGATTACGCCGTAAGGCGTGAAATTGAATGCAGAATGCATGCAAAATTTTTCCCCACAGAGACACAGAGAATCAGAGACACAGAGGAATTTGAGGGAGCAAGGGCTGAAGCCGAAAACCGAGACGCCGGTTTGGAGCAGAAAGAAAGACCCATGCAAAAGCGCCAAAACGCGAAACTCGCAAAAGGAACGGAAATTCAAAAATATCTTTGGCGGGTTTTGCCTTTTTGCGTTTTTGCGTGATGAATTAAAACCGATGGGCCGGGTGTTTTCTCAGGGCACTCAAGTTGATTTGGTTCTGGCTTTGCCAGGTTAGGATGACGAGCACGAGCACGAACGGACAACGATCGACAAGCGCTCTAGTGTTCCTCGTGCTTCGGGGTGGTCATCGTGAGGGCCAGCGGGATCATGAGCGCGAACAGGATCGCGAGGATGCGGAAACAATCGTTGAACGCGAGCATCGAGGCTTGCTGGCTCATGGTGCCGTAGATCATGCCGTAGGCTTTCTGCGTGGCGAGGATCGATGGGTCGCCCTGCTGCATGAGCGCGTGCGTGAGGTTGCCGAGCGCGATCCGGAAGCTCTGGTCGTAAGGGGTCAGGTGTTCGACCAGCGTGTGCTGATGAACCTGCATGCGTTGCGCGAGGAATGTCGTGACGAGCGCGATGCCGGTCGAGCCGCCGATGTTGCGCGCGAGGTTGATCAGGCCGGATGCCTGGTTGATGCGGCGGCGCGCGACGACATTGAACGCGACCGTGTTGATCGGGACGAACAGAAACGCCAGCCCCAGTGACTGCACGACGCGCGCATGCACCGCGTTCCAGAAACTTATCTCCATGTTGAATTGCGACATCCAGTAGAGGCCGAACGAGCACAGCCCCAGGCCGAACGCAATCAGGAACCGGGCCTGGGTGCGGCCGATGAGGTAGCCGACGAGCGGCATGAGCATCGCCACCCCCAGCCCGCCGGGCGACAGCACCATGCCGCTGAGCATCGCGGTATAGCCGAGCAGCGTTTGAAGCAGCAGCGGCAGCAGCATCGTGCTGCTGTAAAGCACCGCCCCCAGCATGAACATCGTGAACATCGCGGTCGAGAAGCGGCGGTTCTTGAGCAGGCGCAGCTCGACGACGGGCTCCGGGTGGTGCAGTTCCCACCAGACGAAGGCCACCAGCGCGACGGCCGCGATCACGGCCGCGGCGCGGATCAGGTCGGAGGAGAACCAGTCTTCGCGCTCGCCCTTGTCGAGCATCACCTCGAGGAACCCGAGGCCGACGCTCAGCAGGCCGAGGCCGATATAATCGATGTGGACGTCGCGCAGGCGCTTGCGGATCAGGTGCGGCGGGTCCTCGACGAGGATCGACGTCAGCATGATCGACGTGATGCCGATCGGGATGTTGATCAGGAAGATCCAGCGCCAGCTGAAATTGTCCGTGATCCAGCCGCCCAGCGTCGGCCCGATGATCGGCGCGAACACGACGCCCATGCCATAGACCGCCATCGCCATGCCCTGCTTGCTGCGCGGGAAGCTATCGACGAGGATCGCCTGCGAGATCGGCTGCAGCGCCCCGCCGCCGACGCCCTGCAGGACGCGAAAGAAAATCAGCGTCGGCAGGTTCGGCGCCAGCCCGCACAGCGCCGAGCTGATCGTGAACAGCACCACGCACGTCATGTAAAACCGCTTGCGGCCGAAGATCATGCCGAACCAGCCCGACAGCGGCAACACGATCGCGTTGGAGACCAGATACGACGTCAGGACCCATGTGCTTTCATCGACGCCGGCCGACAGGCTGCCGGCGATGTGCGGCAACGCCACGTTGGCGACGCTCGTGTCGAGTACCTCCATGAACGTCGCCAGCATCACCGTCATCGCGATGATGAACGGGTTGACGCCGGGCGCCCAATGCTCGCCTGCCACCGGGGCGCTCGCCCCTTCGGCACTCATCTGACCCTGACCTCGGGGATGACCGACATGCCGGGGGCAAGCCCCAGCTTGAGCGGGCTGGAAACGTTGTCGAACTCGATCTTGACCGGCACGCGCTGGACGATCTTGACGAAGTTGCCGGTCGCGTTCTCCGGCGGCAGCAGGCTGAACCGCGCGCCGGTGCCCGACTGGATGCTATCGACGCGGCCCCGGAGCTCGAGGCGGGGGAACGCGTCGATTTCGATCGTCACCGGCTGGCCCGCCTTCATGTGCGCGAGCTGGGTCTCCTTGAAGTTGGCCGTGACCCACATCTCGTCGGCTACGAGGGCAAAGAGCGGCTGACCGACCTGCACGTAGGCGCCGGCCTCGATGCCGCGCTTGGTAATGCGGCCGGCGCGCGGCGCGCGGATCCCGGTGTAGGAAAGATCGAGCCGCGCCTGTTCGAGGGCCGCGCGGGCCTGCGCGGCTTCGGCGCGGGCCTGGGCGAGCTGCGCCCGGTTGAGCGCCAGCGCCTGCTCGACCGTGGCGGCGGCGGTCAGCTTGCCCTGCGCCTGGCCGACCTGGGCCCTGGCCACGCCGATCTGGCTCTGGGCGGCCTTGGCCTGTTCCCGCGCCGCCGCCAGCGCCGCCTCGGACGCGCGTGCGTTGGCCTGATCCTGCTGGTAGCGGCGCTCGGCGGCCCGCAGCAGCGCATTCGCCGCCCTGGACCGCGTTTCGATGACATCGAACTCCTGCTGCGAAATGGTCCCGCTTTTGCGCAGCGCGATGTTGCGTTCCAGGTCGCGCTTGTCCTTGACGGCCTCGGCGCTGGAGGCATCGACCTGCGCCTTGCTGCTTTCGGCCGCGGCAAGGTTCTTGTCGAGATCGGCCTGCGCCTGCGCAACCGCCTTGAGCGCGGCGGCATAAGCCTGCTCGGCGGCGGCAACGACGGACTCGGTCTGGCGCAGGCCCCAGCTGGCCTGCTGCTCGCCGGCGGGACTCGTCACGCCGGTCAAGGACAACTGGATTTCGGCGGCCTTGGCCCTGGCCTCGGCGGCTTCCAGCGCGGCCTGCTGCAGATCGACCCGCGCCTGGAAATCGCGCGGATCGAGCACAACCATCAACTGGCCGGACGTGACCATGTCGTTGTCATTGACCAGAAGCCGGCTGACGTGGCCGGCCACCCGCGGGCTGATCGAAACGATGCGGCCGTCGATGAACGCATCGTCGGTCGAAACGTAAAAGCGGGCATGAAGCCAGTAATACAGGAACAGTGCGATCGCCGCGGCCGCGACAACGCCGAGGAATGCCTTCATTTTGCGGCGGCGGGCTTCCGTTACCCGCCCGGCGGGCGCATGCGCCTGATGATCGTTCGCGGCGGCCATACTCATTCCGATTTTCACGCATGATCGAGCACATGGGAACTATTTCAGTATAACCAGTCCGGTCCATTTCGCGCATCTTCATTTGGGGGCGCCGCGACTTGGGGGTGGCATCGGAAGGGGATCGCTGTTAAATTCGTGCGGTTGTGGCAACCCAGCTCGGGAGCGCGCGCATGAAGACATACATGGACATCCGGGATCAGCGGTTGACCCAGGTCGAAGCCGGCCAGGGCAACATCATTGTTTATGCCAGCCCCGACGCCAACGAACGCAAGGAACTCGACGAGCTCTACGACGTCGATGCCCACATGGTCGATTCCTCGCTCGACGCCGACGAAATCGCACGCGTCGAGTTCTCGAACGCCCACTTGTTTATCGTCTGGAAAAAGCCCAAGACTTTCACGTTCACCGGCCAGCTTTCGTTCGGCATGGCCTCGATCGGCGTCCTGCTGCGCGCGGACAAGCTGGTTTTCATCACCGACGAGCCCGCCAGCCTGTTCGAAGGCAAGCAGCTCCAGAAGCTCTCATCGCTTCACGACGTCGTCCTGCGCGTCCTGCTGCAGACCGTGCACCACTTCGTCGGCCACCTCAAGGGGGTCAAGCAGATCTCGGCCGACATCCAGAAAAAACTGAACTACTCGCAGGAAAACGTCTATCTGCTGCAAATGTTCAGCCTGAGCGAAACGCTCATCTATTACCTGGACGCCATCGAAAGCAACAGCGCCGTGCTCTCGAAACTCAAGTCGGCGAGCGAGACGCGCAAAATCACGCTGTCGCAGGACGGCATCGAGCTGCTCGACGACATCATCATTGACAACCAGCAGTGCTCCAAGCAGGCCGAAATTTACTCGTCGGTCCTGTCGGGCATGATGGACGCCCGCGGCTCGATCGTGAACAACAACATGAACGTGTTGCTGAAAAACCTCACGCTGATCAACGTCGTGTTCATGCCGCTCAATCTTCTCGCCAGCGTCGGCGGCATGTCCGAATATTCAATGATGACACAGGGCCTGGACTGGAGAATCGCCTATTTCCTGTTCATGCTCGCCATGGCGGGACTCGGCTGGGCCACATGGGTCTTCCTGCACCGCCAGATATCCGGCCAGCAACGTATCGAGAGAACCCAGCACCCCCCCGCATCAACGCATTAACGTGACCGAAGCGATCGAGAAGTAGATCACGAGCCCCGTGACATCGACGAGCGTCGCCACGAACGGCGCCGACGACGTCGCCGGGTCCGCCCCGACGCGCTTCATGATCAGCGGCAGCAGCGACCCC
This sequence comes from bacterium, assembly GCA_021372575.1. GTDB lineage: Bacteria > Sumerlaeota > Sumerlaeia > MVZB01 > MVZB01 > JAJFUE01. The sequence goes on along the minus strand of JAJFUE010000061.1, from coordinate 46,084 downwards.
GCCAGCGTCCCCCACAGCACCACCCCGATCAGCGCGAACCAGATCGTGAACGCGACCATCAGCCAGTGCGCGCCGTAAATCGTGCTGAACGCCGACCAGATCGATATGCGCAGGAAACCGACCGCCCCGAGGATCGCACCGAGGGCCAGCCCGGTCAGGACCTCCCGGTGCACGACGCGCCACCAGTCGGCAAGCGTGACTTCGCCCAGCGCCAGCGCGCGGATGATCAGCGAGGCCGCCTGCGAGCCGCTGTTGCCGCCGCTGGAGATGATGAGCGGCACGAACAGCGCCAGCACGACCATCTTCTCGATCTCCTTCTCGAAGAACCCCATCGCCGTCGCCGTGAGCAGCTCGCCCAAAAACAGCAGCACGAGCCAGCCCGCCCGCTTGCGGATCATCGTGCCCAGGTGCGTCGAAAAATACGGCAGGTCGAGGGCCTCCAAGCCGCCCAATTTGTGGATATCTTCCGTCGCCTCCTCTTCGGCCACGTCCAGGACGTCATCGACGGTCACGATGCCGACCAGCACCCCCCCGGAGTCGATCACCGGCAGCACGACCCGGTCGTATTTCTTGAACATCGTGACGGCCGTCTCCTGGTCGTCCGTTGCCCGCAACGACACAAACGTGTGGTCCATGAGATCCCGGACAATGCGCTCGGGCGGGGCCAGCAGGATCTCGCGCAGCCGGATGTCGTCGATCAGGTGATTCTTCGCATCGACGATATACAGCACGTTGATCGTCTCGCTGTCCTTGCCGTGCGCGCGGATGTGGGCCAGCACGCGATCGCATGTCCAGTCCGGGCTGATCGAGACGTAATCGGTCGTCATGCGGCGGCCGATCGATTCCTCCGGGTAGCCGAGCAGCTGCTTGGCCACCAGGAGCTCCTCGGGCGAAAGGAGCGCCAGCAGGCGGCGCGTGACCTCGGCCGGCAGCTCCTCGAGCAGCGCCGTGCGGTCGTCAGGGTCCATCTCGTTGAGCAGGCTGGCGATCTGTTCCTGCCCCATCGCCTTGAGCAACTCGTCCTGGTCTTCCAGCGGCAGGTATTCGAAAACATCGGCGGCGAGCGTGCGCGGCAGGATGCGGAACAGCAGTGCCGTCTCGGTCGAAGGCAGCTCCTCGATCATCTCGACCACGTCGGGGGGGTCCATATCCTGAAGGGTCTCGCGCAACGTGGCGTATTCGCCCTTGTGGAGCAGCTCTTCAAGCTCTGGCTGGAGCAATTTCCCAAGCATCGGCGAACCCTCCCCGGACGGGTAATCCCTGCGCGCACACTACGCCATCTATCCACAAAATGCATCTCTTGACGATGGATAAAAAGGAAATTCGCATCGACTCCCGCGAATATGCGTGCTCCCCGCGTTCTCTCTCGTTCTCGTGCTCGTCATCCTGACCTGGCATAGCCAGAACCAAATCGTTTCACCAAAGACCGGGCATGTAGTCAGTCGGCTTCAGCCGACGATCTATTTCTCCGATCATGGCCATGAAAATTTGTGCGCATTTTACATTCAATCTCAGCCATTCCCGAGTAATCGATCCAATCGCCGGCTCGCTAAACCGGGAACCATTCGAATCAGGTTCATTGCCGGAATACTTTTCTCGCCTGCGCTAAGGCGGGGATTTAAACGCTGTTCCCCCGGGCACCGTTTCGCATGTGTTTACGTTTGAATCCATTCGCCAATCAGGCGGTTAACGCGGTTATTGCTGAATTCTCGAGAGAGTGGGGAGTGGTGGGCGACCGGCTTTCCCCCTTTTTGCAAGAGGCTCTCATTCGTTCACCCAGCCCCGGCAAGGGGCGACAGAACCAATTCGTATGGCCCAAAATGGCCCGACGGATTGAAAAAGTTTGGTTCTGGCTGTGCCAGGTTAGGGGATTGCCGGCAATTCGCCCTCGCTTCTGCGGTTTCGACAAGGCTGCTCGTGCAGTGGCGGCGCTGGCCGGGACGCCTTCGCAGCGGGCCGGGGTGTAGATGCCCCCGGCCTACCCGACAACACGAGTACAGCCATGTATTGCGATTGACGGTTGGTTGGGCTACTGGGTTTTCCTGACGGTGCGGCCCATGGCCGCGGCGAGACGGTTGGGCGGATAGAGCAGCTTGCCGCGGGCCTGGGTGAGCGTCGTCGCCGTTCGCGCGTCGGGATCTCCGGCCGCGTCGGCCGCCGAGCCGACGAACGCGAAGTGCACCGTCTCGATCACGCCGCGATCGGCGGCCAGCAGGCGTTCGGCGCGCGTGATGTTCTCGCGCCGCGCAAGGTCGCTCTTCTTCGCATTCGCATTTTTCGTTTCGCCGGCCGAGGCAACCTTCGTCGTCGCCACCGACATCATCGTCAGCGAGTGCGTGCCGATGAGCGGCGCGAACGCATAAACCTGCGCGAGCCGGTCGTAGAACGCCGTGTCGCCCCAGACCTGCTTGTCCGTGATCAGGTCGGAGAGGTTCGCCCAGCATGCGCCGTTTTTAGGGTCGATCTCGCGCCAGTATGAGCGGTCGCGCGTGTCGAGCGTGAGGGTCGATTGGCCGGAGCCGGTGTTGCCGGCGCGGACGTCGCGGATGGCCATGAGCAGCGCGTTCGACATGCCCGGAAGCGCGGCGAGCACACCGAGCGGGGCGGTGTTGATGTTGACGCGGCCGCTGATCACCGCGGCGTTCGGCACGGTGAGCTCGCGGATGCTTTGGTTCGAGTCGGTCTCGTCGGACGTGAGCGTGACGATTTTGGTCTTGTTCTTCAGCGGCATGGCGACGTTCGGCAGGAAGCAATCGACGAGCCGCGTGTCGAGCTGGCGGGAACTGGACGCGTTGAGTTCCGGGAGCTGCCACTTGAAATCCTGCAGTTCCGTGGAGTCGGCCTTCTCGACCGTCGCGACGTGCGCCGTGCTGATGAGCATGGCGTCGATCGGGTTGTTGATCGGCTTGTTGGCGGTCTGCTCGAGCGTCTGCAACGCAAGCTTGGCCTTGTCGGAGTTGATGCCGTCGTCGTCGGAGCCGGAGTTGGGGCGCAGCGGCGTCGGCGCGGCGGTGCGCGTGACGTTGAGCCGGGGGTCGGTCTTCTGGAACGAAAGCGTAACGCCGGTGCGGACCTGCGGATCGAAATCGAAGGTGTCGATGACGTCGCCCTTGGAGTCCTTGAGCTCCAGGTGCCCGTTGCCGGCCATCAGGTCCAGGTCCCGGTTTTCGATGATCACCTCGTCGGGGCCGCTCGAGACGACGCCGAAGTTGGCGAAGAAGCTGTCCGGGGTCGAGCCGCGGCCCTTGTCGTTCTGGTCGTTGTAATCGTCGGTGATGACGATGTAGCCGCCGGGCTGGATTTTGCCGGAGAGGGCGATTTCGCCGCCGGCGCCCGCAATCGTCCAGCCATCGACGTCGATCTTCGCCTTGGCATACGGGTTGATGATCTCGACGTACTGGCCGTGGCGCGGGTTCTTTTTCAGGCGCACGCCGTAATTCGCCGTGCAGATCTCGTTGATGTAAGGGGTGACTTCCTGGCCGCGATACTTGGCGCCGTCGAGCTCGATCTCGCACGGGACGCTGTCCTTGTCGCGGCGATCGACGAGGTTGGCCGTGAACTGGCCGATCGTATCCGGGGCGGCGTTCGGGAAGCGCTTCTTCAGGCTCGCGTAGATGAGCTCGGGCGGGGCGGTGTTCGGGTCGAGCTGCGGCCAGCCCATGACCGGCAGGTCGCTGCTCTGGGCCGGCAGCTGGAACGCCGCGTAGCCGGTCGAAAGCACGGTCAGGTGCGGCGCGAGCGCGGCGTAGAGCCGGGCCGTCATGCCGGGGATGGCCATCAGTTCGCCAAGCGCGGTGTAGGGGGTGTCGTCGCCGTTGGGCTCGAGGCGCGGGTCGCCGAGGCACTCGGCCGGATCGTCGGTCCCCTCGCCGGCTTCATCGACGTGGCCGTTGTAATTGTTGTCGATGCCGTCGGTTTCGAGTGATTCTTCCTTGTTGTCGATCTTGCCGTCGCGGTCGTTGTCGAGGCGGTCGGCGCGGATGCCGGTGCCGATCGTGCCGGTGCTGCTCAGGGCCGATTTGGCGTTGTTGTTGTCGTCCTCGCCGGCAAAGCCCGGCTTGCCGTCCTTGCCGTAGCGGTGGAGCGCGATGGCGTGGGCGAGCGTCTGCGGATCGACGCCGGTAATGCCCTCGGCATCCATCACGCCGGAGATGAGGCGCGCGAGCTCGGATTCGCCGATGAATCCGATCGGGAGCTCCTGCTTCGCCGTGGCGGCGGAATCCTGGAATTTCCAGGAGGCCTCATCGACCACGACGGGAACGACGGCGTTGATGTTGAGCTTGGCGGAGGTGTCGGAGACGGTCACGTCGGCGAGCTGGTTGGAGCGGCTGGCGGCGCTGGCGAGGCTTGTCGCCGCGCGGCTGTCGGCGCGCAGCGGCAGAAGCTGCAGCGGCACGGGATTGAGCTGGCGCGAGCCGTCGGCGCTTACGACGATGTCGTCGCCGGCCGACATGAGCGTGATTCCATTCGCGGCGCCGTTCATGGACTGAAACGCCGGGAGCTCGGAAACGGCGGCCATGCGCGACTGTACCGAATTGGCCCAGTTGCGCGCGGCCAGGTAATCAACACGCGAGCCATAGCTGAGCGTCACGAGCACCAGCGCGAGAACGCCCAGCAGGGCGACCACGATGATGAGGACCGCCCCGCGGCTGCGATTGGTCGGTGTGTATCGAGTCTTCATAGGCTGGGCCTGGGGTAACGCGCGTCTCCAATGGTCTGTTCGATGTTGATGATGGTTTCCATGCTGATCGTCTGGACGGGCTGGTTGTTGGCCACTGCCCGGTCACCGTGACGATCGGCCATGAGCGTCAGCCTCACGTAAATGCCGGCCGGCAGTCCCAGCGGCGGGAAGAGCGCCGCGGGGGTCGATGAGGCCGGGTGCGCCGGGTCGGCTGCGCTCGAGTCCCAGCGATCGACCCAATACTGGTTTGCCGGCGCTTCGTTCGGATTCCAGTATAGCACGTCGAAGCCCAGGACGCCGAACGCGAGCGGGGCGACGGTGACGTCGGGCTCGCCGACGGCGCGCTCGATGATCGTCTGGCGGACGAGCACGTTGGCCTGGCCGTCGTAGTTCGCGATGGCGTAGGTGATGGTTTTGCTGATCAGCGAGGGCGAGGGCGTGGTCGGGAAGATGCGGAACGTCATCAGCGACTGGCCGAACTTGATGTCCTCATCGACGCCCGCATCGTCCAGGTCGGTGCGGCCGACGTACATCGGGCGCTCGCGAACCGTCCCGAGCAGGGCGTGGCGGTCGTTGGTCAGGACCGTGCCGGAGGTCAGGTCGTCGTCGAGGCCGTCCACGATCTCCTCGTCGATGGTTCCGTCGCCGTCGTTGTCGATGCGGTCGCCGTGGTCGAGAATGTCGCGGCGGGCCACAAGCAGGATGTCGTCGATGCCGGGGTTGTAGTCGCGGTTGAGCGCCTTCAGTTCCATGCTGAGGGTCGTGATCGCGGCGCGGCCGTTGCGCATGGCGTCGAGGCGGCGTTCGGCTTCATCCCGCGTGCGCATGATCTGGAAATACGTCATGAAAATGCCGGACAGGAAAACCAGCGCGATCGTCATCGCGATCAGCAGCTCGACGAGCGAAAAGCCGTGGCGGCGCGGGTTAGTGATTGGTCTGGTCGAAGCGCAGCTCATAGATCACGTCCTGGCTTTTGCGGAACTCGGCGGCATAACGGATGATCACGCGCGGCACGCCGGGGGCGCCCCGCGGATCGGTCGGGTCGGTGTAGATCAGCGACCGCCCGCTGAACGAGTAGGTGAGGTTGGGCTGGCGCGGGAACGCGATCGGGTCGGTCGGGGTCGTGCGGACCTTGATCTGGTCGATCATCTGGCCGTCCTGGTCGTTGTCGCGCCGGATTTCCTCGGCCTTCATCTGCGCAAGGCCCGCGGCGATCGTCAGCGTCTGGGCGGCGTCGCTGGCCTCGAGCGTCTTCGGGAACACGGTCGCGATGACCAGCACGCCGGCGGCCATGATCGCCAGGGCCACCAGGACTTCAACCAGCGTAAAACCGCGCAAGGGAGTGGGTTGGCGGCGGATCATCGGGCTGTGCTCTTCCGCGTAACGGTGGTCTTCCGCGTAACCGCGGTCTTCTGCGAAGTCGTGGCCTTTTGCGAAACGGTTGTCTTCTGCGTGAGCTGCACCGCGCTCGCCGAGGGCTCGCGCCGTTCGTTCAGGAACAGCTTGCACTGGCCGGTCGGGCCATAGACGCGGATCGTGTCGATATTGGCCGGGTTCGAGGCCGAGTCGAAATTGTTGCGCATCTGGATCGTGACGTCGTCGCTGCTGCCGTCGGCAAAGAAGCGGACCGGCCGCACCTCCTCGAAATTGACCGTGATCGGGCCGTAAATGAACTTGTCGATGATGACGTTCTGCTCGAACAGCTCGGGCCGGATCACCTTGGCGGCGATGGTCTCGCCAGTGACGCTGGTTTCATCGAGCCAGAAATTGCGGTGGGTCGAGTCGATGCGGACGGTGTAGGTGGTGTTGTTGCCGATGGCCATGGCGCGGGCGACGGAAAAGGCATGCACGAGCCGGCGCGCGCTTTCATCGACGCGGTCGCGGTGGCCGATCAGCTTGACGCCTGCCATTCCGACCGCCGCAAGGATCAGAATAATCAGGACGGCAGCCGTTACTTCCAAGGCGGTGAATCCACGCCGCCGATGATGCTCAATGCCGAGTTGATACACGTCCGCTTACCGCCCAACCGGTTCGTCGCCGGAGCGACCTTGGGATGATCATAGCTTTTAACCTCAGCCAATTGAAGGCCAAAGCCACCCCGAAGGTGAGGATATATCCCGATGCGAGGAAGTGTCAATGGAAGGGAATGATGAATGCGGAATGATGAATGATGAAAAAGACAAATACCGCAAGCCGCAGGCGGGCGGTTATTCATCATTCTTCATTCCGCATTCATCATTAAAATCAGTCGAGGTCCATCTCGCTGCCCGGCTTCTTGGTGATGGGGCCTTCTTTTTGGGCCTGCTCGAGGCCTTCCTTGAACAGCTGGTTGAGGCGGTCCATTTTGGACTTTTCGCGTTCCTTGGCGGCCTCGACCTTCTTCTCGATCTCGCTCTTGGCGCCCTTGACCTTGCGGAAGGCGTCCTCGAAGCGGTCGCCGGTGGAGTCCTCCAGGATCGGCTTGCGGACCTCCATGAGCTTGCCGTCCTTGCGGCGGACGATCAGGATCGTCTTGCACTCGGGGCAGGCGATTTCGATGAATTCGTCGTTCATGGCGACCCTCGCGGAAGAAACTTCGGCGCCGGCCACAGCCGGCCCCCATTGAATCCATTTAACCAGTCCCCCCCTTCTGATGAAAGTGGGAAGTGGGCCGCTTTCCTCGCTTATTTGATAGCCGCTTGTCGTCGTTGGAACCAGATGGTAAAAACGGGAAGTTCGAAGCGCGCGTGGAGACTAAAATGAAAATTTTGAAATGGGTCATGCTTGGCTTTCTCTTTCTGAGCGGCCTGGCCTGTTTTGTCTTTGGCGGATTAATGATGGCCGCGGCCGCGATTTCGCTGATAAGCCCAAGAAATCCAGAATTTAAATTCGCGACCAATGTTGCAGGATTGATCGCGCATGGCATGATTCCATTTTCTTATGGAATTGTAGTGGCTTATTGCTCCGTTACCCGAGCCCGACGACACGAACTCAAAAAGCTTTCCATCGGATGCATGTCGCCCTTTTTATTCGCGGTTTCAGTATTCGTGGGTGCCGGATTGATTCTGGCCCAATTCGAAGATGGCACGAGAAATGGATTGGGTATTTTTGTTTTTGCCATTATTCCTTTAATTCTGGCCATTTACACGATCAAGCCTCTTTTCAGGAAACCGACCCGGGAGCCTGGTGAAATTGCAAATGATGAGGCTCAAAAAGAGGATTAACCGAAACCCACGACCTACTTCTTGACTCAGCCCCGCAGCCTGCTATGATGATTTTCCGGCCGTGGGTAGTTAGCTCAGCCGGTTAGAGCGCTGGCCTCACATGCCAGAGGTCACAGGTTCGAGTCCTGTACTACCCACCATTTAAGTCTCGAAAAGTCAGTGTTTCACAAAAAAACCTCCGGGGACGGTAAGCCCTCGGAGGTTTCTTTATGCCTTGTTTTCCCAGCTTTTGGGCAGAAATTCGGCAGCAGTTTTCAGGGGCATAGCCCGGCATTTGATGGGTGAATCCGCGTGATCATCCAACCCAGAGCGGCTCGAACGGGACGATCCTGTTTGTTCCCAGGCTCTCAGCCGACTCATATCTATAGTTAAAAAAAATACGCGATATCGCGCGACGCGTGAATGGATGTGCTTGGCGCTCAGCCCATCGCCATCAAGGATGGCATGAACGACACGCATAACGGCGGGTGCGAAGCCATGCCGTCATGTTGATCTTTCTCATTCATCTCATTCCTCCCAACATTCCCATTCTTCCCATGATTCTCTTTTCTAACACCCATGCATCCTGGTTGTTCATACATTTACCGCAAATGGTTTGTAAGTATTCCTCGAGTCCTCATTGACGCCCCGCGCCCCGCCGGGCAAGATGGGCCCATGTTGCTTTCGATTGTGATCAACACCTACGAACGGCCGGACCGGTTGGGACTTTGCCTCGAGGCGATCCATCGCCAGAAAGATGCGGAGCCGCTCGAGCTCATCATCGTCGATGACGGCGGGCGCATGGAGCTGGCGCCGCTCAAGCGCATCTGGAGCGAGCGGCTGCCGATCAAGTGGGTGCGCATCGAGCACGGCGGGCGCTCGGCCGCGCGCAACCGCGGCGTCGCCGAGGCCAAAGGCGAACGCATCCTGTTCCTTGGCGACGACGTCTTCGTGCGCGGCGGCTGCATCGCGCGCCACCGCATCGACGATCCGCTCATCGCCGTCGTCGGCCGCTATCCGTGGGAAAAGCTGCAAGGCTCGCCGCCGTTCCGCCACTGGGCCGAGCCCAACCCGCAAAACGACATCAACAACCCGGCCAACGCCGGCTGGATCCATTTCGCGACGGGCAACCTCTCGATGGGCCGCGACGTGTTCAACGAGCTCGGCGGCTTCGACGCCCGCTACACCTGCTATGGCTGGGAGGACCTCGACCTCGGCCTGCGCTTCGAGCGCGCCGGCGGCCGCATCGTGTTCGACCCCGACGCCCTCGCCACGCACGAGCACCCGCAGATGAGCCGCGCCGACCTGTGGCGCCGCGAGCGTGAGATGGGCCGCACCGCCCTCGTGTTCGCCGAGAAATGGTATTTCGATGCGCCCGGCGCCGTCGCCGCGATGAAGTTCTGGTCCGATCCGTCGAGGCTCAGGCCGGCGCCGGCGTGGCGCACCGCCATCGGCGATCGACTCGTCGCGATGTTCGACAAGATTGCGCCGGGGAGCATCGTCACCCGGTGGCTCTACGAGCGCATGGTCTGGTCGCAGCGCCTCGCCGGCGTCGCCGAAGCCTGGCGCGACCTCCACGCCGGAGACCGCCCATGACCGCCCCGCGCGCCACCGTCGGCCTGCTCACGTGGAACGCCGGCCCGTCCGCGATCCCGTGCGTCCGATCGCTTCTTTCCCAGACTGAAGCGCTCGACATCATCTGGATCGACAACGCCTCGACCGACGACACCGTTAAACTCATCCAAGCCGAATTTCAAAACTCAGGACTCAGCACTCAGGACTCAGGACTCGTCATCAATTCGCGCAACCTCGGCTTTTGCGCCGGGCACAACCAGGCGCTCGCGCGTTGCAAGACGAAATACTACCTGGCGCTCAACCAGGACGTCGTCCTCGCTCCCGATTACGTTGAGCGGCTTTGCGACTGGATGGATGAGGATCCGCAGCTGGCGCTGGTTTCCGGGCTGCTTCTGTGGAGCGACACGCCCGATCCCGGTGCGCCAATCTACTCGGCCGGCCTTGTGTGGCCGCGCGCCGGATTCCCGTTTGAGCTGCGCATGGGCCGGACGCCGCGTCCCGGCGACCGCCTTCGCCGCCGCGTCCCGGGCGTGACCGGCGCGGCGATGCTCCTGCGTGTCGAGGCCTGCCGCTCCGTCAGCATCCCGCCCGAAGACATCTTTCCTTCCGCGTTCTTTGCCTATCACGAGGAAGTCGATCTGGCGCTGCGGCTCGCGCGCGCCGGGCTGGCGTGCGGCATCGAAGGCCAGGCCCTGGCGTGGCACGCCGGCGGCGGCTCGGGGGGCCTGCGCAACCGCTCGATCCGCGCCAACTACTTCGCCAACCACTGGCTCCTGCCGCTGCGCAACCAGCCGTGGTCGATGATCGCCCGCGAGGTCCCTTACGCGATGCGCGGCGAGCTGCAATACTGGCTTCCGCGTTACCTCAAAACCCCGATCGCGGCGCTCACCGGCGCCGGCCGCGCGGTCGCCCAAGTCGCCGCCTCCCGCCGGCTGTTCCATCAGTTCGAGCGTCAATTCGGCCCCACCGCCTCCCGCCTCGCCGCCCTCAAGCGGCAATCGCTCGATCTATTAAGGAAAGAAAAACATTAAAAGACCGGTCCATTTCGACCTTTTCGTCCGTTTTGGCGGCGGCCTTCCCACAACTCGGGACTCAGCACTCAAAACTCATGACTTAGCCATTACTTTTCACTTGGCGATTGATTCCATATTCCACATAATCAGCCTGTGATTACCCATTCGCCGAAACAAACATACCTTCTGCCGTCGCTGGGCACCCTGTTGTTGGCGCTGCTGCTGGCGTCGCAACCGGTCGCTTCGGCCGTGGAATATGCCCAGCTCGACATTCTGACCCGTTACCTCGGCAACCCGACCTGGCGCTCGATTCTTTATATCGCCATCAGCGCCCTCGTGATGCTTGCGCTCTGGATCCGCCTTTATTTTACGCGCCTGAACCCGGCATGGAACCACCGGTCGCTGCTGGCCGTGTTCATCAACCACATGGCGCCGATGGTGTTCGTGGCGTCGATCCTGATCTCGTGGGATTACGCGGAGGCGAAGTCCATATCGACGATCTCGATGATCGGCGTGCCGGCGCTGGTGCTGGGCGTGCCGCTCCTCCTGCTCATCATCGAGCGGACCGTTGCGATGGCGCTTTACCGCGTCGGCCTGTTCGCCTGGGATCACGAGATGTTTCACCTGGCGATCCGCTGCCTGGGCTCGGACCTGCGGCTGCGGCCCGGGGAGCCGCATTTGCTTCGGTTGTGCGGCCTGCTGTTCGTGATCGAGAACGAGCCGGAAAAAGCCATCTCCATGATCGAGCGGCTCAAGCCCGAGGACTACCGCAAAGACGAGGAATTGCTGCAGGCGCTCGAGCAGGCGTACCGCGTTCAGGGCAACCAGCCGCGCGCGCTGGAGTGCCTGGAGCTGCTGCGCGTCCTGCGCCCCGGCAGCCAGGCCGGCCTCACGCGGCGCATCATGGACGATTACCTTGCGCTCGGCCGCGACCGCGAGGCGCTGGGCCTGATCGAAAGCGGCGAGATGAAGCTCGACCTCAACCTGCTCATCCTGCGCCAGCACCTGCTGGTCAAGCTCGGCGAGGTTGCGCAGGCGATCGACCAACTCCAGCGCATGGCTGCGCGTGAAGGCCCGCCGCACCGCCAGGCGATCAAACTCTACCAGGATTTGCTCGAGCTCATGCCCAATTCCGGGGAGATTCGCGTCAACCTTGGCCTGCTCATGATCGAGAACCCCATCGAGCCGGTCCGCGAGGAGGGCGCGAAGCTGCTCGAAAAGGCGCTCCTTGAGGATCCCCACCGCCTCTACCTGGCGCGCCACCTCGCCAACTACTACATGGAGCGCAAGCAGCCCGACAAGGCGCGCGATCACTTCCGCCGCCTGACCAGCGAGGGTGACGCCGACCCCGAAAGCTACCTGACGTTCGCCCAGATGCTGAGCGACAGCGAGGAATACGACGAGGCCGCCGACGTCCTGCGCAACATGATCGACCTGCTCCCCGAGGAATGGCGCGGCCACTACCGCCTCGCGCGCGTCCTGCTGGCTTCGCACAAGATCGACGAGGCCGAGAGCGAGCTGGCCATCGCCGAGGAGCTTGCCCCCGAGGAGGGCCGCGGCTCCGTCGAATACGTTCGCGGCGAGATCGAGAACATCCGCCGCCATCAGGCGCTCACCCGCATGACCAAGGAAATGAGCGAGGCCGACGAAATCAGCGGCGAGCAACGCCTCAACCTCATCGATGAAATGCTCGGCATGGAGGAGTGGATCGACAAGGCGCTCGACGCCTGCGATCAGCTCCGCGAACAGCACCCCGAGCTCACCCCGCAGATCGAAACGCTCATCCAGCGCGGCATCGAGCGCTCCAAGCGCAACTTCCGCCTGCGCGACTACCTCGGCGACCTCCTCTACCAGCAGCAGCGCTTCGACGACCTGCTCGAACTGTATCGCAAGATGGCCGAGCAGTCGCTCGATCCGCCCAAGGTCATGATCGAAGGCTGCCGCAAGATCATCTCGCGCGTCCCGAGCCACATCGAGGCGCGCCTCGAAATGGCCATTGCCCAGCGCGCGCGCCAGGACTGGCAGGGCGTTCTCGACGCGCTCGACCCGCTCCTCACGAGCAAGGGGAGCCTGCTCGAGCCCGAGGACAAGGCGCTGTGGATCGAGGCCGCGTGGCACGCGGGCCGCATCGACGACGCGATCAACGTCGGCCTGCCGCTGTACGAGCATTTCCGCCACGAGGTCGGCTTCATCCTGATGCTCCTCGAGATCCTGCAGGAGGGCGGCCGTTACAAGGACGCGAACGAAATCCTGCAGCAGGCAATCGAGGCCAACCCCGACGAGGACCGCCTGAAGAAAGTCATGCGCCAGATCACGAAAAAATGGCAGGAATACCGCCTCGGCGAACTCGAGGAAATGGCCAGAACCCGGCCGCTCACGCCGGAGCAGCACATGGAGAAAGCCGAGCTGCACCGCGAACGCAGCGAATTCGAAAAGGCGATCACGCACTACCAGCGCGCCGCCGAGCAGGACGACCTCGCCAAGATCGCGATGATCCGCATGGCCGGCTCGCTCATCGAGCGCGGCCTGTTCGACCTCGCGCAGGAAGTGCTCGAGCCGATCGAGCTGTCGCGCGAGCTGGCCGACGCCGAGCCCGGCGTGAAGGAACTGTTCTATCAGCTCGCGCGCCAGATGGAACGCAACAAGCGCCCCCACGTCGCCGTCCGCTTTTACAAAAAACTGTTCCTTATCGACGCGTCCTACGAGGACGTCGTCCACCGGCTGGAGCGCCTGTCGTCGTGAAATCCGTGCATTTTCGTGCTCGTGCTCGTAATCGTAATCGTAATCGAATATAATCCGCATCGATTGGTCTGGCGCGCCTCGTTGCGCAGCCGGTTCGCGCCCGTTCCATGCAGTAGCCCGAGCGTGAGCGAGGGACTGCCTATTGCGCGGTTTTCGATTACGAGCACGAGCACGATTGGGAACACAGAATCCGAGGAGTTCATAGCTATGTTCGACATGCTTGTTCGCCTTTACGACCTGCCCGATTATTCCAAGGAAGCCGCGGATCTCGAGGCCGCCGGAACCATCGTCCGCCGGCCGCTCGCGCCCGAAAAATACCAGGTCATCGACTGGGTGCGCGGCCACTTCAGCCTCGGCTGGTCGAGCGAATGCGACGTCTCGTTCGCGCGCGCGCCGATCTCGTGCTTCATCGCGATCAAGCACGGCAAGCTCGTCGGCTTCGCCTGCTATGATTCCACCTGCAAGAACTTCTTCGGCCCGACGGGCGTCCTGCAATCCGAGCGCGGCAGCGGCATCGGCCGCATCCTCCTCTGGAAATGCCTGCAGGCAATGAAGGACGGGGGCTACGCCTACGCGGTGATCGGCGGCGTTGGCCCGGCCGAGTTCTATTCCAAAACCGTCGGTGCGTTCCCGATCGAAGGCTCCGAGCCCGGCATCTACCGCGGCCTGCTGCGCCGCGAGTCCGACACGAAGGTCAAAGCCGAAAAACGGCCGCGAAAAACAAAAAGCTGAAATAAATTCAGGTCACGAAATTCACGAAAACTCACACGAAAGACACGAAAAAGAGCCCGGCCATCGAGTCGGGTTTCTTCGTCGGTGAGGAGTGGAAACGCCGATCTCCCGATCGGCCGCATTCTATTCTTCATGCCAATTAAAAATCGGCGGCAGCTTGTCGGACCCGAAAACCTCAAATTTCCCGTTCCATTTTTTCGCCAGTTCCATCAGCAACTTGTTGGCGCCTTCGAGAGTCAGGCAAAGTGCCTGCATCGAATCCTCACCGGCAGTTGCCTGAATCTCGGAATTGAATAGCCCATCCAATTGATACGGGCACCAGAACGGGCCATCTGCTTCCGGTCCCTTCACGGGGCGCCCGATGCGTAACACGATCTTTTTGGCCTCGCCTTGACGCGGTCGAAATATGAACTCCCGCTCGGCGACAATTTCTCCCAACTCGCTCGGCTTCCACATCATGATTCCTCTCTGCATCCTCTGCTCACCTCTGCGCCTCTGCGACAAAAACATTTTCGTGAATTTCGTGACCTGCATTTTTTCAATACGGCCTCTGCAAATCCGTCTTGCATTGGCATGCCTCGGCGAACTTCTTCGCGTCCGCCTCGGACCCCACGATGTCACCCCAGTGATACGGAATCACCGTCTTGGGCTTGATCTTTTCGTTGACGGCCTTGGCTGCTTCGTCGGCGGTCATCGTGTAGGTCCCGCCGACCGGCAGCAGCGCGACATCGACCTTGCCCAGTTGCCCCATTTCCGGCGTGGCGTCGCTGTCGCCGGAGTAATAGATCGTCTCGCCGCCGATGTCGATCAGGAACCCGAGCCAGCCGTTTTCGCGCGGGTGGAATTTCTTGTTCGTGTTGTAAGCCGGCACGGTGCGCACCGTGACCTCGCCGATCGTGAACGTCTGCCCCGGCCGCGCCGGCTCGAAGTTGCCCCTGACCTTGCCCTGAAGATCGGCCGCCCCGATGACGCGCGTCGTGTTGCCGCTGATCTTCTCGATGTCCGGCGCGGAAAAATGATCGTAATGGCTGTGCGAAACGAGCACGAGGTCCGCCTTGGGTTCCTTGCTTTTGAGTTTCCACGGATCGATATAAATGGTGATCCCGTCCTGGATCAGAAAACTCGCGTGCCCCAGCCACCGGATGTTGGCCATGTTGCCCCTCCTTGCGATCAATGATGAGTGATGAATGATGAGTGATGAATGACGGCCGTGCCCACGCTGTCGTGCCGGGCCTCTCCGTATTCATCATTCATCATTCCGCATTCATCATTCAATTTTCCGTATCCCCCATCTCAAACGCAAATTCATTCACGTTCGCTTTGAATTGTTTTGCCCCTTCGATCCTTGCTATGCTATTTGAGCAAGGCGGATTCAAGGCTGGCGCCGTTTGGGCCGCTTCGTCTCAGCACTCAGGACTCAGCACTCAGGACTGGTTTGTTTATGCTGCATTCACGAATGGAACGCGTCCAAAAAATGATCCAGCAGGAGCTGGGTCAGATTCTGGACCGCGACCTGCGCAACCCCGACATCCCGCGCTTCATCACCGTGGCCCACGTCAAGGTCTCGAGCGACCTGAGCGACGCCACCGTGATTGTGACCTTCCTGAGTGACGAGGATGACGAGACGATCAAGCGCACGATCAAGGAGCTGAACCGCTCAGCCGGCTACATCCGCACGCTGCTGGCCAAGCGCGTGCGCCTCAAGCGTCACCCGCATTTGCGCTTTGTCTATACGGACGCCACGCACCATGCCGCCGATCTCGAGGAGCTGTTCCACGAGATCCGCCGCGAGCGCGAGGAATACGAGGCCGCTCACCCGGATGCGGCCCCCGAACCCGGCGAATCGTCCGGCGAAAATCCCGACGAGAATTCATGAAAGGAATCCGGTAGTCATGACGGTTCTGGTCACTGGCGGAGCAGGTTATATTGGAAGTTTCACCGTCGCGGCGCTGCTGGCGCGCGGCGAACGCGTCGTCGTGCTCGACAACCTCTCGGCGGGCCACCGCGCCGCCGTGCCGCCCGAGGCCAGCCTGATCGTCGCCGAGCTGGCCGATGCCGACCTGGCCGGGATTTTCGAGACGCATTCGATCGACGCCGTCATCCATTTCGCCGCCCTGACCTCCGTCCCCGAGTCCGTCCAGAAGCCGTATTCCTATTTCCACAACAACACGGCCAACACGCTGCGGCTCGTCGAGGCCATGCGCCAGGCCGGCGTCGATAAGATCGTGTTCTCCTCGACGGCGGCTGTCTATGGCGAGCCGCAGTCCAACCCGATCACCGAGGACCACCCCAAGAACCCGCAGTCCCCCTACGGCCAGTCCAAGTATTTCAGCGAGCAGATCCTCGCGGCGTTCCTGGTCGCGCACGGCGTGCGTCACGTCGCGCTGCGTTACTTCAACGCCAGCGGCGGCGCCATCGACCGCGGCGAGGACCACACCCCCGAGACGCACCTCATCCCGATCGCGCTTCAGGTCGCCCTTGGCCAGCGCAAATCCATGTCCATTTTCGGCACCGACTGGCCGACGCCCGACGGCACCTGCGTCCGCGACTACATTCACATCGCCGACCTCGCCGACGCGCACCTGCGCGCGCTCGATCACCTGAGAAGCGGCGGCGCCAGCCTGCAGCTCAACCTCGGCAACGGCGCCGGCTACAGCGTCGCGGAGGTCATCGCCGCGGCGCGCCGCGTCACCGGCCACGCGATCCCGGCCGTCGAGGCACCCCGCCGCGCCGGCGATCCCTCGACCCTCGTCGCCTCGTCCGAGGCCGCGCGCCGCATCCTCGGCTGGCAGCCGAAATTTGCCGACCTCGAGTCGATCGTCGAGTCCGCATGGCGCTGGCACCACGCGCACCCGCACGGCTACGGAGACCGCACATGACCGAATGCGCCGTCATGCAGCCGCAGGTGGAAACGCTCGGCATCGAGCACCGCGCCGAAATCGGCGACGTGCCGGTCGTCTCGGTCGTCTTCCCCGCCTACAACGAAAAGATGCGGCTGCCCGCGACGCTCGAAAAGACCATCGCCTACCTCGAGTCCGAATATGACGCGTGGGAAATCATCGTCGCCGACGACGGCTCGGCCGACGGCACACCCGAGATGGTGGAGAAAGACTTTCCGCAATGCCGGGTGATTCGCGCGCCGCACAACATGGGCAAGGGCGCCGCCGTGCGCCGCGGCATGCTCGCCGCCAACGGCCGCTTCCGCCTGTTCAGCGACGCCGACCTCTCCACGCCGATCGAGGAGCTCGGCCCGATGGTGGGCCTCATCCAGAGCCAGGAGTGCGACATCGTGATCGGCTCGCGCGCGCTGTCGCAGTCGCACCTCGTCGTGCGCCAGCCGTGGTGGCGCGAGCTGTCCGGCCGCCTGTTCAACATGATCGTGCAGCCGATCTCCGGCCTGCCGTTTCACGACACCCAATGCGGCTTCAAGCTGTTCCGCGACCAGGCCGCCGAGGAGATTTTCGCCCGCCAGCGCTCCAACGGCTGGGCGTTCGACGTCGAGATCCTCATGCTCGCGCAATTCCTCGGCTTCAACGTCCTCGAGCATCCCGTCACGTGGCTCAACAGCGCGGCCTCGAAGGTCTCGCTCTGGCGCGACGCCCCGCGCATGATCCGCGACATCATCATCTTCCGCTGGCGCCGCCTCACCGGCTCGATGCTCGACGAACAGTAATTGTCAGTAGCTCGCTTCGGCTCGAAGCGACATGGATGCAGTAGCCCGAGCGTAAGCGAGGGACAACTCGATTACCTATTCGATTTCGGCGTCGGAATTCCTGTTCGGAGTTCAAACTTTAGTTTGCCCGGCCAGCACTCGCCCGCTGTTCGGCTCCCTGATTCTTTCCGTGTTTTCCGTGTATTCCGTGGTTCTCATCTCTCAAAAATTCGGAATCTGCATTGGCGGGCGCTCGATTTTGACTTCGACCGTCCGCTTGAACGACTCGCGTTTGTTCCCCGCCCCATCGGTCGCGATCGCCTGCCACGTGTGCAAGCCCTCTCCGGGGAAATGCACGAATTCCCACGGCGCGCCGTTTCGCGTCGCCACCGGTTCGCCGTCGCACCACAGCTCCACGCTCGCGATCCGGCTGCGGTCAGCCGCTTGGGCCGTGATCTTCATCCGGCCGTCCTCGCGGTTCTCGAGCCCTACGATTTCGACCGCCGGCGCGACCTTGTCCTCGTACCTTCCGCCCGTGAGCTCGATCACGCCCGGCCCGGCGATCTTGAGCGACACCTTGCCCTTGCCCAGATCGAGCGCCACCGGCCGCCTGCCGTCCTGGATCCAGCGCCCCGTCACGCCCTCCAGCGAATCGGGCCAGTTGAGCTTGAGCTTCACCGAACCTTTCTCGTTCGGCTCGATGCGCCATTTGCCAAGCCCCACCCGTCGCGCCGTCACGTCCCCATCGGCATTCAAATACAGGTCGAACGACTCGGTCAGCGAACGCATCGGCGCGAGCACCGCATTTACGTGGGCCTTGTTGCCGTTAACATCCGTCGGAACGCCAAGGACCGGCGCGCCCTCATCGAACGACAGATTCAGGTTCGCGAACTCGGCTTTGCCGTTGAGCCGCGACAGTGCCAGATGCCGAATCCCGGGCCGGATCGCGTCCGGTGCAAC
Organism: bacterium; assembly: GCA_021372575.1. Lineage (GTDB taxonomy): Bacteria > Sumerlaeota > Sumerlaeia > MVZB01 > MVZB01 > JAJFUE01. Next base: position 27,547 of record JAJFUE010000061.1, on the reverse strand, counting down.
CACGCCGGCCCAGCCCGCCGGCAGTTTCATTTTTCCTTCTTTTTGCAGCGCCGCCTGCGCCGCCGCGATCTGCTCCGCCTTCGCGTCCGGATAGATCACGACGGCCGAGTCGATGCTCTGACCGGTGCCATACGGCCTCGCTTCCATCCCGCCGATCGCGACGACATCGACGCAGTCGCGGTAGCCGGGCTTGCGTGCCCAGTTCTGGCCCGGGATGCGCCGGATCGTGATGTTGTCTCCCAGCCCGAGCGTCGTGATCCCCAGCCGGTCGCCAACCGACCACCATGCCGACTTCCGGTTTGTCGGCTGCTCGAGCGGGACGCTCCCCTGCGCGTCCGTGTAGGTTCTGGGCGTCGTCACCCCGTCGCGCGCGTAGAAGTGCAATGGCATGCCCGTCCAGTCGATCCGGACGGGCTGAAGCGCCTCGACGGAGAGAAGCCACACCGCCGGCCCGCGCTCGAACGCATGAAACGCGCCGCGCCGCGCCAGGTATTTGTCCGCCGCCTCGCCGGTCGAGCTGAACGACTGGTCGTCGCGCCACTCGTTGTAGAGCACGTCCGCCTGCCCCAGCGTCGCCGTTGTGCCGCCGACCTTCGCCGTCATCCTGCCGAACAAACTCTGCGGGTGCATATAAACAAGCGGCTCGACCCCCGTCTGCCAGCCGCGCGCCGGGAAGACCCACCCGCGCGGATAGTGGTAATCTTCCTCGCCCTTGCGCTGAAGCATCGCGCCCCACGAGAACGAGACGAACTTGTCGTCGGTGCGCTGCACGAGCGCGTTCTGCCATTTGTAATGCCACGTCCCGCGCATCGCCGCCATCGCCTCGGGCAGCGGCAGCGGCTCGGCGCGCGGGCCTTCAAACTTGTGCCACAGGTAAGCGGCCGCGGCCTTCGCCCACGCGTTGCGGTGATAATCATACTGCCCTATGGCGAGCGCGTTGCGCCGGTGCATGATCGCGGCCTGCTCCTCGAGCGCCGCCGCGACCGGGTCCTTCCCGACCGTCGCGCCGAACGCGAACGCCAGCAGCCCCGAGCCGTAATACGAATCGTATTCCATGCCGTGCACCGAGGCCGGCTCGCCCTCGGGCGTCACGATCGCCTTATCCCACCCGAGCACGCCCTTGAATCCGTTGCCCGGCCACGTCGCGGTCTGCGGCACCGGCGTGCCCATGAACCGCGACATGAATTCAATGAACGAGCGCCCCTCGAACATCGCGTCGCTGCCGTACCAGATCTGCGCCCAGCGGTGATGGTCGCTCGAATAGTCCTCGTACAGGTTCCAGTCCATCGCCCAGTCTTTGATCGGCTTGCCGGCGGCGATCGTCTTTGCCGCGAAATCGTGCTTCGTCCCCGGCAGCGAAAGGATGTTGCCCGTGATGATCTCGCGATACCTCGCCATTTCCTTGGGGTCCTTCAACAGCCACGCCGCCCCCATCGTGATCGACATGTTCTTCTTCACGCGATCCTGGTAGCCGGCCTGCCCGAGCCGCCACCCGCCGGGCTGCCGCTCCTGCTGCGCATTGCCCTTGAACATGTATTCCATTTTGTCCTTGAGGGCCGGGTCGATCTCGGCCCACAGCATCGCCGCGCCGACCGTGAACCACCCCATCGAGTCGTGCGGCTGGTCGATCTTGCGCGCGTAGCCGCCGTCCTTGATGTAAGCCGGAGAAAGCCCCGGGATCGGGAACCTGACGTGCCCCGGCACGTGCCCGCTCGTCATCACGATCCAGCGGATCGCCTTCATCGCATGGTCGCGGATCACCGCGCGCGGCACCTTGTTCTTGCCGAAGAACTGCTTATCGGTCTGCGTGAGCAGCGTCGCGTAGCAAAAGATCAGCTCGCCGTTGCCGGGCGTCGTGATGAGCGCCACATAGCCCTGGTTGGTCCAGTTTTGATACGACTGAAAATCGAAGTGTCCCGCCCCCGGCACGTCCCCTTCGACCCACAGCGGCTCAAAAATATCGACCGCCGACTCGACCGTCCCGAGATAGTAATCCATGAGCTCGCGCTCGGTCATCGCCGCGGCCGATTTAATGAAGCCGGCAAAAACCATCAAGCCGAAAATAAGCCCGCGTGCCCCAAGACGTTTCATGGTTGATTCCTTTGCCACGGTTTAAATGTGTTTCTGTTCTTTCCGGCCCCAAGATACAAATTTTAGAGTCTGACCACTATTCAAAATAACGCCCCGAGGACCGCCACCTTACTCGCGAGCCCTCAGTTTGCCGTGAATACACTTTCTGTTTTTTGCGCCTCTTCATTTATGATTAAGGTATCGGTTACAACCATGCACCTGCTGGAAAGGGCAAGATAAGGAGGCAAACGATGTTTGCAAATCTTCTTTCCCGCTATTGGTGGATCATCATGCTGCGCGGCATTCTCGCGATCGTCTTTGGACTGATCGTCCTCGCCTATCCGGGGATCTCGCTTGCATCACTGATCCTTCTCTTCGCCGCCTACGTGTTCGTCGATGGTGCCGGAAACGTGTTCCACGCATTCGAAGGGCGTCACGAACACGAGCACTGGTGGGTAATGCTTCTGACGGGCCTCGCGGGAATGCTCGTGGGCGTCCTGACGGTCGGCAATCCCGGTTTGACGGCGCTCGTCATCCTGTTCTACATCGCGATCTGGGCCATCGCCACGGGCATCCTTCAGATCGTGGCCGCGATCCGGCTCCGCAGGGAGATCGAAGGCGAGTTCTGGATGATGCTCGGCGGCCTCGTCTCCGTCCTGTTCGGGATGTTCCTGATGGGCAGGCCGGGCGCGGGGGCGCTTGCCATTCTGTGGCTGATCGGGGTTTATGCCATCGTATCGGGGATCATAACGACCAGTCTGGCGTTCAAGATGCGCAGCTTCGTCAAGCGCGTCACGACGGCCCCGCCCAGGCCCGCCATGGGAACGTAAGGATTGGTTCGCAGTCCCGCCTTCAGGCGGAACATACCGCACCGAAGCGATCATTCCGCGTGAACGCGGGACTACGAACGTTGAAATTACTGTCCGGTGTTCATCCCGATGTCGGCGATCTTGACTTCGAACGTGCGCTTGACCGACTCGCGTTTGTTGCCGGCCTTGTCGGTCGCGACGGCTTGCCACGTGTGCAGGCCTTCGCCGGGGAAATACGTGAATTCCCACGGCAGCGCGGCCAGTTTTTGCACCGGCTTGCCGTCGCACACGAGCTCGACCGACGCGATCCCGCTGCGGTCGTTTGCCGTCACGGTCAGCGTCACGCGGCCGTCCTCGCGGTTGTTGTAGTTCGTGATCTCAACCGCCGGCGCAACCTTGTCCTCGTACCGCCCGCCCTTGAGCTCGAGCGTGCCCGCGCCATTGATCTTGAGCGACACGCCTTGTTCAGCCTTGCCCAGATCAAGATCTTCGGGCGTGCCCTTGTCCGGAACCCAGCGACCGCTCACGCCGCTCATCGGCTCCGGCCAGCGCAGCTCGAGCTTGACCGCGGACTCATCGACCGGCTCGATGCGCCACCGCCCGAGCGCAACCCGGTAGGCGTTCACGTCGTCGCTGGAATTAATATAAAGGTCGAACGACTCGCTGAGCGAATGCATCGCATCGAGCGCCACGTTCACGTGCGCCGTTTTTTCTTCAATGACGGCCGGGATGCCAAGCACCGGCGCGCCTTCCTCGAACGACAGCCTGAGCGTCGCAATGCCCGCCACCCCGTGCAGCCGCGTCAGCGCCAGGTGCCGCACGCCGGGCCGGATCGCGTCCGGCGCCACAACGCCGCGCCAGCCCTCGGGCAGCGCCAGCTTGCCTTCTTTTTCGAGCCGGGCCTGCGCGGCCTTGATCTGGTCGGCCTTCGCGTCGGGGTAGATCACGACCGAAGCATCGACCAGGTTTTCGCCGGTCTTGAGCGGCTTCGCCTTGAACCCGCCGACACTCACAACATCGACTTTGTCCTTATATTCATTGGTCCGCGCCCAGTTGAGCCCCGGTTCGCGGTGGATGTCCACATGGTCGCCCAGCCCGAGCGTCGCGATGCCCAGCCGGTCGCCGACCGACCACCACGACGACGTGCGCGTGGCCGTTGTCTCGAGCGCCGCGCTTCCCTGCGCATCGCTATAGGTGCGCGTTTCGGTGACGCCCGGCCGCGCGTAAAAATGGATCGGCATGCCGGTCCAGTCGTAGTTCGCCCCCTTGAGCGCCTCGACCGAAAGGAGCCACACGGCCGGACCCTGTTCAAACGAATGAAACGCGCCGCGCCGCGCAAGCCAGCCGTCGGCCGCCTCGCCGGTCGTGTTAAACACCTGATCATCGCGCTGCTCGCGATAGACCGTGATCGGCTCGCCGAACCGCACCGGCTTGCCTCCCTCTCCCTTGACCGTCATCTTCCCGAGCAGCGTCTCCTGGTGCATATAGACGAGCGGCTCGACGCCGGTCTTCCACCCGCGCGCCGGGATGACCCACCCGCGCGGGTAACGCATGTCGTCGCGCGCGCCCTGTTGCAGCATCGACCCCCACGAGAACGACACGAACTTGTCGCCGGTGCGCTGCAGGAGGTTGTTCTGCCACTTGTAATGCCACGTGCCGCGCAGCGCGGCCATCGCCTCGGGCAGCGGCATCGCCTCGGCGCCCGGGCCTTCGTATTTATGAAGCAGGTAGGCCGACGCCGCCTTGGCCCACGAGTCGCGGTGATGGTCGTATTGCCGCACGGCCTGCGTGTGCTTGCGCAGCAAAACCGCGGCCTGCTGCTCGAGCGCCGCCGAGACCGGGTCCTTCCCGACCGTCGCGCCGTACGCGAACGGCAGCAACCCCGCGCCGTAATACGAGTCGTATTCCATGCCGTGCACCGAGGCCGGTTCGCCCTCCGGCGTCACCAGCGCGCGCGCCCACGCCGCCACGCCCTTGTAGCCGTTGTCCGGCCACGTGATCGCCTCGGGCACCTTCGTCTTCGTCACGCGCGCCATCGTCTCGAGGAAGCAGTAGCCCTCGAACACCTCGTCGCAGCCATACCAGATCTGCGCCCACCAGTGGTGGTCGCTCGAGTAATCGGGATACAGGTTCCAGTCCATCGCCCACTGGTTCATCGGCCGGCCGGCGACGATCGCGCTCGAAGCGAAATCGTGCTCGGTGCCGACCGCCGAGATCGCGTTGCCCTCGATGATTTCGCGGTATTTGACCATGTCCTCGGCGCTCTTGAGGAGCCACGCCGCGCCGATCGTGCTCGACTCGTTCTGCTTCACGCGGTCGGGGTGCCCGCCGGAAAACGTCCCCCAATACCCGGGCTCGCGCGTCTGCTCGGCCATGCCCTTGAACAAAAACTCCATCTTGTCCTTCGTGTCCTGGTCGATCTCCTTCCACAGCATCGCCGCGCCGAGCGTGAACCACCCGTGCGAGTCATACGACTGATTGAGCCGCCGCGCAAACCCGCCGTCCTTCATCGAGCCCGCGCCCAAATTTGGAATCGGGTATTTCACATGGCCCGGCACATAGCCGCTCGTCATCACGATCCAGCGGATCGCCTTGAGCGTGTGCTCGCGCAGCGTCTCGCGCGGCACGTTCATTTTTCCGAATGTCTTCTTGTCGGTTTCGTTCAGCAGCAGCGCGTAACAAAAAATGATCTGCCCATTGCCGGGCGTCGTGACGAGCGCGGCGTAGCCCTTGCCCTGCCAGTTGTTGTAGCCCTGGAAATCGAAATGCCCCGCGCCCGGAACGTCCCCCTCGACCCACAGCGGCTCAAAAACATCGACGGCCTCCTCGACCGTCGCAAGGTAGGTGTCCATGAGCTGCTTTTCGGTCATGGCCGGCACCGGCCGCATCGCCGCCGCAAAGATCGCCACCGCAACCAGCCAACCCCCAAGCCGCCTCATGTCGATCCCCCCGCTATGTTTTGAGCAAAACCGCTACTCACCCCAACGCCCGAAAGCACCATTCCTTACTGGCAACCACCGATCGCCCGAGGCCTGGGAACGCCGATCTCCCGATCGGCCATGCCCAAACGATTGTTATTCCCCCACCGAATCCAAGCATTCAGGAACCGCGAAGCGGTTCGATCATGGAACGATGCTCCTGATGCTTAATCCGTTTTTGCCTTCGGCGATAAAAGCGAGATTCCCGTTGATCTCAACCTGCTCGGGAGAACCATCGAACCCCTGCAATGCCTTATACTCGACCGGCTTCTGCGGGTTCTTCAAGTTGTAGATCTCCAAATAATTGTGATGACCCCCGGTATCGCGCTCATCCCCGAAAACGAACAACCAGTCGCCAGACGTCCAACATTCGTCGAGATTGTCGCACCCGCCGCCGTATCCGGTCCATTCCTTGAGCGTGGCGATTGTTTCCGACGTAGCATTCGATGGTTTCTCAATGATGAGGCTGTGTTGTTCGCCATTGGTGACAATGCAAATCCTGTATCCTCTCCACGCAACGCCGCTTTGGGGAATCGGTTTTTTGGGCTCCAATTGCCTCTTGATTGTTTCCGAATCTTTCGCCAGGCCGAGGTATATCGGGTGCGCGGGATCCGAAATGTCGATCGTCTTGAGTCCGGGTTCATCGTCCAAAACGTATGCAATCTTTCCGATCACCTTCACGTTGTGAACGCGTCCCGAATACAGGGCCTCGTGCGTTAATGAAACGGGCGGCTCTGGTGCGTAGGCTTTCTTCACCCGCTCGAAATCCGTTTCCTCTAAATCGAGCGATTTGATTCGTTTCGGCTTCAAGGGATTCGAAATATCAAACTCATGCACAAAACGCGAAAGAATCAACAACATCGGCCCGCTTGTGGTCACATCGAAATTCTTCGCATTGTATGACTCGATCAGCTCCAATTGCCTTGGAGCCGAAGCGCTGGTCACGTCCACGCATCCCAGCCCGGAATAATAGCTTCCGTACTCGTGTTTCACGTAAAAGATCGCGGGCCACCTGAGGATGATTCTCTCGATGCGCGCATTTTTATCCGTAAAGCTTCCAACAATGCGAATGTGTTTGCGGTCGCTCGCATCAAGCACATGAATCGTATCGCGCTGCGCCGCGTAAATATAATTGCCGTGCGTCGCCGCCCCGACGATTTCACCGCCGATCGACGCGGAAACATCTTTCCCCGCCGCCAAGGACGTGAACAAAACGCCGGCAAACATGAGCGCAAAGAATCTGCTTTTCATTTTCATCCCCGATATTTCATCGCAGCAACCGGCTATTTCGTCGCCTTCAACTTCTTGATCCCCTCGGCCACCTCGGCGAATTTGCCCTGCGCGTATAAATCGTCGATCACGGCGAGCATCTGGAACGCGAGCCACGCCTTCGCCGTCGCCACGTTGGTTTCGCTGTAGGAATGATCGGGCTTCGCCGGCGTGTTGAGGATCTTTTCCTGCGCCGCCAGCGAAACCTCGCGCCAGTGCCGGTATGCGTTCTCGCGAATCAAATCCAATATATACCTGCGTTCGGTCGGGCTGAGCTCGCGCTCGAGCGCCTTCTTCAAATTCTCCGCAACCGGCGTCGCGTATTCCGCCCCCGCCACCGCGACCGCATCCATGATCGCCTGATCGAGCCGCAGCGCCTCCGGCAGCGCCTTTTCCGTATAAAACTTCCGCATCGCCGCCCAGTTGTCGCCGAAATCGATATTCTTCGCGCCCGTCACCCGATCGACGCGCACCGGCAACGCCTTTCCCGTTTCAAAATATTCCCATCGATCGAAATACCCGTCGCGATCGGCGTCATACATGTGAACTTCGCCGATCTCGGCGTCGTCCGCGATCTTGCCGATCCTGATCCAACCCTCACTCGCGCCTTTTAAATGCAGCCGCCGATCGACCGGGCTGTAATACACCTCGCGCCGCGTCGCCGGCCTGTTCGACCACTCGCGCCGGATGTTCCAGAACTGCGTCGGCCCGCCGGTGTTGTGCATGAGGCGGCGGTTCCACATCCAGAACACGCCTTCCCAACGCCGGTCGCCGGCTTCGTCTCCCGCCGGATCGCCGATCTGGATCGCACCGTCCTCGAATTCCATGAACGAGAAGCCGGTCTCGTCGGCGGGATAGGTCTCGCTGATCTTTTTGGTCTGGTCAAACGGCGCGACATTCGCGGTTTGCGGCTCGCGCCGCAGTGCGTTCGGATGCGCCATGCCCCGGAAATGATACGGCAGGTCGCCGACCATGTTGAAGCCCATCTCGTAGTGAAGCGGGTGTTTGGCATCGCTCAAGCCGTCGATGTCGAAGCTGTAGCGCAGGTTCACGACGCCCATGTCGCGCATCTCGTCCGTGAACGGCCCGTACATATACTGGTAACGATTGGCGTAATCGGGATTGCCGTTTTGCTTCATGAAACTGCGCGGCACGGCGCTGAATCGCGCGACAACCTCCGACTGCCCATCGCCATCGTTGTCATGGAACGCGAACGGGCACTCCGAGAACGGAATCCACGTTTTGTCGATCGGGTTGAACTTGTTCAGGAAAAACAGGTTGTTGCCATACGGATCGCTGCGGAAAAACGGAAATAGTCCCGAGACTTCGTAATCGCGCATGTACCATGTGTGGCCGTCGCCGTCGAGGTCGAACGCGAACCAGGCGTAACGGAGTTGGCTGTCGCGGAAAAAGCGAATCTCCATCTCGTCCTGAATGTTGTCGTGGTTGTTATCAATATAATCGACCATGCGATCGACCGTGCCGTCGCCGTTGTAATCGACGACATAGCAGTCGCTGTCGGTGTCGAGCCTGGGGTTGTTCGCGTCCATGTCGCCATCGTCGTCGAGGATCCACACGATCATTTGGCCGTGGGCGGGATTGACGGCTTGTTCCTTGCGGACGAGCATCATGCCGCCGGTTTTGGTCGCGGCCAAAGAAAACTGCTCGCCGGCCTTGAGCGCCGTGGCGCGCTCCCACCAAGGTTTCGTATCAAGCCGCAGCGTCCCGTTCGTCCCCATCGCGGTCTCGGCCTGCCACCATGGCGCGGGCTTCGCCGCCGCCGCGGGAATGACGCCCAACATGAATATGGCAACCGTGATCCGCCAGCGGGAAAACAAACGCATGATGCCGTCCTCCATCAACATTGGAACACTAACTATGCTGGCCAAACACCGCATCGACAATAAAAAAGCATGCCTGCAAGGCGGTCAGCCCGCGCATGAAGCGGCGCGGAGCCCATCAACCAATCAACATCTTCATTTGCAATAAAGAATGTTTGCAGTATATTTCCGGTACGATATGCACATCGGCATTTGCGGCTTGGGCGGCGCGGCGAACAAGGCGAATAGCAAAGGAGCCAATCATGGGCAGAATCCTGGTTTTGCTGCGTGGCGGCGCGAATGTGTTGCTTCTGGGCGTGTTCATGGCATCTGCCGCCCTGGCGCAGACATTCAATCCCGACGCCTGGGTCGTCAATGGGCCTGTTTACAGGATCCTGCCTACGCCGAACGCCATCTACATCGCAGGGGACTTCACGCATATCGGCCCGGATTTTTCCGGCGGCGCGGTCCCGCTCGACCTCGCCACCGGCGACCACCTCGCGGTCTTCCCCAAAGTCAACGGCATCGTAAACACATGCATCCCCGATGGCTCGGGCGGCTGGTTCCTTGGCGGCTCGTTTGATCAGGTCGGGACTTATGTACGCACCAATCTCGCCCACATCCTGGCCGACGGCACGGTCGATCCGGCCTGGAATACGAATACCGCTTCTTCCGTATATGCGATGGTCCTCGCCGGATCGACGCTGTACATCGGAGGCCAAATGACGTATGTCAACGGCGAAATGCGCCAGAATCTTGCAAGCCTGAATGCCTCGAGCGGAGCCCTCCTTCCCTGGGCCCCCAACCCGAATCAAACAGTATATGCGCTGGCGGCGACGAGCAGCACGCTCTACGTCGGCGGCGAGTTCACATCGCTCAGCGGCACATCGCGCACCCAGCTCGCCTCGTTCGACCTGGCGTCCGGAGCCATCACCGATTGGAGCCCTTCCATCAGTGCGCCATCGACTGGCGGCTATCCCGCCGTGAGAGTTTTGCTTGTGTCGGGATCGACGCTTTATGCGGGCGGCAGGTTCGCCGGCGGAAATCTCGCGGCTTTCAACCTGACCCAGCCAACCCGGGCCTACGATCTGCCCGCCATCGGCGGCGAAAATTACGACGATGTTGTTTATGCCCTGGCTATCTCCGGCTCGACGCTCTTTGTCGGCGGCGGGTTCACAAAAGTCAACGGGCTCACGCACAACATGCTTGCCGCCGTGAGTGCCACGTCCAATGTCGTGCAAGACTGGAACCCTGGCGCCGACAATTCCGTTTGGGCTATCACGGTTGTTGGTTCGAAAGTCTATGCCGGGGGATATTTCCGCAAAATCGGGGGCGAATGCCACCCAGGGATCGTCCAGATCGATTCCGCGACCACCGCCACGACCCCGATTCAATGCGATCCATCCGGATCCATTCTGACGTTGGCGGTCGCCGGTTCCACCATGTATATAGGCGGACGCCAACTTATGGTCGATGGCGTCCGGCGGGTCGGGCTTGCGGCCCTCGTTCCCGCCACCTGCCGGCCAACAGCCTGGGTGTCGGATATCGACGGCGGGGTGTGGGCGATGGCGCTTTCCGGATCGCGCCTCTATCTCGGCGGCTACTTTACCCAAATTGGAGGCAAGGCGCGCAAGAACATCGGCGCGGTGGATATATCGACCGGCGAGGCCCTCGACTGGGATCCGTCGGCCGATCAGCCAGTCAATGCGATCGCCGTTTCCGGCTCGACGGTCTATATCGGCGGGTATTTCAATAACGCGGGCGGCCAGCCGCGACTTCACCTCGCCGCGCTCGCCGCCGCATCCGGTCAGGCGACGGCATGGAACCACGACCTGGTCAACAGGGTGTATTCGTTGGCGGCCGACAGCTCGGGCGTCTTCGCCGGCTGCGACTGGGGCGTGTTGTCGATGAATCACACGACGGGCCAGACCAAATGGTTATTGTCAACGGACAACAATGTGAACTGCGTGGCGCTCTCCGGTTCTACCCTCTTTGTCGGCGGCCAGTTCATCAACATCGGCCACATGAAATACTCGGGCCTGACCGGCGTGGACGCCGCAACCGGCAGCTTCATCTATGGGTTCCCAACGGCTACCGACTATTACCCGCTTTACGGGATGTCATCGATGGCTGTCTCGGGATCCCTGTTGGGTGTGACCAATATATATAATGTATTCTTGCTGGCCGTGACGGGAGAAACGCTTGCGGATATTCATTTCGACGGTGGAACCAGCGCCGTGGGGATCCAAGGCTCAAACCTCTATGCCGGCGGCGGATTCCACACCGTGAACGGCTACGACCGCCCCAATTTCGCCATGTTCACGCTGCCCAATGCTTCCCGCCACTGGATGCAATACAAGTAGCTGTTTAACGCATTGTCCGAGCGTCAGCGAGGGACCCGCGCGCCCGGGCTGTTACGCACGCGCAATTCGCTTTGTTGCTTGAACGAAATGGCCAAATCGTTAAAATAAATATCGTGTTCATGTTGGAGCGAGATATGGGAATCGATCAGAAAACGATCAACGAAATCGTTCGCTGCATCTTAAGCGTCACGCAGCCGGATCGAATTATTTTGTTCGGGTCGGCCGCGACGGGGACCATGTCGCCCGACAGCGACATTGATCTTCTGATTCTCAAGACGGAAAAACCGAGCGATCGCGCTGAATGGCTGACGATCACGCGCTCGCTTCGCGGGATTCAGTTCGCGTTCGATGTCGTGCTCATGGCCACCGAAGCTTACGAGGAAAGCAAAAACGTCATCGGCGGCATCGCCTACCCCGCACACAAATACGGCAGGACGATCTATGAAGCCGCCTGAATCTTCGGATTAATCCCCCGCATCCTCAAAGAAATCAGAATCAATTTTTTTGATTTCATATACTGATCCTGTTGAAACACCAGTGTTGTAGTCAATCATGTAATTTGCCAAGGTGACGCCATCAATTAAGATAATCCGAGATGAGTAATCTCGAACGGAAAGAAGAGCATCCTTTGTGAACGAGGATGTCGTAATAAATATGCCCTTAGTAGCTTTTCGTTTCGACAGTGCTCCGGCAAATTGATCGATATCGGGACTGCCGACAGTTTTATCCGTCCAACGCTTCGCCTGAATATAAATGTTATTGAGTCCAAGCTTGTCTTCCCTGATTACACCGTCGATTCCTCCATCACCCGATTTTCCGATTGCCTGCCCCGCATCTTTCAGGGAACCTCCATATCCCATTCTAACAAGAAGAATAATGACAAGCCGTTCAAAGAACTGAGGAGAACTTCTTTTGACCTTTTCAAGAAGTTCCAGGGCAAGAGTTTCCCGAATCTGTTCGTAATGGTTTGCAATTGATTCAATTGGAGTCTCCGAAATTGAAGGGGAACCATTTTCCTTTTTTGTGCTTTTTTTCTTGCCCGCAAAATCAATGAATTCTGGATACTGGGAAAGGAATTTGTTGTCTATCCTTGACGTTTTTCCTTTGATTACATCATCACCACGTACTGTAATTTTAAAATGGCCTCGTCGTGTCGCTTCCAACAAACCCGCTTTCTGTAAATATGTTCTTGCCCAACTTGCCCTTGAAGAAAATTTGAAAGTCCCTCCACTGGGAAGAAGTTCCTTTCTTTCTTCATCCGAAAGCTTGTACTCGGAGGCAAGTTGTTCGATCGCATCTAACATCGAGACTTCGTTGCCTTTAGCTGCTGATGCAATTCGAAGAAGTGGGAGCATCAGTGATTCGTAATCAGGAATAGCCATGGCATGTTCTCCTTCTTGTCTGAATTGAACAAGCGAAATAAATGAAAATGCAATACAAAAACACTCTTGGTTAAAAGATAAATGGACTACCTTGGGATCGTACGCATACGTTGTCAATACGCTACCGAGAGACCGGAATCTCAGCCAGAAGTTCAAGTTTCAACTTGCTCGTCGGAGCCGATCGGATTCTCTGTTTCTCTGCCCCGCTCTGCGTTTCTGCGGCAAAAATCCTGCATTTCGTGAATTTTCGTGTTTATTTTCGTGGTTTTCGTGTTTATCCGGGATTTTGGGTTGCGGTTCTGCCGCGCCGAATCTTCGTGGTTCAATTTCACGAAGGATCGAGGGCAATCGCCCGCCGCCGGGGTCGGTTCTGGACCTTTTGATCCGTTTCTGGCATACTTTGACCGACGGTGGTGCCCTCAGCCTTGGGCCGCCGTTTGGTTGCCCATGGAAACCCTGCTCCACCTGGCCATTCTTCCCCAGCCTGACGACACCACCTGCGGGCCGACCTGCCTGCATGCCGTGTTCAACTACTTCGGCGACGAGCTGCCACTCGACGATGTGATCGCCAACACCAGCCGGCTCGAAAAGGGCGGCACGCTCGCCGTCTATCTCGGTTCCCAGGCGATCCGCCGCGGCTACCGCGCGCGGCTTTACACCTACGACCTGCAGGTTTTTGACCCCTCCTGGTTCGACGGCAAGCACGACACCAAGATGCTCGCCCTGAAGCTGCGCGCCCAGGCCGAGACCAAGACCGGCCACCGCCTCCACGCCGCCACCAAGGCCCTGCTCGAGTACCTCACCCTCGGCGGCGAGGTCCGCTTCGAGGACCTCACCGGCAACCTCATCCGCCATTACCTCAACCGCGACATCCCGATCCTGGCCGGCCTCTCCGCGACCTACCTGTATCACACGATGCGCGAGTTCGGGCCCGACGACGATTACGACGACATCCGCGGCAAGCCCTCCGGGCACTTCGTCGTCCTGTGCGGCTACAACAGAACGAAAAAAACGGTGCTTGTGGCCGACCCCATGCACCCCAATCCCGTTTCCGACACCCAGTATTACGAAGTTGACATCAGCCGGCTCGTCTGTGCGATTCTTTTAGGTGTGTTGACGAACGACGCGAATCTGCTGATTATCCAGCCGGGCTTGAAAAGGTAGCCCAGTTTATGCAACCGATCATTGTGGTGAACAACCCACGCACCCTGCCGATCAGCATCCCCGGCATCCAGGTCATTCCCGCCAAGGCCTACCTGATCGACTCCGACATCGAATACCCCCGCGACACCATGATCTTCAACCTGTGCCGGTCGTATCGCTACCAGTCGATCGGCTACTACGTGTCGCTGCTGGCCGCCGCGCGCGGCCACCGGCCGCTGCCGTCCGTGTCGGCCATCCAGGACATGAAGTCGATGACGATGGTGCGTTACGCGAGCGACGACCTCGAGGAACTGATCCAGACGAGCCTGCACCGCCTCCAGTCCAAAGAGTTCACCCTGTCCATTTATTTCGGCCGCAACATGGCCCGCGCCTACGACCGCCTCGCCCGCGAGCTGTTCAACCTGTTCCGCGCCCCCATGCTGCGCGCGCATTTCCACCGCGACGAGGAAAAATGGTCGCTCGTCAAGATCGGCCCCATCGGCGCCAACGAAATCACGATGGAACACTGGCCGTTCGTCGTTGAGACCGCCACCGATTACTTCTCGCGCCCGCGCTACGCCCCGCGCAAGAAGACCGCCCCGCGCTACGACCTCGCGATCCTGCACTGCCCGCAGGAGGCGAACCCGCCGTCCAACGAGCGGGCGCTCAAGCGCTTCATGCGCGCCGCCGCCGCCGTCGGGATGGAGGCCGAGCTCATCGACAAGGACGACTACGGCCGCCTCGCCGAGTTCGACGCCCTCTTCATCCGCGAAACGACCCAGGTCAACCACCACACGTTCCGCTTCGCCCGCCGCGCCGAGGCCGAGGGCCTCGTCGTCATCGACGACCCCAAGTCCATCCTGCGCTGCTGCAACAAGGTCTATCTGGCCGAGCTCCTCGCGCGTCACCACATCCCCGCGCCCAAGACCGTCATCATCCACAAGGACAACATCGAGGAGGTCTCGGCCCAGGTCGGCCTGCCGTGCATCCTCAAGCAGCCCGACAGCTCGTTCAGCCAGGGCGTCGTCAAGGCCGACACCGAGGAGGAACTGCAGCGCGAGGCCGAACGCCTCCTCGACGGCTCCGATCTCATCCTCGGCCAGGAATTCATCCCGACGGCATTCGACTGGCGCGTCGGCATCCTCGACCGCAAGCCGCTTTACGTCTGCCGCTACTACATGGCGCCCAAACACTGGCAGATCCAGCAAAACCAGAGCGAGGACGGCGAAATCAAGTACGGCCGCGTCGAGGCCGTGCCGCTTGCCGAGGCCCCCAAGCACGTCGTCGCGGCGGCCCTGCGCGCGGCCAACCTTATCGGCGACGGCCTCTACGGCGTCGATCTCAAGGAAGTCCGCCATCACCCGTACGTGATCGAAATCAACGACAACCCATCCCTCGACTGCGGGTTCGAGGACGGAATCCTCAAGGATGATCTCTACCGCAAGATCATGGAAGTCTTCCTTGCGCGCATCGAACGGGTCAAACAGGAAGGGGCCGGCCGGTGACGCGCGGACTGCACCTGTTCCAGGGGCTCGGCGTCGAGCTCGAATACATGATCGTCGATCGCGCGACGCTCGATGTCGCCCCCGTCGCCGACCAGTTGCTCTTTAAGGTCAGCGGCGACTACTCGGGCGAGGCCGAAGTCGGCGAGCTGGCATGGTCCAACGAGCTCATCCTGCACGTCATCGAGCTCAAGACCAACGGCCCCGCCGCGAAGTTCGACGTGCTCCCCGCCCTGTTCAGCGGCGACGTGCAAACGCTCAACGAGCTCCTCGAGCCGATGGGCGCGTGCCTCATGCCGACCGCCATGCACCCGTGGATGGACCCGCACAGCGAGGCCAAAATCTGGCCCCACGACAACTCGCCGATCTACCGCGCCTACGACCGCATCTTCGACTGCCGCGGCCACGGCTGGTCCAACCTCCAGAGCATGCACCTCAATCTCCCGTTCAGCGGCGACGACGAATTCGCGCGCCTGCACGCCGCCATCCGGCTCGTCCTGCCGATCCTGCCGGCGCTGGCCGCCAGTTCGCCCATCATCGAAAGCCGCATCGCCGGCGCGCTCGACAACCGCCTCGAGGTCTATCGCACCAACCAGAAAAAGGTCCCGTCGCTCACCGGGCGCGTCATCCCCGAGCCGGTCTTCACGCGCCAGGCCTACCAGCGCGAGCTGCTCGGCCTGCTCTACCGCGACATCGCGCCGCACGACCCCGACCAGATCCTGCGCCACGAGTGGCTCAACTCGCGCGGCGCGATCGCCCGCTTCCAGCGCGACACGATCGAGATCCGCGTCATCGACATCCAGGAGTGCCCGGCGGCCGACATCGCCATCGCGGCGCTCGTGGTGCGCACGCTCAAGTCGCTGGTTGCGGAAAAGTGGAGCGACCTCGCATCCCAGGAGGCGTGGCCGATCGCGCCGCTCGAGGAGATATTCCTCTCGGCCGTCACGCACGGCGACCGCGCCCCCATCCGCAACCAGAAATACCTCGAGATGTTCGGCTACGAAGACGGCGACGCCACCGCCGGCGAGCTCTGGGCGCATCTTTTGACCGAAGCCCTCGAAACCGGCGAAGAACCCGCCGAGCTCTACAAGCCGATCGAAACCATCATCAACGAGGGCCCGCTCGCCCGCCGCATCCTGAACGCCCTCGAGCCCCCCATCAACCGAGAAAAACTCCACGCGATCTACGCCCGCCTCTGCGCCTGCCTCGCCGAAAACAAGATGTTCGTCTGATTGGTAGGTCGGGTCTATGACCCGACTCTGGGATGTTGATGCAGTAGCCCGAGCGTAACGGCACCGCCTTATGCAGTAGCCCGAGCGTAAGCGAGGGATTACCTTCCAAATGCTCTGATCCAATACGACACCGGAGCCCGGGAACGCCGATCTCCCGATCGGCATATTGCTGTAAGAAAATATGGGGCCGGCACTTTTACCGCCAACACACAAGGCGAAGAAATAACGAATATTTTAATGGACACAACCCATTCAGTTGTGCGACAACGTCTGTTTGAGATGAGGTGTTAAATCCAGGCGGAAAGATTTCAAACAATGCCGGATCTGCCATTCAGATTTGATGAAATCGGTTTCTGGTCCGAAGACAAATTGAGGATTTTGCAGGATTACTCGAAAGAGTATTCCACGATCTTACATGCCCAGAAAAAACAGGGCCGTGAATTTAGACATTACTACATCGATGCGTTTTCAGGGGCCGGCATTCATATCTCGAGAAATACCGGGGAACAAGTAAAGGGAAGCCCGCTCAATGCCTTGAGCGTTGAACCGCCTTTTACGGGTTACTTCTTTATCGATTCAGATTCCGAGAAAACAGACTATTTGCGTGATGCCATTGGTAATCGAATGGATGTCAAAATTTTTAACGGTGATTGCAATACTCACCTCATCCAAGATATTTTTCCGCAAATTCGTTACGAAAACTACCAGCGAGCATTGTGTTTTCTTGATCCATACGGACTGCATCTCGATTGGAAAATCATGGAAATCGCAGGAAGATCAAAGGTCATTGAAATATTTTTGAATTTCCCGATACAGGATATGAATCGAAACGTATTGCGACGGGACACCGGCGCCGTGGATGATGAACAACGTGCCAGAATGAATAAATTTTGGGGAGATGAGAGTTGGAAGGAAGCCGCTTATCGCAAGGAAATAGACATGTTCAAATTTGAAATGGCCGAGAAAGAAAGCAATGACGCCGTGGCCCAAGCATTTCGCAAGAGGCTCAATAAAATCGCTGGATTTAAATTCGTTCCGAATCCGCTGCCGATGAGGAACAGCAAAAACGCGGTTGTGTATTACCTCTTCTTTGCTTCAAATAATGCGACAGGCGAGACGATCGCCAAGGCGATTTTTAAGAAATACCAGAAAATCATGGATGAGCAGATAAGAACCTCATATGGCAACTAAATCCTCTATCGAATGGACAGAATCAACTTGGAATCCGGTGACGGGTTGTTCGAAGATCAGCCCTGGGTGCAAGCATTGCTATGCCGAGCGGATGGCACGGCGACTTCATGCGATGGGACAACCATCGTATAGAAACGGGTTCAATCCAACGGCACAACCGCAAATGCTTGAAACACCCTTGCGTTGGAAAAAGCCACAAATCGTATTTGTGAATTCAATGAGCGATTTGTTTCATGAAGATGTGCAAGAGGACTTCATCCTCGAAATTTTTGAAGCAATGAATCAGGCCGACTGGCACACCTACCAAATTCTCACCAAGCGCCCGGATCGGCTAGTTGCCTTAGACCCAAAATTGCCATGGCGTCCGCACATATGGATGGGTGTTAGCGTTGAAAATC
This sequence comes from bacterium, assembly GCA_021372575.1. Lineage (GTDB taxonomy): Bacteria > Sumerlaeota > Sumerlaeia > MVZB01 > MVZB01 > JAJFUE01. The sequence continues at coordinate 9,390 of JAJFUE010000061.1, read as the reverse complement.
AACAATACACCAAAAGAATCGAGCTGCTTCGTCATTCGCATGCCCATATCAAGTTTCTATCGCTTGAACCGCTTCTTGGGCCGATTCACAAAATCAATCTGGAAGGCATCGACTGGGTCATCGTGGGTGGAGAATCAGGACCCGGTTCAAGACCTATAGAGAAGTCGTGGGTCATCGAAATCCGGGATCTATGCATTCGCAAAAATGTTCCCTTTTTCTTTAAGCAATGGGGTGGTTTCCATAAAAAGCGCGCCGGAAGGTTGTTGGAAGGCCGAACGTGGGACCAAACTCCGATCCAAACGCGGCATCTATAAACATTCAAGACTTAAAAGATCATCATTGACCATTCCATGATATACATGTAATCCTTACCTGTTTCCGATGAAAGACTCAGGAGGAAACCAAATCATGGAATGGAACCAAATCATCCGCGATAACGAGCGCTGGCTATCGACCTACTGCGCCCTGGCCCGGTTCACCGGCTGGATGCTGGTCTTTTTCGGGATCCTGTTTTTCTTTGGTAATGTGTTCGCCAGGATTTACCATCCGGAAGTATTTGCGCAGAGCCCGTTTTTCCCGGGCGCGTTGATTCAACCATTCACCGCCGCCCTGCTGCCGGGCCTCATCGCGCTGGTCGTCGGCGCCTTTCTGCAGTACCTGATCAAGCCGGACGCCCGGCTGGGGCTGCTCCTGGTCCACGGGGACAAGGTCCTTTACCTGGCCGCAGCGGTTTATCTCCTCAGGATCGTCGAGATGCTGACCAACATGCCCATGGTCTATACGCATTTTAACGATATTTGGGACGGCCTGCGCGCGATCGGGTTTGTGATCAGCCCGAACCTGTTACTGCCGATCGCCCAGATCCTGATCGCCGTCGGCCTGGCCCAAGGGCTGCGCCGCGTGCTCTCCGCCATCCGCGATTCGAAAACGCTGATATAGGGGAGGCCCATCATGATTCGCGTCCGTCTCGACTACCTCCTCCTCGACAACCGCATGAAACTGACCGAGCTTTCGGAAAAGACCGGTATCGCGCTCAACAACCTGTCGGTGCTCAAAACCAACAACGCCCGGGCGATCCGCTTCTCGACGCTCAACGTCATCTGCAAGGCCCTGAACTGTTCCCCCGGCGACCTACTGGAATACGTCCCGGACGAGGGCGGGAAATAATTTGAATCAAATCATTCTCCGTTTTCTCTGTTACCTCCTGTTTTTCTCTGCTTCTTTGCCAAACTCTGCTTCTCTGCGACAAACATGGTTTTCCTTTTCGTGGCTTTCGTGAATATTTCGTGAATTTCGTGACCTGCATTTTGTCTTTTGGTTGCGGCTCGACCGCGCTAAGTCTATCCGGGATTTTTTACTTGCGGCGTCATCGTCATCGAACCGCCCATCGCCGGCCTGCCGCCTTCCGCAAATTGACAGAATTCCGCCCCTGGGTTACTGTTCGGTGACCATGGCGCGAACCCGAAGGTTTGCGCCCGAAGAGGCCCCGATGCCCGCGGAACAGAAGAACAGCTTCCGGTCCCTTGTCCCCGCGGCCCTGCTTGTTCTTTTTCTTTCGCTGCCAACCGCTCTCCTTCTGATCTACATCCGCCACCTTCAGCCCCAGTTCGGCGGCATCTCGCCGGAGTGGGTCGTTTACACCGTCATTCAATTGTTCAACGACATTCGCGAGGGCCGGCTTTACGACTCCGCGCTGGCGTATGGCGTCTTCATCGTCGCCTGGATCCTCACGCGCCGCATCGTTGACCACCTTCGCATCGCCGATCCGCTGCCGCGCTTTCTCGCGTTCGCTTCGCTGATCGTCCTCGCGCTTCTTCTGCCGTTTCATCTGCTCGCGTTCATCAGCCTTTACGCCAATCTGCCATGCCTGAGCCCTTACAATCTGCTGCTCATCCTGCTTGCGGCGCTGCTGGTCGCAAAGCTTCTCTTCCCAAAACCGGCCGCGCCGATTCAGCCCCAAACACCGCGCCCCTCATTCATCGGCATCACGCTCGGCGGCGCGGGCCTGATGCTTTTCGCCGCGATGGCGCTCCTCGTCGCCGCCGCGACCCAGCAGTCCTATCGCGGCTACGACGGCCTCTGGTATCACCTGCCGACCGCGCTCATGTGGCGCGACTGGCGCCTGTCTGCCAACTTCGCACCGCATTACGCGTTCCATTACCCGTCCAACGCCGAGGCGTTGCTTTATTATTTTATCTGCGCGCGGGCGTTCGCGGCGCTCACGGCGATGCAGTTGATCTCCGCCGCCATCGGCTCGCTCGCCGTCGCCCGCATCTGCCGCCTTCTGCGGTTCGACGCATGGGCGGCGTGGCTTGCCGGCAGCGCGTTCTTCCTGCTGCCGGTCACGATCAACCAGGTGCTCGTCATCGGCAACGACATCTTCCTGGCGATGCTGCTGCTGCTCACGGCATGCTTCCTGATGGAAGCGCACGCCGGCGAGCCGCCACGGCCGCGCATGTGGCTGTCGCTTTCATCCCTCGTTTATGGTTGCGCGATCGGAACGAAATACAACGCCATCTTTTTCGCGCCCGTGTTCGCGGCCTGGGCCGCGTGGATCGTCGTGCGGCGCATGAACGAGCCCGCCGCGCGCGCGATTCTCATACGCGGCGCGGTCCTGATGCTGCTGGCGCTGCTGCCGTCCGCGTTCTGGTTCTGCCGCAACTGCACGCTGCACGATAACCCGCTCTACCCCTTCCAGGTGAGCGTCGCCGGCCAGGTCATCTTCAAGGGCGAGCCCGCGCAGGCGTTCCGCGCCGACAAGGAAGCCGAGTTCGTCAGCGCGCCGCGCCAGTGGTGGTATTACCCGTTCGTCGAAAAGTTCCGCTGGAGCCAGTCCTGGGGCGGCACCCTCGCCGCGTTCATGTATATGATTCCCTTCATCCCGCTTTTTTTCGCGATTCGAAATCGCAAAAAAAACACGCCCCTCGCCGCCGCCCACGCGTTTTGTTTTTTGATCATGCTCCTTGGCTGGGTCACGTGGGCGGCGTTGACCGCCCGCGAGCCGCGCTACAACCTGTTCGTGTTCGGCATCATGATCGCATCCGCGGCCGGGCTGATGAGCATCGGCCCGCCCGTCTGCCGCCGCGCCATGGGCGTTCTGTTCCTCGCGACCCTGCTTGTGAATTCCTACTTCACCGCCGAGCTCATCGCCGAGCGTTACTGGCTCGAGACCGACCACGCCCGCCCGGAACTCACCCTGCCCGGATTTGAGGACGCGATCAACGCCGCGCCGCCCGGGACCGTGCTGGCGCGCTCGTTTGGGCGTTTCTCGCTGGTCCTCTACGGCGAAGGCATGCGCAACCGCGTCCGGCACACGCTGCTCATCACGACCGGGCAGCTCACTGCCTTCCAGCCCGACCTCGTCGCCGACTCCGCGAACGCCCTCGAACCGTATCAGTCGGCGCTTGTCGGAAATCCCGCTTACCGCCTCGTCCGCGAGGCCGTGCACGGAACCCGCCGTTACCTGCTTTATCAGCGCGCAACGCCGCGCCCGGCGCCGAACGCCTTCTTCGCCAAAAACCCGCCGTCCGCGATTCGGACGAGCTCGCAGGCGACCACCGAAACCGCGTGGCGCGTGCTCGACGGCAAGCTGAACACGGGCTGGTCGGCGGGCAGCGAGCCAAACCCGTGGATCGAGCTCGACTGGAAATCACCGATCGCCGCCGGCTGGCTCGAGCTATCGTGGATCAAGCTCGATTGCGAAAAATACCGCGTCCGCGTCCATCGAAATGGAAAATGGAAAACCGTCGCGCGCATGGAAAATGCGCCGCGGACTAAGCCGTTCGTCCAAAAATTTCGGCTCGACCGCCGCGGCTTCGACGCGATCCGCATCGAGGCCAGGCAGCCAAAGCGCCCCTCCGCGAAACCGCCCAAAATCGTTTTCAACCTCGCCGAAGTCAAAGGGTACCCGCCCATGCGCCGCGGCGACATCGCGCTCGCGCTGGCGCTCATCATCGGCCTTGCGCTGAGCCCGTTCGAATTCAGATCGACGCGAATCGGCGGCCGAAATGGATAAGTTCGCGGAATACGTCGTCAACGTCTGGTCGGTCGCCGGGGTTGTGTTTTTCGGTTACGGCTGGCTGAACTACCCGGTGCTGGTCGTGTTTTTCTGCCACCGCCTCGCCCAGCTGCGCGACAAACACTTCGACCTGCGCCCGACCACGCCGACCCACACGATGCTCCATTATTATTGCGCGGCGCTCTACGGCATCGCGCTGCCCGCGTTTTATTTCCTGACGGTGCGGCTGCGCAACGAGCTTGCGGCATGGAAGCTCGGGTCCAACACAAACAGCCGCTGGACGATCGCGCTCGGCGTGATGTGCATGGTGTGGCTGGCGACGCACGTGATCCGCGCCGCGCGCAACGGCGACCGCATCCGTTTCGGCGGCCTCATCGACCGCATCTTCGCCGGCACGGCGTTCGCCCTGTGCCTGTGGTTTCATTTCTGGACGGTCAAATCCTATCCGCTGTCGCTCGCAGGCCGATGGCCGTTCGGCAGCGTTATGATCGCCGAATATTTAATGGCGATCGTTTACCCGCAATCGCACTTTCTCGGCGCGACGCTCGTTTATGGCCTGGCGTTTTCCGAGGCGAGCCGGTTCCCCGCGCCGATCATCACGGCACGGCAACGCGCCATGCGCTGGGCGACATCCACCGCCGTGTTTACGCTCATATTTGCGCCGTGGTGGCTGGGCCTGCCGCGCGTCTCGCACCGCCAGGCGCTCGAGCTCATCCGTCAAAACCGCGCGCACATCACCGAAGCCGCACGCTCGGCCAAACTCGATCCCAACCTGCTTGCCGGGATCATCTACGTCTCGCAGACGCGCGAACGCTCGCGCTGGACGGGCGACTTCATGGACCGCTTCGGCCTCGCGATCAACCGCAAGCGCTCGATTTACAACGAATTCGGCGATGCAAAAAATTTCGACGGCAGGATCGGCCTGTGCCAGATCAGGCCGTCGCAATGCGAGTCACTCGCGAACCGCGAAGGGCATGAACGCGATTTGCTAACACTGACAGGCAATCTTGAAATCGCCACAATGATCATTGTGGACTTCCGCCACCAGTGGCGGCGCGCCGAATTCCCCATCGACCATCGGCCTGAAATCCTCGCGACGCTCTTTAATATCGGCCGCGACCATTCGCATCCCAAGGCCGATCCCAAACCGAACGACTTCGGCCTGCGCGTGAAAAAGTTCATGGAATCGCCCGACTGCCGCCGCGCACTGGAGGGCAAGTGACATGGCCGAACCCGACATCGACCTCAAGCCGCTCCGCCACCCGATCCGCCCGCGCGACATCTTCTTCACGCGCAATGCCTCCCCGATCCTCGAGCTTGTGCGGACAAAACCGCGCAGGAAGTACGAAATCCTCGTCGCCGCAATGACGGCGCTCATTCCGATCTGGTGGCTCTACCGCATGTACTGGTTGCGCGGCCCGCGCGACGACCAGATCGAGGAGACGTTCGCATTCAACCTGGTGATGGGCTGGATTACGCTCGAGGGGGCTTGCCTGCTGTACGGCCTCAAGCTGGGCTGGCTGGCTTCGCCGGCAACGCGCCGGCGCCGGCTGTGCGACATGGTGATGTCCGAACTGCGCCCGATCGAAATCTGCCAGTTGATCGGCGCGAAAAGGATCTGGACGCCTGCCGTTTTTATCGCCTTGTTCATGGCCGGATTGATGTTTGCGCACCTGCTTTTCTTCCCGGCATGCGGTTATTTCCTGTTTGGCTATGCGCTCGTCGGCATGAATGCGATCCTGACCCTCTACATGACGCACTGGGTGCAGGCGGCGTTGTATGTATCGACCGACTCGCGCATCACCGCGCTGCGCCGCCAGGTCATGCTCGTCTTTATTTACGCCCTGTTCGTGTTCTGGCTGATGGTGATCTACATCGGGCTTTGCGCGTCGTGGTCCGAAGCTTCGGGAAACCGAGGCGGGCCAAGCACGATGACTCTCGTGATGATGACCTTGCCGATGACGGTCCCCTTCTGGTGGCTCAAATACCGCATCGCGCGCGCCTACGCCGAGCGCATCGAACAGGCGATTTTCCCGCAGATCGAAATGTGACCGCCCCGAAATGCGCCGTTTGCTATAATCATGCGAGCGCAAAAAATTCACAGGAGCACCCCATCATGTCGATCTACGATTTCACGATGAAAAACATCGACGGTCGCGACGTGAACCTCGGCGAATTCAAGGGCAACGTCGCCCTCGTCGTCAACGTCGCCAGCAAATGCGGCTTCACCAAACAATATGCCGGCCTCGAAAAACTCTACGAAACCTACAAGGATCGCGGGTTCGTCATCCTCGGCTTCCCCGCCAACAATTTCATGCACCAGGAGCCCGGCACCGACGCCGAAATCAAGGCGTTCTGCTCGACGAAATACAACGTCACGTTCCCGATGTTCTCCAAGATCAGCGTGCGCGGCAAGGACCAGCACCCGCTCTACGCCTATCTGACGAACAAAAAAGCCGACCACCCCTTCGGCGGCGCGATCAGCTGGAATTTCAACAAGTTCCTCATCGACCGCACCGGCAAAATCGCCGCCCGTTACGGCTCAAATACCACGCCGGAAGACAAGGAACTGGTCAGTGCGATCGAGGCGGAGCTAAAGAAGAAATAAATGCAGGTCACGAAATACACGAAACGAACAGGGTGTTGAAAAAGTCCCGCAGGGACGACCGCTTTCAGCCCGCCACGACAGTGGCGGGGAAAATCCCAATAAAAACACAAGTCCCGGAGGGACGGCCGAACCATTTCCGTAACATGCCCAAGCTCCCTCATTCCTTCGTCCTGAATTTCCATTCGACCGGTTCGAGGGGCACGCCTTTGGAATCCTGAAAATTTTTAAATAAAAAGCTGTTCAGGTTGAGAACGTAATCGGTGCCGGGTTTGAGCTTCACCGGCAGCGCGCAGGTCTTGCGGTCGGCGCTCCATCCCGGTTTCGCGCCCGCGGGAATCTCCGGAAAACTCGGCCCGCCGCCGACCCATGACACACCGGGGCCCATCGGCCGGTCGAACGTCACGCGCAATTCGGTCATCGCCGGGTCCACGTTGTTCGCGCCGTCGGCGGGAATCAGCTCCACAACCATCGGCTTGGTCTTGTCCGGCGTCTTTTTGCTGTATTCATTGAAAAACTCGACCACGCGCGGGAAGAAACTTTCGAGCGTCGGGTATTTCGCGCGGTCTTTCTGGTATTCGTCAAACAAATCGACCAGCCCCGGCGTCCACGTGAAGCCGCGGCTGACTTCCTCCTTGAGCGCCTGCTGGCCCCAGAACGGCCCGCGCACCTCGCGCACGTAACGCACCTGCGCCGCGCGCACGAGCGACTCGATCATCATCGTCTCCCAATGCCCGTAAGCCTGCCGCCGCATCCTGGCCGCGACCGGCTTGAACAAAACCACGCCCGCCGAGCGCAGCTCGTTCATGTGCCTGAACACGACCGGATTCGAATACGAATGGTTGAACTCGTGCGCGACGACGCCGGAAGCCTCGCGGCTGAACGCCGGCCCGCCGTAGCGATCGGTGAACCAGACCCCCAAAATGCAGTACATCTCCTCGCGCTTGCCGACGCGGCGGCTCGGCCCGTAGTTGCCGCCGCCGGTCAACGGCGCGATCGCGATCCGGAAGTCCGCCCCCGGCCGCGCGCCGAAAAACTTGTCGAACCAGTCCAGCCTCACGTCGCGTTCGATGACGCGCCGCGCCTCGTCGCACGCCTCCTTGTAAAAGTCCGCATGGTCGGCGAAGAACTTGTCGAACCGGCTCGCCTGCGCGAACAACCGCGCCTGCTCGCAGAATTCCTTGAGTTCCGCCGGCTGCCAACGCGCGTCGATCCCCTCGGCGTCGATCCGCCACGGCGCGTCGCCGGCGAGGTCGCTCATCGCCTGCGGCATGCGGATCGCAAGGCTCATCGGCGCGTCGAAGCCGACGCCGTAACTGTTGCGCAGTTTGCCTGCCAGCTTCACCGCCGCGTGTTGCTTGCGGCCGCCGAACCACCGCTCGACGTCGTCGTTATACGACGCCACCGCACCGCGGTTGTATTCGGGATTGCCCGCCAGCCGGAAGATGATGCTGATGAGCTCGACGCGCGGATCGACCGAAATCGAAAGCGTCGAACTGGTCGCGCCCGCGGCGGCCAGCGCCTTCTTTGTCTGGAACGTCCAGAAGATCGGATCCAGCGGCACGCCGGCCGCGCTCTGGAAATCGCTTCGGCCGTTGCCGTTCAATGCGAGCTGATACTCCCAGTCGCCCTCCAGCCGCACCGGCAGGATGCACGTGCGGTGGTCGGCCGACCAGTGCGGCTGTTCGCCATCCGGGCTCTCAGGGTAGTGTTCTCCGGCGCCGACAAAAGCGCTGCCGTTCCCCATCGGCACATTGAACGTGACGCGCAATTCGCTCGTCGCGGGATCGACTTCGCCGTCGCCGGAGTCGGGTTCCATGCGCGCGACCTGCGGCCTCAGGCCCCGCCGCGCGGTCTCGAGATCCGCCCCTTGCGTGACGAACCAGATCGGAACCGGCTCGGCGTCGATCTGGCCTCTTTTCGAACGGAACCCATGCTCCGTCTTCGAATTGATCTGCATCCGGTAAAACTTGCCCGGCTTGAGCTCGGCCGGATAAATGCACGTGCGCAAGTCGATCCAGCGCGGCCGCTGGCCCTTGCGCAGCGGCGGGAAATCGGGCCCTTCGCCGACCCACGAGTGGCTCGTGTCCATGTCCTGGTCGAACGTCACGCGGATCGCGTCCAGCGTCACGCTCACTTCGTCGTCGCCCGGATCGGGCAGGATCGACGTGACGCCCGGCGGCTCGAGCTGCTCGACCGCCGTCTCGTCCAGGACCTCGGCCGGAAGCTCGGTCGGGTTTTCTTGTTCGAGCAGTTTCTCGAGAATCCTGATCTTGCGCAGGGCGTCATCACTGGCGCGGCCTTCGCCGCCGGCCTCGGCCTGCGTCTCGGCGAAAGCGACGGATGAAAAAACGAGAATCGCAACCAACGCGGCGCGACGGGCATAACGCGCGAGATCCCATGCGAGGGCCAACTGATTCATCTGAGATATCCGGCTCGAAAAACTTCCGATAACGATCTCTCATTGTGGGATTGGCGCGCGGCGCATTCAACGAAAAATATGAAACGCCCGCGGGAGTCCTTGGCGGCTCAACCCGCGGGCGTTGTTCAAAATTCGGTGGACTGATGGGATTAACGGTTTCACCTCTCCGTAAGATCCCAAGCCGCATTCTCGAAAAGAGGCTACTTACGTCTCAGCCACCTCGCTGGTACTATGTATGGACATTGGACCACCTCCTTTCCGCGTGAGCCAAGTATGCATAATGGGGACACCCACGTCAAGGGGGATTGTGCATTCATGCAGTAGCCCGAGCGTGTGCGAGGGACC